>DATCWR010000101.1:0-2259 GCA_036566245.1 Mycobacteriales bacterium | reverse complement strand
GCCCGGCGGCCCTGTCCGGTGGGCAGGCGCAACGGGTGGCGTTGGCCCGCGCGCTGGCCACCGAACCCCGGCTGTTGCTCCTGGACGAGCCGCTGTCCGCCCTGGATGCCCGGACCCGACTGGCGGTTCGGGGCGAGCTGTCCGCCCACCTGCGTGGGTTCGGTGGCTGCGCGGTACTGGTCACCCATGATCCGGTGGACGCGATGGTCCTTGGTGACCGTCTGGTCGTGCTGGAGGACGGTGTGGTGGTCCAGCGGGGTACTCCCGGTGAGGTGGCCCGCCGGCCTCGCACCCAGTACGTGGCCCGGCTGGTCGGGTTGAACCTGCACCGTGGGGTCGGCCACGGAACCCGGATCGAGTTGGATGACGGTGGCGTGCTGACCGTGGCCGAGGCGGTCGAGGGCGCGGTGTTCGCCGCGTTCCGGCCGCAGTCGGTGGCGGTGCACCCGGACCGGCCCCACGGCAGCCCGCGCAACGTGTGGTCAGCCACCGTGGTCGGGTTGGAGCGACTGGGCGAGCAGGTACGGGTGGACCTGGCCGGACCCCCCGCGGTGGCCGCCGACCTCACCGCGGCCTCGGTGGCCGAACTGGGACTCGATACGGGTGCCCGGGTGTGGGTCGCGATCAAGGCCAATGACATAACCGTCTATTCAACAATAAATAATCCTAAGTGGCCGGAGTCGCCGCTGCACCAATAGGCTGCTAGACGGTCCACAAGACAGCGAGACGTTGGCCGGGAGTCGGCGTGTCCCAGGGCTCCGCCGACCGGGGACACACGCCCGGCGGTGGACCGCGGGGCCCGGCCGTGCCGTTGTCGGGCTCCGCGGCCGGCCACGGGTGGTACGCCCGGGGTTCGCTGTGCTACCCCCTGTGGGTGGAGCTTCGCTCCATCCCACACCCCCCTCAAACCCTCACGGTCCACCAGAACAACCGGCAGACACCGTGGAGTCGATCGTCTGGTGCGGGCTGGCGGACGTCTGGGTCAGAACCTGACACGATGTCAGTAACACGGTGACGAAACAATCCGTGGTGTGTTCAGCACTCCTCGGGTTGGTCCGGTCAGGGTCGGACCGCACCACGAGGGCCCTCGGCGTACCGTGGAAATCGCCGCTGACAGGAGGACACGCAGCCATGGCCAACCCCTTCGTGAAGGCCTGGAAGTACATGATGGCCTGGTTCGGGGCGAAGGTCGACGAGAAGGCCGACCCGAAGATCCAGATCCAGCAGGCCATCGAGGAAGCCCAGCGCCAGCACCAGGCACTCAGCCAGCAGGCCGCGCAGGTTATTGGTAACCAGCGCCAACTCGAGATGAAGTTGTCCCGGCAGATGTCGGAGGTCGAGCGCCTCCAGGCCTCGGCCCGGCAGGCACTGGTGCTCGCGGACAAGTCGCGCTCCGAGGGCGACGCGGCCAAGGCGGCCGAGTACGAGCAGGCCGCACAGAGCTTCGCCACCCAGTTGGTCACCGGTGAGAAGCAGATGGAGGACCTCAAGCAACTGCACGACCAGGCCCTGCACGCCGCCGAACAGGCCAAGCAGGCGGTGGACCAGAACGCCATGCTGCTGCGCCAGAAGCTGGCTGAGCGGACCCAGCTGCTCAGCCAGTTGGAACAGGCCAAGATGCAGGAACAGGTCGCCTCCTCGCTCCAGCAGATGTCCGAACTGACCGCCCCGGGTGACGTGCCCAGCCTCGGGGAGGTACGGGAGAAGATCGAACGCCGGTACGCGACCGCGCTGGGTCAGGCGGAACTGGCCAGCAACTCGGTCGAGGGCAGGATGGTCGAGATTCAGAAGTCGACCCTGGACATGGCGGGTTCGGCCCGACTGGACCAGATCCGGGCCAGTATGTCCGGGTCACAGCTCGCCGGACCGCCCAGCCACCCCGCGGTGGAGACCGGCCGGGACGCGACCGGGGCCGACGGCGGCGTTGGTAAGGCCACCGAACAGGCCACCGGACCGGCCTGACCGACCGCCATGGACCCCGAACGCGAGTGGACCGGCCGACTGCGTGCCAGCCTGGCCACGTTGCGTGATCCGGCACGGCGGCACGAACGCCGTCGTCGCCGGGTACGCCGGGCACTGGTGGTGCGGTCCCTACTGACCCTCGCCCTGGCCTGGGTCACCTCGGTGGTAGGTGCTTCGTCCGGTGTCGAGTTGGGTGAGGTGTTCTGGGGCGCGGTGACCGGATGCGCCGCTGTGGGCGTGATCGGTGCCGGGCGGCGGGTCTGGCGGGTGGAGCGGGCGCCGCGACCGGTTCGCCCG
>DATCWR010000366.1:0-13112 GCA_036566245.1 Mycobacteriales bacterium | reverse complement strand
TCGAACGCCCGGCGAAGCCGGCCGGGCCGACGCACCGGACCGACCAGCAGCACCACCGGCAGCAACGGAACCCACCACTGCGCGCCCGGTTCGCCGGTCAGCACGATCCCCGCGGCGGTGAGCAGCACCACCGCCAGTACGAAACGGGCCCGCCGGTACACCAGGTGGGACAGGTACGGCCATGCCGAGGGCCATCGCACCGGGATGGCAACCGACTCGAACCGCTCGGACCGGTCGGACCCGTCGGACTGTACGGACGGGTCGGACCGGTTGGGCCGGGTACCCTCCGGCCACCGGTCAGCAGGTTCCGCGCTCACCGGGACGCGATCTCCGTGGCGATCCTGGCCGGGGTCAACGGTTCGGCCAGCAGACGGGCGAAGCGCTCGGGCAGCGACTGCCCCGCCGGTCTGGCATCCAGCCACCGGCCCAACAACCGGCGTCCCTCGACATAGGTCGAGGTGTAGGCCCGCCACAGCGGGTCGGCGATGAACCGCAGCGACTCGCGAGCCCTGCCCTCGGAGATCATCAACCAGCGGCACAGGTAGCTGACCACCTCGGCCTGGTCCCGACCCCGGTCGTGCAACAGGATCGCGGCGTCCTGCCGCACCCGGTCCAGACCCACCACGGCGTCCGACACCCGTTCGGCCAGGTCACCGGCGAAGCCGAGTCCGAGCCCGGCCAGCACCTGCTGGGTCCACCGACCCCACCCCGGGCCGACGGCGGCCAGCAGACCCAGGTCGGCCAGTCCCTCGGTGACCAGGCATTCGGGGGTGTTGACCAGGAACACGCTGTGCTCGATCCGGTTGTCCCGCTCGACCAGACGACGTTGTTTCGTGCAGTTCTCGGTGTGGTGACCCGGGTATGCCTCGTGCGCCACGAGCTGCGGAAGGTTGACCAGTCGGTGCGGCAGGTCGGCGTTGATGGCCACCCTGGACCGGTAGTCACCGAGGTAGTGGTTGAACCCGCTCCACGGTTGACCGGTCACCACACGGTACTCGACCCGCTCGCCGTCGGGCAGGTCGTAGGCGTCCCGCACCCGCCGACGCAACGCCCTCGACAGCGCCCGGACCACGGTGGACAGCAGGGTACCCGGGCAGCGGTCCCGGTTCCGGTGGTCGGCGTAGCGCGTGGTCAACGGACCCGTGCCGGGAAGCAGTTCGTCCAGCGTGCGGTGGATCTGGAAGTACTCTTCCGGATCTCCTGGTTCGAGGCGAACCTGTAGATAGGCCGCGACCTCGTCCAGGTAGCCCACCCGCTCACCGTCCAGCCGCCTGGCCGCGCACTCCAACGCGGTCAGTTGCCCGGTCAGATAGTCCACCCGGTCGCCGGACAGTCCGGCGGAGGGCAGTTCGCGAAGTAACAGGCGGGCCTGTCTGGCCAGCGCGGACGGGCGCGGTCGCGGTTCGGCCCGGACCTGGGCCCGCAGGACGGTGCTGCCCACGTAGGAGTCCACCATGCCGGGCAGCAGCCGGTTGAACCGCAGCCCGAGTTTCACGTACTCCCGCGGGACGTCCATGTCCGACAAGTCTTCCAGTTCCCCGGACAGGCCGACCGGGCTGGCGGTCGGCGTTCCCTCTCGTTCGGGACTCAGCCGCCGTACCTGCGGTGCCGGGCGGCGTAGTCACGCAGCGCACGCAGGAAGTCCACCCGACGGAAGTCCGGCCAGTAGGCGTCGCAGAAGTAGAACTCCGAGTGCACGCTCTGCCAGAGCAGGAACCCCGACACCCGCTGCTCACCACTGGTCCGGATGACCAGGTCCGGGTCGGGCTGTCCCCGGGTGTACAGGTGCTCGGCGATGTGGTCGATGTCGAGCATCTCGGCCAGTTCCTCGATGCTGGTGCCCTGGTCTGCCTGCTCCAGCAGCAGCGACCGGACCGCGTCGGCGATCTCCCGCCGACCGCCGTACCCGACCGCGATGTTGACGGTCATCCCGGTCCGGTCCGCGCTGCGTTCCTCGGCGGCCTTGAGGATGTGCGCCGTCTCCACCGGGAGCAGGTCCAACGCACCGACCATCTTCAGCCGCCACGGTTTGCCCGGTGCGGACAGGTCGGTGCTGACCCCCTCGATGATGTGCAGCAGCGGCTCGACCTCCGAGCCTGGCCGCGAGAGGTTGTCGGTGGACAACAACCAGAGCGTGACCACCTCGATGCGGGTTTCGGCACACCACCGGAGTAGGTCCTCGATCTTGTCAGCCCCACGTCGGTAGCCGTGGCTGACGTCGCTCATACCCGAGGCACGGGCCCATCTGCGGTTTCCGTCGCACATCACACCCACGTGCCGCGGGCGTGGTCTGCCCTCGAGTTGGCGAAGCAACCGGCGTTCGTACAACGAGTACGCGACAGTCCGGACATCCACGTCGTGGCAGAGTACGCCGTTCCCGCTAACCGGAGTACACGGCGAGCCAGACCGCCACGTAGTGACACAACGCAGCCACCACCGTGCACAGGTGAAACACCTCGTGGTACCCGAACACGGTGGGTACCGGGTCGGGCCGGCGCAGGGCGTACACCACCGCACCGGCGGTGTAGATCGCCCCGCCGGCCAGGATCAGCACCAGGGCAACCACGCCGACGTGCCACAGGGCCGGCAACACGAACACGGCGACCCAGCCCAGCGCCAGGTAGATCGGCACCGACACCCACCGTGAACCACCGGGCCGGGCCATCTTCAGCGCGGTACCGGCGAACGCGCCGCCCCAGACCACCGCGAGCACCACCGTGCCGGTGTCGTGCGGCAGTACCAACACCGAGAACGGCGTGTACGTGCCGGCGATGAACACGAAGATCATGGAGTGGTCCAGCCGCTTCATGATCGCCCGGGCCCGCGGTTGCCAGGTGACCCGGTGGTAGAGCGCGCTGGTACCGAACAACAGCGACACGGTCACCGAGTACACCGCGGTGGGGACGGCGGCACGGGCCCCGACGGTCGGCGCGACCACGGCGACCAGCGTGCCGCCGGCGAGTAGCGAGACCGGGAAGGCCCAGGCGTGCAGCCATCCACGCAACCGGGGGCGCGGGCGTGGCGAGGAGAGCGGAACGGCAGCGGGCGTGACGCTCATGTCACCGAGGTTACGGCACCGTAGGTTCCACGCACCCCCGGGTTATGCCGAACGGGCGCCGACCGCCTGGGCGAGTGCGCCGGGTTCGACCACCGGGCGATCACACACAAATCCCCGACACACGTACGCCGCGGCGGCGCCGTTGACCAGTGGCCGGTCGGCCAGCAGCGGAACCCCCTCGGCGTCGGGCACACCGCACACCACCACCGCACCCGGTGAGGTGGACCGGCGAGCCGCCCCGACCAGTTCGGCGGCGGCCTCGTCTCGGCCCACCACCGCCACCTGGAGTGGTCCGGCCTGCACCGCCTCGGCCACGGCCAGCGCCCAACCGCAGAACCTCGGCTGGCTGACACCCAGCGCACCCACCCCGGCCAGCGCTGACTCGGCCGCGTCGCGGTGCCGGGCGGAACCGGTCAACGCGGCGTGGGTCACCAGCGCCCCGGCCAGCGCCGAGTTCCCCGACGGCGCCGCGTTGTCGGTCGGGTCGGCCGGCCGGGTGACCAGCGACTCGGCGTCGTCCGCGGTGTCGTAGAAGCCCCCGGAGTCGGTGCCGAAGTGGTCCAGTGCGGTGTCCAACAGTTCCCCGGCCCGCACCAGCCAACGGGCCCCACCGGTGGCCTGGTGCAGCGCCAACAGCCCCTCGGCCACATCGCCGTAATCCTCGGCAACTCCGGCCGGCACCCCCACCACGCCGTTCCGGGACGCCCGCCGCAGCCGCCCGTCCACCACGTGCACCGCCAGCAGCAGTTCCGCGCAGGCCACCGCGGCGTCCAGGTAGGACGGTTCGGACAACAACGCGCCGGCCTCGGCCAGCGCGGCCACGGCCAGGCCGTTCCACCCGCTGACCACCTTGTCGTCACGGGCCGGCTGCGGCCGCGCCGTGCGCGCGTGCAGGAGCCGGGCCCGTACCGACCGCCACCGTGCTTCGTCGGCGGGGTCGGCCGG
This sequence comes from Mycobacteriales bacterium, assembly GCA_036566245.1. Taxonomy (GTDB): domain Bacteria; phylum Actinomycetota; class Actinomycetes; order Mycobacteriales; family DASULA01; genus DASULA01. The sequence continues at coordinate 9,109 of DATCWR010000366.1, read as the reverse complement.
CAGTTGGAGCACCGAGGAACCGCCCTCGAACGTTCCCTCCCCGGTCACCCCGGTCACCCCGGCGGCCCACCGGCCGTCCTGGTCACCCAGCACGTCGACCAGTTCGTCGGGCGTCCACACGTAGGTGGCGCCCTCGACGCCGTCGGTGTCGGCGTCCAGTGCCGAGGCGAACCCACCGGCGTCGGTGCGCAGGTCACGCACCAGGAAGTCGGCGGTCTCGGTCACCACCCGCAGCGCCAGCGGCGAGCCGGTCGCCCGCCACAGGTGCAGGTAGACGCGCAACAGTTGGGCGTTGTCGTAGAGCATCTTCTCGAAGTGCGGAACCACCCACCGCCCGTCCACCGAGTAGCGGGCGAACCCACCGGCGAGTTGGTCGTACATTCCACCCCGGGCCATCCGTTCGCAGGTGTGTTCGACCATCCGCAGCGAGGCGGCATCACCGGTCCGGGCATGGTGACGGAGCAGGAACTCCAGACACATCGACGGTGGGAACTTGGGGGCACGGCCGAACCCGCCGTTGACGCCGTCGTAGGAGGTGGCCAGCCCGGCGGCGGCCCGGTCCAGTTCCGCCGGACCCAACGCCAGACCCTCGCCGGCTACCGACGGGGCGCGAGACAGCGCCGCGACCACCTGGCGGCCGGAGGACAGCACCTCCTCGCGACGGTCCCGCCACGCCTCGGCCACCGCGACCAGCACCTGCCGGAAGCCGGGCATGCCGCCACGAGGGGTCGGCGGGTAGTACATGCCGCAGTAGAACGGCGCCCGGTCCGGGGTCAGGAACGCCGTCATCGGCCAGCCACCCCGACCGGTCATCGCCTGGGTCGCGGCCATGTAGACCTGGTCGACGTCGGGACGTTCCTCCCGGTCCACCTTGACACACACGAAGTGCTCGTTCATCAACGCGGCCGTGTCGACGTCCTCGAAGGACTCGTGCGCCATCACGTGGCACCAGTGGCAGGCGGCGTAGCCGACCGACAGCAGCACCGGCACGTCGCGGCGCCGGGCCTGTTCGAACGCCTCGTCACACCACGGCCACCAGTCCACCGGGTTGTCGCGGTGTTGCAGCAGGTACGGGGACGTCGCGTCGGCCAACCGGTTGGGCATGGATCGCTCTCCAATGGGGGGTACGGGCCACGCCGCGCGCGGTGGTCAGACCGTGTGGCCCTGGTCGGTCCCGGTCCCGCTGGGGGTGTCGGGCCCACCGGCGGTGTCGGTCGGTTCGTCGAAGGAGGCGGGCACCCGCCGTAGGTGGGTGGTCATGGAGCGCCCGAGCAGGAACACCGCCGCGAGTAGGAGCAGGATGATCAGCAACCCGAGCGGCCCGGCCTTGCCCGTCTCGGACTCGGCCAACAGGCCGGATGCGGCGGCCACGGTCAACATGTGGTGATCCTCTCGGTCACGCCGGCGAACAGGTCGGACTCGGGCAGCGTGGTGTCCACCAGCGACCGGGCCAGTTGGTACTCCTCGGTCGGCCACACCTCGCGCTGCACGGCCAGTGGCACGGAGAAGAACCACCCGTTGGGGTCGACCTGGGTGGCGTGCGCCAGCAGTGCCTGGTCGCGCAGTTCGAAGTAGTCACCACAGGGCACCCGGGTGGTCACCCGTGGGGTGGTCTCGTCCTCGTCCTTCCAGTTGGCGAGCCGCTTCTCGTAGGGCGACTCCAGGCCCATCTCCAGCATGGCCCGGTGCAGTGCCTCGACCCGGCCACGGTTGAAGGCCATGTGGTAGTAGAGCTTGAGTGGCTGCCAGGGCTGGCCGGTCCCCGGGTAGCGGTCCGGGTCACCGGCCGCCTCGAACGCCTCCACCGAGATCCGGTGGCACATGACGTGGTCCGGGTGCGGGTAACCACCGTTCTCGTCGTAGGTGAGCACGACGTGCGGCTGGAACTCGCGTACCAGTCGCACCAGAGGTTCGGCGGCGACCTCCAACGGCTGCACGGCGAAACAGCCCTCCGGCAGTGGCGGCAGCGGGTCGCCCTCGGGCAGCCCGGAGTCGACGAAGCCCAACCACTCCTGGCGCACGCCAAGGATCTGCCGGGCCCGCGCCATCTCCTCGGCCCGGATCTCGGCCAGGTGCTCGGCCACCTCGGGTCGTTCCATCGCGGGGTTGAGGATCGACCCGCGCTCCCCACCGGTGCAGGTCGCCACGAGTACGTCCACCCCCTCGGCGATGTACTTGGCCATGGTGGCCGCACCCTTGCTGGACTCGTCGTCGGGGTGCGCGTGCACTGCCATCAGGCGCAGGTTCTCGGTCACTGAGGTCAACGCTCCTGAGTCTTCGCGAGGTGGGCGCCGCTGGTGCACCGCGGTGGCATGGTGCGCCCGGGCACCTGAGACGATTGTCCCTGACGACCACGACACTCCCCGCCGCGGTGTCGCCACCGCAAACCTCCCACAGTCCGAGGTGATTCCGTGACCGGTCCGGTGCGGTCCGCTGACCGCTACGGCCGCCGTGCCGGACGGCCGGGGCCGACCTGGCGGCTCGCCGTGCTGGTCGTGGTGGTGCTGGCGGCGGGTCTGGGGGTCGCCGTGACGGCCTACCACAACCTCGGCGGCCCGGGAGTATCCGCGACAGTGACGGCGTTCACCACAACGAGCGAGTACGTCGACATAACTTTCGTCGTGCATCGTGATGAACCGGGCAATCCCGCCATATGCCTGGTGCGCGCCCGATCCGACGACGGCGCAGAGGTGGGCAGAGCCGAGGTGGCGGTAGCCACCGAAGAGCGGCAAACCACCCTCACCTATCGACTGGCCACCTCAGACAGACCGGTCACCGGGGAGGTGCTCGGCTGTCGGTACCAGGGCGCCGACTGACCCGGACCGGAAAACTGTCCGCCGTGACTGTGCCCTGACACAGTCAGCGGTGTTACTTTCGAACTTCTGGATACGTCCATGACAGACCTCGTCCCGGCAGGACCCGACAGACCTGGTCCTGTCGGGACACGACGGACCTCGTCCTGGCAAGGAGCACTACGTGTCGATGACGGACCATGACGCCCCAGGCACCTGGCTCACCCAAGAGGCGCATGACCGCCTCAAGGCCGAGCTCAACGAGCTCATCGCGAACCGCCCAGCCATGGCGGCGGAGATCAACGCGCGCCGCGAAGAGGGTGACCTCAAGGAGAACGGTGGGTACCACGCCGCCAAGGAGGAGCAGGGCAAGCAGGAGGCGCGGATCCGCCAACTCGAGCAACTGCTCGCCGTGGCCAAGGTGGGCGCACCGCCACCCGACGACGGCGTGGCCGAGGCCGGCATGGTGGTGACCGTCCGGTTCGCCGGTGAGGACGAGGACGAGACGTTCCTGATCGGCTCCCGCGAGGAGGCCGCGACCACCGACCTGGAGGTCTACTCCGCGCAGTCACCGCTGGGGTTGGCACTGCACGGCGCGCGCGAGGGCGAGGAGCGCACCTACGAGACGCCCGCCGGCAAGATCATGCGGGTGACCCTGCTCAGGGCCAAACCCTTCACCGGCTGACCTCACCGTCACACCTCGACCGGCCCGGCATCCGCCGGGCCGGTCGAGGTTCTGCCCTGTCGTACCGGTCAGTCCAGGCAACGCTCGACCAGCGGCAGCACCCGGTGTGGGATCAGGGTGGACAGCGCGATCAGGGTCGAGGTACGCACGATGTCAGGGTCTGCCACCACCTGGTCGATAACTCGTTGTAGGTCCTGGTTGGAGCGGGCCACGATCCGACACAGCAGGTCGCCCTGTCCGGTAACCGTGTGCAGTTCGAGCACCTCGGGGATGCCGGCCAGGTGTCGGGCCACCACGTCGTGCCCGCGCCCCTGGCGGATCTCCAGGGTGACGAACGCGGTCACGCCGTACCCGAGCGCCGCCGGGTCCAGGTCCGGGCCGAAGCCGCGGATCACCCCGCGCCGCTGCATCCGGTCCAGTCGGGACTGCACGGTCGCCCGGGCCACCCCGAGTCGACGGGAACACTCCAACACGCCGATCCTCGGTTCGGCGGCCAGCAGCAGCACCAACCGGGCGTCCAGCGGATCGGGCGCGGTGTTCTCCGGACCGACCCGCGTGCCGATCTGCGGGCCGGCCTGTGCCGGGCGGGGTGCGCCCGGGTGCGCGCTGTTGGCTGCCATGTCGACTCCCCTCACCTGACTGGGCAGAGTGGTCGACCCAGCAGTGCTGGCGGTTCCCGGAACTGTACAGAATGCTCAGTCTGATCGCGCGACGTTGCGCATCCTGTACCCCACGCATGATGCTTTCGGCCTGTCTGGCGGAAGGAGCGGCGAATGACCAGGGCGATCGAGAACGTCGACGCGCCGACCGGCACGGCGTGGAGCGACCCGGTCGGACAGCACGCGGGTGACCGTCCGGGCGAGGATCCGTTCCCGGTCCACGGCATGGACGCGATCGTCTTCGCGGTGGGCAACGCCAAACAGGCCGCCCACTACTACCGCACCGCGTTCGGCATGCGGGTGGTCGCCTACTCCGGCCCGGAAACCGGGAACCGGGACTCGGCCAGTTACGTGCTGGAGTCGGGCCGGGCCCGGTTCGTGCTGACCGCACCGGTTCGGCCGGGCACCGCCCTGGGTGAACACATCTTCCGGCACGGCGACGGAATCACCGACCTGGCGCTGTCGGTGCCCGACGTACCCGCCGCCTACGCCCACGCGGTGGCACACGGCGCCACCGGCCTGGTCGAACCCCACGAACTCACCGACGAGCACGGCACCGTGGTGACCGCCGCGATCGCCACCTACGGCCAGACCCGGCACTCCCTGGTGGACCGGTCCGGCTACCGCGGCCGATACCTGCCCGGGTACGTCGACCGGGACTCTGATCCGGCCACCGGCGAACACCGCTTCGAGGCCGTCGACCACTGCGTCGGCAACGTGGAACTCGGCCGGATGAACGAGTGGGTCGACTTCTACCACCGGGTGATGGGCTTCACGAACATGAAGGAGTTCGTGGGCGACGACATTGCCACCGAGTACTCGGCGCTGATGAGCAAGGTTGTCGCCGACGGGTCACGCCGGGTGAAGTTCCCGCTGAACGAACCGGCCGTGGGCCGGCGGAAGTCGCAGATCGACGAGTACCTGGAGTTCTACGGCGGTCCCGGCGTCCAGCACATCGCCCTGGCCACCACCGACATCGTGGCCTCGGTCCGGGCCATGAAGGCGGCCGGCGTGGAGTTCCTGGCCACACCGGACAGCTACTACGACGCGCTGGGAGAGTGGGTCGGGACCACCCGGGTGCCACTCAACGAACTACGCGAACTGCGCATCCTGGCCGACCGGGACGAGGACGGCTACCTGCTCCAGATCTTCACCGCCCCGGTCCAGGACCGACCCACGGTGTTCTTCGAACTGATCGAGCGGCACGGCTCGATGGGGTTCGGCAAGGGCAACTTCAAGGCGTTGTTCGAGGCGATCGAACGCGAACAGGCCAGGCGCGGGAACCTCTAGCCCCCCACGGCCGCGCCAACGTGGGCACCCGGGCGTCCAACGCCGTACGCCCGGGCGTCCACGTCCACCGGTGTCGACGGGTGTCTGGCACCCTGGTACCCGTGGCAACAGCCAGTTCCGGTGACCGGGCCGGCCGGACCGCAACCGGCGCACCGCCTCCGACGCGGTTCGAGGACATGCCTGGTCCTTCGGCCTGGTTCGGCGACGCACTCGGTTCGGCGTCGGTGTTCGCCGACACCCTCGTCGGCACCGACCGGTATCCGGACACTCTTGTCGGCATGATCGGCGGGGTGCCGACGCAGCCACCGACGGTCGACACCCTGGGAGTCACCGCGTCGGACCGCACGGGCATCGACGCGATCTTCGCCGACGCGCTGTCCGAGTCCGCCGGGCCGACCCACTGACCGGCGACCGGCGCTCAGCGCGTGGTGGTGCGGCGGTAGAGGAACACCGCGAGCGGGACGAACACCGCCAGCACCCCGGCGATCCACAGCAGCGACTGCCACAGGTTGTCCCCCACCGGGGTGCCGTCGAACAGGGCCCGCAGTGAGTTCACCGTCACGGTCACCGGGTTCACGTCGGCGAACGCCCGCAACCAGCCGGGCATGCTCTGGGTGCTGACGAACGCCGAACTGGCGAAGGTGAGCGGGAACAGCCAGATGAACCCGCCGGTCTGCGCCGCCTCCACGCTGCGCACCAGCAGTCCGATACACGCGGCGATCCAGGAGAACGCGAACCCGAAGAGCAGCCCCAGGCCGATGCCGGCCAGCCCGGCGACCACCCCGCCGTGGAACCGGAACCCGATGGCGAAGGCGACTGCCAGCAGGATCGCGGTGGTGTAGGCGTTGCGCACCACGTCGGACAGGGTGCGGCCGACCAACAGCGACGAGCGGGTCATCGGCAGGGAACGGAACCGGTCCACCATGCCCTTGGCCAGGTCCTCGGCCACTCCGATACCGGTCGAGGCCACCGACCCGAACGCGATGGTCTGCACGAAGATGCCAGCCATCAGGAACTGTCGGTAACTGAACGGATAGCCCGGCAGGGCGATCGAACTGCCGAACACGTAGGAGAACAGCAGCACGAACATGATCGGCTGGATCGCCCCGAAGAAGATCAGTTCGGGTGATCTGGCGACCCGTAGCAGGTTCCGCCAGGTGATCACGCTGATGTCGGACAACGCCCAGCGCATCCGGTCGGCCATCCCGCCGGACACCGTCGCGCTCACCGGTCACCTCCGGTCGGGTGCGCGGGCGCGCCCTCCTCGGTGGCGTGCCCGGTCAGGGTGAGGAAGACGTCGTCGAGGGTGGGTCGGCGCAACGCCAGGTCGGCCACCGTGACCCCGGCCGCGTCCAGGTCCCGCACCACCCCGGGCAGGATGCCGGCACCGTCGGCGGCGGCGACCGGCACCACCACGTGTCGTGTCTCCCGGTCGACCGCGGGTTCCCCGGCCGCGTGACCTCGCAGCGCGGCGACGGCCCGGTCGACGTGGTCGGACTCGGCCACGGTCACCTCCAACCGCACCCCACCGACCTGCGCCTTGAGCTGGTCACTGGTGCCCTGCGCGATCACCCGGCCGGTGTCGATGACCGCGATGGTGGTGGCCAGCCGGTCGGCCTCGTCCAGGTACTGGGTGGTGAGCAACATCGTGGTGCCCTGCCCGACCAAATCCTCGATCACCTCCCACATGCCGATCCGGCTGCGCGGGTCCAGGCCGGTGGTCGGTTCGTCCAGGAACAACACCTGTGGCCGGGCGATCAGGCTGGCGGCGATGTCCAACCGGCGCCGCATTCCCCCCGAGTAGGTGCGAACCGGCCGGTTCGCCGCGCCGGTGAGGTCGAACCGCTCCAGTAGGTCGGCGGCCCGGCGGCGCGCCTCGGCGCGACCGAGCCGGAACAGCCGACCCACCATCACCAGGTTCTCCCGACCGGTGAGCAGTTCGTCCACCGCCGCGTACTGACCGGTCAGGCCGATGACATGCCGAACCCGGTCCGCATCGTGCACCACGTCCATACCCAGCACGCTGGCCCGCCCGGAATCGGGTCGCAGCAGGGTGGCCAGGATCCGCACCGCGGTGGTCTTGCCAGCACCGTTGGGCCCCAGCACCCCGAGCAGGGTGCCCTCTGGCACGCCGAAGCTCAGCCCGTCGAGCGCGACCGTGTTGCCGAACCGTTTGACCAGTGCCTCGACCGTGATCACGTCCGCCACGGCAGCCCCCGAACGCCGTACCACCACTCCACCAGCCCACCACCGGTCAGCGGGCAGCGTAACCGGTTGGGTGGACCCTGTCCGGTGTTGCGGTGGGAAGGCTCAGCCGAACACCAGCGTGTGACCGGCCGCGCGCAGTGCGCCCAGCAGTTCGTCACAGTGCGTGGTCCCCCGGGTCTCCACCGACAGGGCGACCTCAACCTCACCCAGGTGCAGCCGGGGGCCGGTGCGGGAGTGTTCGATGTCGAGCACGTTGGCGCCCTGTTCGGCGAGCAACCCGAGCAGCCGGGCCAGTTCGCCGGGCCGGTCGGGCACCCGGAGCCGGAAGGACAGGTACCGGCCGGCCGCGATCATGCCGTGCCGGAGCACCCTCAGCAGCAACACCGGATCGATGTTCCCGCCGGACAGCACCGCCACCACCGGTGCCTCGAACCGGCGAGGTTCCTCCAGGATGGCGGCGACCGCGGCGGCACCGGCTGGTTCGACGACCAGTTTGGCCCGTTCCGCGCACAACAGCAAAGCCCGCGACAGAGCCTCCTCGGACACCGTCACCACGTCGTCGACCAGAGCGCTCACATGTTCGAGGGTGAGTTCACCGGGACAGCCCACCGCGATGCCGTCGGCCATGGTGGTCATGCTGTGCACCGCCACCGGGTGCCCGGCGGCCAGCGAACCGGGGAACGCCGCGGCGGCCTCGGCCTGCACGGCCACCACCCGCACGTCCGGACGCAGTCCCTTCACCGCGGCCGCGATACCAGACACCAGTCCACCGCCGCCGGCACTCACCACCACGGTGCGCACCTCGGGACACTGGTCCAGGATCTCCAGTCCGACCGTGCCCTGCCCGGCGATCACGTCGGGGTGTTCGAACGGGTGCACGAAGACCGATCCGGCCTCGGCCGCGTACTTGGTGGCCGCGGCCAGCGACTCGTCCACGGTGTCGCCGACCAGCCGGACGGTGGCCCCGTAGTTGCGGGTTGCTGCGATCTTGGGCAGTGGTGCCCCGACCGGCATGAACACGGTCGCAGTGGTGCCCAGCAGTTCGGCGGCGAGCGCGACTCCCTGGGCGTGGTTGCCGGCGCTGGCCGCGACCACCCCCTGGGCTCGCTCCTCCTCGGACAGGCGGGCTATTCGGACATATGCCCCCCGGATCTTGAACGAACCGGTGCGTTGCAGGTTCTCGCACTTGAGATAGACCGGCCCGCCCAGCCGCGCCCGCAGCACCCGTGAACCTTCCAGCGGGGTCTGCCGCACCACCCCTTCGAGCAGGGCTGCGGCAGCGCGGACTCCATCGACGTTGATGAGTTCCATGAGTGGATCGTGCCACTCACCGCTGGAGTGTCGGACGAGGTCTAACCACGTCGGTCACGCGCCGTCCGAGGGGCCACGTCACCGACCAGGCCGTTGGTTCCACCCGAGGCTCGGCCCCGGCTCGGGCGCTAGTCGCCAGCCCAGTACCGGTCGGCCCGCCACAC
>DATCWR010000362.1:0-6060 GCA_036566245.1 Mycobacteriales bacterium | reverse complement strand
GCTTGGCCGTCAGCCACTGGCCGACCGGATCGGTCCGGTCCCGGGCCGCCAGCACGGTGAGGTACAGCGACGCGCCGGTCGGGTAGGTGTGGGACAGGTGGCAGCCCACCACCGACCCGCCCAGTGCGTGTCGCACGGCGTCGGTCACCGCGGTGCGCAACCCGTCCAGCCGGGACCAGTCCGCGGCCGTCTCCAGTGTCTCGACCAGCAGGCCGGCGTCCAGCAACGTGTCGCGTAGGAACGGTGCGTCGAACCGGTGCCGCCGCCAGGACCGCCCCGGTCCCTGACCCAGGTAGACCGCACCGTGTCGGCGCAGGGTGGCGGCCACCGCGGACCGCCGACGTCGCACCGCGGTGCCCTCCCAGCCGACCACCAGCAGGCACGGGGTGGCCTGCCCCCGGGCGCGTAGGTAGTACCGGCCGAGCAGCGTGGCGGGGGTCGAACCGCTCAGCGCCAGCGTGGCCTCGGTCTCGGCTGGATCGGACAGCCGGACCACCTCGGGCGACAGTCCGGCCTGGGCCAGGTGCCGCACCGCATCGGTACCGGCCGCGAACGACGGCAGCGACCATGCCTCGTAGCGGCGGTGCCGGGGGATCGGCCGCACCCGCACGGTGAGTTCGGTGATGATTCCGAACGCACCCTCGCTGCCCAGGACCAACTGCCGCAGGTCGGGACCGGCGGCCGACCGGGGCGCCCGACCGAGTCTCAGTTCACCGGCCGGGCTGGCCAGCAGCAACCCCAGCACCAACTCGTCGAACCGGCCGTACCCGGTGGACGCCTGACCGGCCGACCGGGTGGCCGCGAATCCCCCCAGGGTGGCCCGTTCGAAGCTCTGCGGCAGGTGGCCCAGGGTGAGCCCGTGGGCGCCCAGCAGCGCCTCGGCGCGCGGGCCGGTCACCCCGGTCTGGAAGGTGGCGGTCAACGACTCCCGGTCCACCGCGAGCAGCCGGTCCAACCTGGCCAGGTCGACCGCGACCACCGCGGTGTGCCCACCACGCAGCGCCTCCACGCCGCCGACCACGCTGGTGCCGCCACCGAACGGCACCACCGCCACGTCGTGCCGCGCACACACCCGCAGCAGTTCGAGGGTCTGTTCGTGGTCGGCCGGCAGCACCACGGCGTCGGGCAGTGCCGGGGGTTCGGCCAACCGTCGGCGGAGCAGGTCCAGGTAGCTCATCCCGCCGGCGTGGGCCAGTCGGGCGGCCGGCGTGTCGCGCAGGTACGCCGGTCCGACCAGCGCTCCGATCTCGGCGGCTGCGGCGGTGGGCAGGGCACCGGTCGGTACCGGACCCGGCTCGGTCGTCGGGGCGGCCGGCACGGTCGGGGTGGCGGCGATGTCGGTACCCAACCGGGCCCGAAGCCAGCGCAGCGCGGAGCGCGGCAGTTCGGGTCGGCGTTCGGCCGGACCCCAGGCCAGTCGGTCGTTGTCGTACGCCGGAACCCGCATGCTGTACAGTGTTACATATGTCGTCTCAGCGTAACACTGACGACGCGATCCTGGACGCGACCCGGGAGTGCGTGCTGGCCGTCGGAGTACGCCGCACCACGCTCACCGACGTGGCCAGACGAGCCGGGCTGAGCCGGATGACGCTCTACCGCCGGTACCCGGACGTGCGGTCGCTGGTCGCCGACCTGATGACCCGCGAGTTCGGTGCCGTGGTGGGCGCCGAGGCCCGGCGGGACGTGACCGCCGGCAACGAACTGGAACGGCTGGTCGGCCAGGTCGTCGCGGCGGTCGCCGCGCTGCGGGCCAGCCCGCTGCTGCGCAAGGTCATCGAGGTCGACCCGGAACTCCTGCTGCCGTACGTGATCGACCGGCTGGGCAGCACCCAACGCCGCGCCGAGACCTTCTTCGCCGAACGCATCCGCGCCGGCCAGCGGGACGGTTCGATCCGCCGGGCCGACGTCGCCGTGCTGGCCCGCACCCTGCTGCTGGCCACCCAGTCCTTCGTGCTGTCGCTCGGTCCGGCCAGCCAGGGCGTGGACCAGGCCGACCTGTACCGGGAACTGGCCCTGCTGTTGCGGGGCTACCTGACGGCCGGGTCGGCATGATTCGGCCCACCTCGCTGGACCGGCGGCGACGGGAGACGGACCGCGACGCACTCGCCGACGGCGAGGTACTCGACCTGCTGGTCGTCGGTGGTGGGGTGACCGGCGCCGGGGTGGCGTTGGACGCGGCCACCCGGGGTCTGCGGGTCGGTCTGCTGGAACGGCACGATCTGGCCTTCGGCACCAGCCGGTGGAGTTCCAAACTGGTACACGGTGGCCTGCGCTACCTGGCCGGCGGGGACGTGGGACTGGCGTACCAGAGCGCGGTGGAACGAGGTCTGCTGATGCGGTACACCGCCCCGCACCTGACCCGCGCGCTGCCCATGGTGGTGCCCTTCACCGACCGGATGTCCCGCCGCGACACCGGCCTGGTGCGTGCCGGGATGCTGGCCGGTGACCTGCTCCGCTCCGCCGCGGGCACCCCCCGCGACCTGCTCCCCCGACCGCGCCGACTGTCGGTCACCGAGGTGCTGGCCGCGGTGCCCGCGGCCCGGCGGGCCGGGTTGCGCGGTGGAATGCTCGGCTGGGACGGGCAACTCACCGACGACGCCCGGTTGGTGGTCGCGCTGGCCCGCACCGCCGCCGGCCACGGGGCCAGGGTGCTCACCCGGGCCCGGGTCACCGCACTGGACCGGGACGGCGCCGCGGTGACCGACATGCTCGACGGCGGCACGTTCACGGTGCGGGCCCGGACCGTGGTCAACGCCACCGGCGTGTGGGCCGGTGAACTGGTCCCACAGATCCGGCTGCGGCCCAGCCGGGGCACCCACCTGGTGGTTCGCTCGGCCGCGTTGGGCAACCCCGGGGTGGGCATCACCGTGCCGGTGCCCGGTCAGCCCAACCGGTACGTGTTCGTGCTGCCGCAGCGGGACGGCCGGGTACTGCTCGGGTTGACCGACGAGCCGGTCGACGGCGCCCCACCGGACGTGCCCGAACCCACGCCACAGGAGACCCGGTTCCTGCTGGACGTGGTCAACACGGTGTTGGAGGTGCCGTTGGTCGACACCGACGTGCTCGGCTCGTTCGCCGGGATGCGCCCCCTGCTGCCGGGGCGGGCCGACCGCACCGCCGACCTGTCCCGGCGGCACGTGGTGAGCCGTGGATCCGACGGCGTGCTCACCGTGGTGGGTGGAAAACTCACCACCTACCGGGCGATGGCACAGGACGCGGTGGATGCGGCGGTCCGGAACGGTCGACTCATCGCCGGCCGGTGCCGCACCCGGCGGCTCCCCGTTGTGGGTGCGGCACCGCGCCGGGTGCTGGCCGGTCTGCGCGCCCCGCGACGGCTGGTCGAACGGTACGGCGCCGAGGTCTCTGTGGTGCTGGCCGAGGCTGGCGGGGATCCGCGGTTGCTCCAGCCGTTGGCCGAGGGGGTGGACGTCACCGGGGCCGAGGTGCTCTTCGCGGTGCGGCACGAGGGCGCCCTGGACGCCGACGACGTGCTGGACCGACGCACCCGGATCGGCCTGGTGCCGGCCGAACGGGATGCCGCGCTGCCCTGCGTGCGCGAACTACTCGCCGGTCCCGCCACCGGTGGAAGAGAAGTCGATGCCCAGGTCGGGTGAGCGAGCCCGCCCGACGGGGTCGGTGCCGGCGCGACTGGTCGCCGCGGTCTGCCTGGGCACCCTGCTCAACCCGCTGAACTCCTCCATGATCGCGGTCGCGCTGCTGCGGTTACGCGACGACTTCGGTGTCACCGTGACGACGGTGTCCTGGCTGATCTCCGCCTTCTACCTGGCCGCCGCGGTCTGCCAGCCGTTGGCCGGTCGGATCGCCGACCAGTTCGGCGCCCGCCGCGTCTTCTGCCTGGGACTGGTGCTGGTCTGCCTGACCGGGGCGCTGGCCCCGCTGTCGCCGTCGTTCGGCTGGCTGGTCGGATTCCGGGTGGTACAGGCCGTGGGCACCTCGGTGGCGTTCCCCTGTGGCCTGGTGCTGATCCGGACGGCCAGCGAGGTTGCCCGGGCCGGTGACCGCGCCGATCACGTTGACGGCGCCGGGCAGTCGGGTCGGGCGGCCGCGCCGACCGCCGCGCTGGGGGCGCTGTCGGTGGCGGCATCGGTCAGTGCGGCATTCGGCCCGGTGCTCGGCGGGTTCCTGGTGTCGCTGGCCGGTTGGCCGGCGGTGTTCGTGGCCAACGTGCCGGTCACCCTGGCCGGTCTGGCGGCCGCGCTGGCCTGGCTGCCCGCCGACCGTCCGCACTGTACGGACAGGACGGCCAGGTTGCACAGGTTGGGCAGGTCGGGCCGCCTACCCGGTCTCGTCCGTTCGAACACCGCACCGGCGCGGGTGGACCTGGTCGGGGTGCTGCTGTTCGCGTCCGGGCTGGCCGGTCTGCTCGGTTTCCTGCTGTCCGTCCCGGCCGGCCCGTTTTGGCCGCTGCTGCCGGTCGGACCGGTCGCACTCGGGTTGCTGGTGTGGTGGGAACGGCGGGTCGCCGAACCGTTCCTCGACGTCCGGGTGTTGGCCAGCAACCGCGCACTGCTCGGTGTCTACCTGCGGTTCGCCGCGGTCAACGTGGCGTTCTACGGCGCGTTCTACGCGCTGCCGCTGTGGTTCGAGGGGGAACGCGGCCTGCCGCCACGGCTGGCCGGACTGCTCCTGCTACCGCTGGCCGGGTTGGGCCTGCTGGCCACCCCGGTGGCGGTCCGGATGATCGCCCGACGCGGACCGGCACCCGCCATGGTGTTCGGTGTCGGCACCATGTTGGTGGGTGCCCTGCTGATGCTGGCGTTCCGGCCCACCAGCCCGATCTGGTCGCTGGTGCTGGTCTGCGCCGTACTGGGCCTGCCGAACGGATTCTGCAACCTGAGCCTCCAGTCGTCGCTGTTCGACGTGACCCCGCCGGAGGGCACCGGGACGGCGGCCGGGTTGTACCAGACATCCCGATACCTCGGCGCGATCCTGTCCACCAGCCTGCTCGGGGTGGTCTTCGCCCATTCGGTGGGCACCGCCGGGCTGCACACCGTGGCCGCCGTGATGGCGGTGATCAGCGCGGCGCTGTTGCTGTCGAGCGGGACAATCCACTCTTCCCGGTCGAGGTGACCCGTCGGTAACCTGCCGGTCATGGGACTTCTAGAGGGCAGGGTCGTGATCGTCACCGGCGCCGGCCGCGGTATCGGCCGGGGTGAGGCGATCGAGGCGGCGCGCCAGGGCGCCGCGGTCGTGGTCAACGAGTTGGACGAGCAGGTCGGACGTGCGGTGGTCGAGGAGATCGTCGCCGCCGGCGGCCGGGCCGTCGCCGATACCGGAGACGTGTCCGACGAGGCCGCTGCCGAGGCGCTGGTGCGTCGTGCCGTGGACGAGTTCGGGCAGCTCGACGCACTGGTCAACAACGCCGGAATCCTGCGTGACCGGACCCTGGTGAAGATGACCCCGCAGGAGTGGGACGCGGTCATCCGGGTACACCTGCGCGGCCACTACGCGCCGACCCACGCCGCGTGCGGCTACTGGCGGGAGTCCGGCCGGCCCGGGCACGTGGTGTGTACCGCCTCGACCTCGGGGCTGCTGGGCAACTTCGGCCAGTCCAACTACGGTGCGGCCAAGGCGGGCATCGCCGCGTTCTCCACCATCGTGGCCATGGAGATGGCCAGGTACGGGGTGACCTGTAACGCCATCGCGCCGGCCGCCCGGACCCGGATGACCGAGAGCGCCTACGGGCAGATTCCCACCGGCGGCGACGGGTTCGACTTCTGGCACCCGGACAACGTGGCCCCCATGGTCGCGTTCCTGTGCAGCGACGCGGCGGCCCACATCAGCGGCAAGGTCTTCGGGGTGCAGGGCGACTCGGTCGAACTGTACCGGCCGTTCACCTCGGTGGCCGTGATCGAGAACGACGGTGCGCGCTGGGACCCGGAGAAGCTGGCCGAACGGGTCGGTGGCCTGTTCGAGGAGTCCGGGATCGTGCCGCAGGCGGAGAACATGATGGCCAAACTCCGGTACACCATGACCAACCGGGGCTGAGTCGGCACACCATCGACCTTCGGGCCGGCTGGAACAGCCGGCCCGAAGGTG
>DATCWR010000354.1:0-4442 GCA_036566245.1 Mycobacteriales bacterium | reverse complement strand
GACGCCGCCGCGCGGCCAGTTCGGCGAGCCGACGCTGGGCCTCTTTCGTTCGGCGCGGGCCGACCCGGCCGGCCGGCACCATGCCGGCGGCACCGCGTTCGACCGCCTCGTCCACCGAGTACCGGCTGGCCGGCCACACCGCGAGCAGCACCGACACCAGTAGCAGTCCGGCGTCGCGCAGGATCTCCAGGGTGTACCGGGTCTGCCCGGCCCTGATGTCACCGCCGCCGCCGAAACATCCGCAGTCGATGCGCAGTCCGCGGGCCGCGGCCGAGGCGACCCCGGCGATGAACAGGGTGAGCAGCACCGCGGAGATGATCGCGCACAGCCGGGTACCCAGGCCGACCAGCAACAGTACGGCCAGGCCGATCTCCAGGTACGGCAGGCCATAGCCGACCAGGTGCACCGCCCACTCGGGGAACAGCCGGTAGGCCCGCACCGCCCGCACACTGGCGGCCGGGTCGATGGCCTTGGCCAGGCCGGCCCACAGCCACACCCCGGCCAGCCCAAGCCGGACCACCAGGGCGACATGACGCCGAACCCCCGGCCACCGACTGTCGGTGGCCGGGGGTGTGGCGAGTCCGGTCTGGGTCACTGATGCTTCCCCTCGGCGATGAGCGGAAGGTCGTGCACCATGTCGTCGGGCGAACTGCCCTCCAGGTAGAACACCCGGGCCAGATCGTCCGGGCCGTAGAGCAGGACCTGCGCCGAGTGGGTCTGCCCGCCGTCCTGGGCCACCGGGACGTTGGCCGCCTGCTGCGCCGCGTCGATCTGTTCCTGACTGCCGGTCAGCCCGACGAACCTGCTCGGCAGGTCCCCGTCGAAGTGTCGGAGCCAGTCACCGAGCACCTTCGGATCGTCCCGGGTCGGGTCGGTGGTCACGAACACCACGTCGACCTTGGCCCGCACCTGCGTCGGCACGTCACGCAGCGCGGTGGCGATGTCGGCCATGGTGGTCGGGCACACGTCCGGGCAGTGGGTGTAGCCGAAATACAGGAAGGTGGTCCGGCCCGAGGTGGACGCGGCGAAGTCGTAGGGCTTGCCGTCGGTGTCGGTGAGGGTGAACGTGGGCCGCTTCTCCGGCGTGGCGAACTGGGCGCCGGCGAACATCGATTTCGGCGTGGACACGCTCACCGGGGCGTCGCTGGTCGGTTCGGCCGAGGTCTGGCCGGCCGAACACCCGGCCAGCAGCAGGGCGACGGCCAGTTGTCCGACCAGCAGCAACGGACGGCGGCTCATCGGTCACCCCCCTGGGTGGGCGCGGGAGCGGCGATCGGCACGACCGGGGCGCTGACCAGCACCTGTCCGGCACGCTGGAAGGTGAGTAGCAGGCTCACCCGGTCACCCGGGCGCAGTGGGCCGAGCAGCCCCTCCATCATGAGGTGGCCTCGCGTCGGTGCGAGGGTCACGGTGGAACCTCCGGGGATCGTCAGGGGCCCGGTCGCGGTCATGTCCTCGGTACCAGGTTGCACCTGGCCGTTGTCGGGGGTCTGACCGGGGTCGGGGTCTGGTACGTCATGCAGGGTCACCGTGTGGGCGGCGCCGCTGCTCACCGACAGTAGCGTGTCGGCCTGGGTGCCGTCGTTGGCGACGGACAGGTACGCCGCGGCCACGTCCGGGCTGGCCGGTTCCCGGACGTAGGCGCCGAACACCCGGATCGAACCGGCCGCCACCCCGGCACCGGTGGCGCCCGAGGGTTCGCCGGCAGGAGCCGCCGGCATCACCCCGACCACCAGGCCGAGCAGACCCGCCAGGCACGTCACGAACGCGAGCAGCGGGCCGGCCACAGCACGCCGGACAGGCCGAAGGGTGTCCCCCTCCGGCCCGCCGACGTGGCTGGTCGTCGTCACGACGCAGCAGTCTCCTTGCTGGCCGCACCGGCGGCCGAGCGGCGCGCCGTCAGGCCCACACCCAGACCGGCGATGCCGACCACCAGGCCGACCACGCCGATCACCGTCGCGGTGGTGACCGAACCCTTGCTGGCCGCGTCGGACTCGGCCGCGGCCGGTGTGGTCCCGGTGTCAGTGGTGTCGCTGACGCCGGTGTTACTGGTCGCGGCCGGCGCGGCTCCGTCGGTCGACGCCGCCGGCAGCAGCTTCAGCACGGGTGCGGGGTGTTCGGGCGACTCAGCCCCTGCCGTCTTCTCCTCGATCCAGGCGACCTGGCTGCCGTCGTTGTAGGTCTGGATCGTCTTGAACTCCAGCGAGTCCACCTTGGGCAGTGGGCCGACGCTGAGTTCGAACTCCTGGTACTCGCCCGGCTTGATGGCGGCGTCGGCAGAGTCGGCGGTCCACTCGATGACAGACACCACCTCGGACACCTCCTCGCCGTCGTCGTTCTTGATCGGGGTGGCGGGCTTGGTGGTGGTGACCTTGTAGCTCCACCCGGGCAGCGGCTTGATCGACGCGTTGGCGATTGGTGCGTCGGCGGGGAACTGCACCTTCACCCCGGTGGTGGAGGCGGTGTCGCTCTCGGTGGGTACCCGGATCGCGATGGTGCCGAATCCACCCTGCTTGGCGTTGGTGGAGTTGACCGTGACGTGGGCGAGCGCGGGCGCGGCGGCCACGCCGACCAGCAGTGCGGCCATTCCTCCGCCGACCAGAAGTCGACGAACCAGACGGGACATGGGGACTCCTCTTCCTGTTCGTGGGCTGATCTGCCCGCGATTCGTGGTGGCGGCACCGGGGGTCATTTCACGGTGACCTTCGCCGTGGCGGTGGACTGGTCGAACTCGGACGTGCGTACCGACACCTGGATCTGCCACTCGCCGGCGACCGGCAACGCCAGTGCGGGGTTGAGGTAGTGCCCCACCCCGGCCCTGCGCAGGTCCACCGGCAGTGGTCCGAGTTCACGTTGGGGAAGCGCGGCGGTGGCGGTGACCTGCCGTGGGTCGAACGGTTTGCCGTCCCGGCCGTAGACGTACAGGTGGATTTCGTTCGACCCGGTCCGGACCGGGGACAGCTCCACCTGCACGCTGCCGCCGTCGGACAGCGTGATGGTCTGTCCGAACGTCGGGGAGTAGGTCTGCCGGGCCGGTGCCTGGTTGACCAGCACCGCGGTCAACGCCAGCACCACGACGGCGATCAGCACCTCCAGGCCGACCGAGCGACGCAACCGGGCCCGGACAGCGACCTCCTCGCGGGGGTCGGGCGGTTCACCCGGAACGTCCTCGACCAGGGCCACCGCCCCCGGGGCGGCGGCCAACGCGCGCACCACCGGCACCACGTAGCGGCGCCGCACCGCGAGATGGCTCAGGTAGCCCAGGCCCACCAGGACCAGGAACACCACGATCTTGACCAGCAGCAGCCGACCGTAACCGGTGGACCACAACGCGGGCAGGGTCCCGACCTGGCGCCAGGTCTGGTACAGCCCGGTGGTCACCAGGGTGGCCACACAGACCACGGCGAGCCGGGAGAACACCGGCAACCCGTGGGCCAGCTCCCTCGACCCGCCCCGGGGTAGCAGGCAGGCCGCCAACATGACCACCCCGCCGATCCAGGTGGCCATCGCGGCCAGGTGCAGGGTGTCGGACAGCACCGCCAGCGGCGACTGGATGCCGGTCGCGGCGTGCCCGGAGGCGGCATAGGTGACGAACACCACCAGCGCCACCATCGCACCGGTGTCGATCTGCCAACTGCGCTCGCCGTCGTCGTTCCGCTCGGACGGTGAGTCGATGACGTGGCCGACCAGAAGCGCCAGCACGGCCAGAGCCACCAGTCGAACCGACAGCATCCGCCCGTAGTTACCGTGCAGGGTCGGGTCGAGCAGGCTGGTGTCCAACAGTCGACCCAACCCCTGCCCGGAGGCGTAGAGGCTCTCCAGCGGCAGACTCAGTGCGGTCGACGCGGTGGTCAGGCCCCAGCCGGTCCACACCAGCCGGCGCACCCTCGGTTCACCCCGACCGGTCGGCCACACCAGCACCAGGAACGCGGCCCCACCAACCAGCAGGACAAGCCCGGCGAACCCCACCCATCGGGTGAGCGCGAACAGCGCGCTGACCGCCCCGTCCACCGATGCACCGGCACCGGGCCTGGCCGCGTCGACCGGGACCAGCGGCCCGTCGCCCACCACGAAGCTGTACGCGCCGGCCACCGGGTGGGAGTCGGCCGACAGCACCCGCCAACTGACGATGTACGACCCGTCGGGCAGGCCGGCGCGCAGCCCCACCGACGCGGCCGAGGGATCCTCGTCGGGGTGGGTCACCTGGCCGGTGTCGACCCGGGCGCCGGTGCCGTCGACCACCCGCAGGTAGCCCAGTTCCAGCCCCACCGACTCGGTGAACCGCAGGGTCACCGAGTCAGGAACGGCGTCCAACCGGGCCGAGTTTGCCGGATCGCTGGAGGCCAACTCGGCGTGCGCGAACGCCGGCCCGGCCAGGGCGACGCCGCTGGCGAGCAGGCCGGCCAACACCATGACCACCGCGGCGAACCGACGCCGCCACC
>DATCWR010000007.1:0-4778 GCA_036566245.1 Mycobacteriales bacterium | reverse complement strand
CGGGCGAGCCCACAGGGGCGACGGGCGAGCCCACGGGGGCGACGGGCGAGCCCACAGGGGCGAGCGGCACGCCCAGGGCAGCGACGAAGGCCGCTGGAACCAGGGCCACCAAGGCCACCGCCACCAAGGCGACCAGGGCAGCGACGAAGGCGACGAAGGCGACGAAGGCCCCCGGGACCAAGGCTGGCGGAACCAAGGCCGCCGGAACCAAGGCCGCGAAGGCCACCGCCACCAAGGCGACCAAAGCGACGAAGGCGACCGCGACCAGGGCCACCAAGGCCACCAAGGCCACCAGGACCACCAAGGCGACCAAGGCCACCGCCACGGTGGCGGCCAAGGACACCCCCGAAACTGTGGACGCCGCGTCGGTCGGTGGTTCCACCACGCCTGACGCCTCGTAGCGCACCGCGCACCACCGCGCCGCCCGTGTCGAGACGCCCCCGCCTCGACACGGGCGGCGGTCCGTTGGAGGCCTCTCGCCGCCATCCTGGTCCGGGTGGGCGGGATGGTTGGATGGCTCCGGACCGACGCAGGCTTGGTACTGTCCGTCACCTTAGGTTAGCCTTCCCTAAATTCGATGCAGGGAGGGATCTGGGTGACCATATCCGCGGCCGTGCCCACCGCCGCGAACCAGAACAGCGGCGCATCCGGCACGCCACACCGTCTCACCGAGGCCGAGCAGCGTGCCGCCCAGGCGCTCGACCGGCGCGACCCGGCCCTGGGACGCGGCTTCCGGGACTGGCTGCCGACGGCCCGGGCCAGGGTGCTGGGGCGACTGTGGGGCGCGATGTGGCGGGAGCCCCTGCCCGGTGTGGCCGACCATCGGGTGTGTCCGGACCGGCGACAGGCCGCCCTGGTACTCGCCGACGGCAGCCGACTGGTCGCCCCGACCGCCTCGACCGAACCGTTCGCGCGGTACCCCGCCGACCTGTCGGTGCACCAGCACACCTCGGACGGTCGGGTGCGAGAACTGCACCATCCGGTCGACCTACTCGACGCGGCCGGGTTGCCCGACCACGGCGGAGCCCTGGGGCGGTTGTCCAGCGAACTCGCCGAGAGCGTGGCAAACCTGGCCATGGCGCTTGTCGCGGGTCAACGCCGAGGCGTCGGCCGGTGGCCGGACGGCGCACCGGACCGGGCCACCCGGTGGAAGTCCGACCCGCTGCCGTTCCTCGAACAGGCCGTGGTGGACGGCCATCCGCTGCATCCGTGTTGCCGCACCCGGTCGGGGATGACCCCCGAGGACCTGCTCGACTGCGCACCCGAGTGGGCCCCGGTGGTTTCCCTGCCGGTGCTGGCGGTTCGACGTGACCACCACGGTGGACGCGGCGACCTCACCCGGCTGCTGTGTGCCGAGCACCCGGGGATCGCCGCGGTGGCCCGGGCCACCCTGCCCGACCCGGACCGGTACGCACTGCTGCCGGTGCACCCGTGGCAGCTTCGTCAGGTGCTGCTGTCCCGGTATGCCGACGCGTTCGCCCGGGGAGTCCTGACCGTGCTGCCCGGAACCGGTGTCGACGCCCACCCGCTGATGTCGTTGCGCACCCTGGCACCGGTCGGGCCGGGCCCGGCCTGTCACCTGAAGACCGCGGTGGACGTGCAGATGACCAGCGCGGTGCGCACCGTGTCCTCGGCTGCCGTGCACAACGGTCCGGTGCTGTCGGTGCTGCTGACCGAGATCAGCCGGCGCGAGGGCGGCTGGGGTGGTCGGTTCGCGCTGCTCACCGAACCGGCGTCAGGATGTTACGTCGACCCCGAACGCGGTCCGTCAGGCAGCCTGGCCGCGCTGGCCCGCGAACCGGCCGACCGACACCTGTGGCCCGGTGAGGTACCGGTGCCGGTGGCCGCCCTGTCGGCGCGCACCCCGGCGAACGAACCCCCACTGGTGGCCCAGGCGGTCCGGATGGCCGGCGTCGACGCGGCGGCCTGGTTGGACAGGTACTGCCGGGTGGTGCTGCCAGCCATGCTCACCCTGCTCACCCGGTGGGGGGTGGCGTTGGAGGCGCACGGCCAGAACACCCTGGTGGTACTGCGCGACGGGCGTCCGGTGCGGGTGCTCTACCGCGACCTGGGGGGGATCCGGGTCGACCCGCGCCGGCTGGCCCGCCACGGCCTCACCCCGGTGCTGCGCGGTGACCTGCCGGTCGACGACCCCGACGCGTTGCGCACCAAACTGTTCGCCTCCCTGGTCAGCACCCAACTCGCCGAACTGGTCACCGTGCTGGCCGAGTGGACCGGCACCGACCGGGAACCCCTGTGGGACGTGGTGGCCGCGGCCTGCCGGGACACCCACGCCGACCTCGACGGGGAACCGGAGGTCGCCGGGGACCGACGGGCACTGTTCGGGGACACCCTGCCCACCAAGGCGATGCTCGGCATGCGCCTGTCGGCCACGCCGACCGCCGACCGCTGGGCGTTCTGCGCCAACCCGCTGGCCGGTACCCGGTGAGGGTGCTCGACCCCGCTCCGCCCGGGCCGAACCAACGGCAGA
The DNA here is from genome assembly GCA_036566245.1 of Mycobacteriales bacterium. Lineage (GTDB taxonomy): Bacteria > Actinomycetota > Actinomycetes > Mycobacteriales > DASULA01 > DASULA01. Next base: position 2,287 of record DATCWR010000007.1, on the reverse strand, counting down.
GCTGGTCCGACGACCGGTTCACCGAGGGTTCTGGTGGCTCTGTCGGTTCCGGTGACGCCCGGATGCACGCCCTGCTGTGTGCACAGGCCCCCCAACTCGCCGACGCCTTCGCCGCCCACCTCCCCCGGGCACGGGCGATGACCACCCGCCGGCTGCTGGCGGCGGCCTGGCGGGAGGACCTGGCCGGCCTGCGCACCGCCGGACGGGTGTTGGTCGACCCCACAACCGATCCCGCCGCCGATCCCGCCCTGGCCGGTGTGCTGGCCGAGGCGCGACCCGGGGCGTGGGCGGTGTGCGGGTTGCCCGGTACGGGCACGCTGGCCTTCCCGGTGCTGGCCGAGCACGGGTTCGGCCGGGTCGCGGTCGGACATCCGGTGCTGCACCTGTGTGACGGGCCGGCCCGGCCGGTCGATCACCCTGGTGACCTGGTCGCACTTCTGGCCGGCGCCCGAACGGGGCCGGGATGGGACCGGCTGGCCGCCGAACTGGCCGACAGCGCGACCAACCTGGCCCTGGCCCTGGCCCGCGCCGACCACCTCGACCGGGTGACCAGGCGGAGTGCGGCCGCCCTGGGCGCGGCAGACACCCTCGAGTTCGCCGGGCTGTTGGGCGCGACCGACCCGGTGTTCGACCCCACCCTCTTCCTGGAGAAGCTGTCCACCGGCGGCCACAACCTGCACCCGTGTGCCCGCACCAGAACGGGCATGGGGCCCGCCGACCTACTCCGGTACGACCTGGAAAGCACCGAACCGACCGTGCTCACCCTGGTCGGGCTGCGCCGGGACCGGGTCGACTCGACGCCCGACCCGCACGGCCGGGACGTCGGAGAACTGCTGCTGGACACCTACCCCGGGCTGGCCTCGGCGGTGGCCGAGGCCGGTGTGGACCGACAGGAGTACCTGTTTCTGCCGGTACACGACTGGCAACTCAACCGGGTGGTGCGGGTCCGGTACGCCGAACACATCGCCCGCGGCGACCTGGTACCCGTGCCGGCCGCCCGCCTGCTGGCCGAACCCACGGCGGCGCTGCGGACCCTGCTCACCCGGCCGGCACCGGGCGGGCGGCGGTTCCACGTCAAGACCGCACTGGACGTGCAGGTCACCTCCACCCGGCGGACCATCTCGGCGCAGACCGCGACCAACGGGCCGGTGTTCTCCGCGTTGCTGGACCGCGTCGTGGCCGACGATCCGGCACTGTCCGCCCGGGTGGTGCTGGTGCCGGAACTGGCCGGCGCCAGCTACCAGGGCGACCGTTCGCTGTCCGCGCTGGTTCGGGCCGACCTGACCGAGCGGCTGCGACCCGGCGAGGTGGCCGTCCCGGGCTGCGCCCTGTACGCGGGATCCCCGTTGGACGGTGACCGGCGGCGCGGCGTGCTGGCCGAGCTGGTCGACCGGTACGCCGCCCACCGGGAGGAACCCCGACCGGAACTGGCCGCGCTGCTGTTCCTGGGGGAGTACGCCTCGGTGTTGCTGGGTGCCACCCTGCGGCTGATGACCGGGTACGGGATCGGGCTGGAGGCGCACCTCCAGAACACCATCCCGATCTTCCTCGACGGGGTGCCGACCCGGGTGGCGTTCCGGGACTGGGGCGGGATGCGGGTGCACCTACCCCGGCTGGCCCGGCGCGGTCACCGGCCCGACCTGCGACCCGGCTCGCTCACCGTCACCGACGACGTGGCGGTGCTGCGGGCGAAGGTCGCCTACACCGCGTTGCAGGCCCACCTCGGCGAGATCGTGGTCGGGCTGGCCCGCTGGCACGGCGCTGACGAACGTGCCTGCTGGACTCGGGTTCAGGCGGTGGTCGACCGGATTCACGCCGAGATGGCCGGCCACGCGCAGCGGGTCGGCGACGTCGCGTTGGCCCGGGACGTGGCCGCCGACGCGGACTGGTTGACCGGGCCGACCCTGCCACACAAGGCGCTGGTGACCATGCGGCTGCACCCGGACGGGGGCGACCGGTACGTGCCGGTTCCCAATCCGTTGTTCGGAGGTAGCCCCCGGTGAGGCCGCCGGAGCTGCCCGAGCCGGTGGCGCGGGCACTGGCCGCGGCCCGTCGGCCGGACACCCCGCTGTGCGCGTACGTCTACCACCTGGACGCGGTGCGCGCCGCCGCCGGTGAGGTGCGTGCGGCCCTGCCCGACCGGGCCGGGTTGTACTACGCGGTCAAGGCGAACGGACACGACCGGGTACTCGCCGCGCTCGCGCCGTTGGTGGACGGGTTCGAGGTGGCCTCGCTCGGCGAGGCCCGGGCGGCGGTCGCGGCCGGGTGCGCCGGCACCGGTCGGCCG
>DATCWR010000318.1:0-7204 GCA_036566245.1 Mycobacteriales bacterium | reverse complement strand
GGCTCACCGCCGGGTCACCAGCCAGTGCCGCAGGTCGCGGCGGGGCACCCGCGCGTGCCGGCCCTCGGCGAACCGCGCCCGCAGCATGGGACCGAGCAGCCGTAGGTAGGAGGCCGCCACCCTGGCCCGGACCAGGTGTGGGCCAGGCACGAACCGCCGCCGGGACCGCAGGGATCCCAACACCGAACGCACCAACATCGACGCAGCCGTCAACGGGTAGCGCGACACCGCGGCGAAGGCCAGTCGGCCGGGCGCGTTCTTGGTCAGCATCAGCAGCCGGTTGCGATCGGTGTGGAAGCGCCACACCGGCGACCACTCGTGGCTGCTGGCCGAGTGCACGTGCCGCAGCACCGCCCGGGGTTGGTAGCGGATCGACCAGCCCCGGGAGCGCAGCCGCCAGGACAGGTCGGTGTCCTCGTAGTACAGGAAGAACCGCTCGTCGAACCAGCCCACCGCGCGGCCGGCCTCGACCCGGATCGCCATGCCGTTGCCGCACGCGGTGAAGACCTCGACCGGTTCGTCGTACCGCCCGTCGTCGACCTGCTGGAAGCCGCGGTCGGCGCCGTAGCCGTCGCGCAACACGATTCCTCCGGCGTTGTTGACCACGTCCAGACACCGGGTGCCGGCCGGCACCTTCAGTTCCACCGGCTCGGGCTGTTCGCCGACGGTGGCGACCAGGTGGCAGTCCGACCCGCTGAGGGTGACCTCGCGGGCTGCCGGCGCGGACAACCAGAGCCGGATGCTGACCGGGATGTCCAGGGTCTCGGCCCGGTCGTCGGTCGGCGGCGACGGAAGCGGAACCAGCAGGCTGCCCACCGGTCGGACCCACCGGAACCGCCAGTCACCGGTTCCCTCCGGACCGTAGGCGAGGTCCTCCCACAGCACCTTGTCGGTGACCTGGACCCCGTCGACCTCCACCCGGTGCACCCGGGCGCTGACCTGGCGGCGGTCGTGCGGTCCGAGTGCGGCACCGGGACTCTCCCAGCACAGCCGGACGAACCGTGGCCGGAAGAGCACCTTGCCGGTCACCACGGCCACCCGCTCGGAGTCTGGTTCCTCGAACGTCACCAGCAGGCTGTCCAACCATTCCGGCTCGGGCACCGCGTCGTTGTTGAGCAGTACCGCGTAACGGGTGTCCACCTCGCGCAGGGCAAGGTTGTTGCCTCCGGCGAACCCGAGGTTGGTCGGGCTGGGAATCACCCGAACCCACGGGTACCGGTTGGCCAACAACTCCAGCGAACCGTCCGAGGAGGCGTTGTCCACCACGATGGTGTGGTAGTCGGTGTGGGGCAGGGTCTGTCGGCGGAGCCCGTCCAGACAGGCGGGGAGCAGGTGCGCACCGTTGTAGTTGACGATCACGACCGTCACACGCGCGCTGGTCAACGCATCTCCTCGGGCCCACCCGATCTTCGCTCCACGCCGAACCGGTGAGTGTCAACCGGCCACACCACAACCATTGACCGGCCATCGGGCCATCCGCACCGACCCGACGCACGATCCGGTCGCGGAACCGCGGAGCGTGTGGCCCAGCATACGGGTCGCCGTCCCGTCGTCGGCCGGCCGGAGCCGAACCAGGCCCGAACCAGCCCCGGTGTCTCAGCAGTGTGGGCTGGTCCAGTCCGCCGGCGTGGGCGACTTGAACGCCGACGGGCCCAGCGGACCGGTGGTCTGCTCGTAGTTGCCGACCTCGCCCCAGGCCCCACCGAAGCCGTACCAGCCCCGGGCGCGCACCGAACTGAGCACGTTCCAGCCGAGCCATCCGGGCCCGGCCGCGGTGGTGTCCAGGTCGTGCGTCCCGGGCGTCGGGTAGGTGGCGTGGGTGCCCAGGGCGCTGTAGCCGACCGGGTGGTCTCCGCTCCGGGTCACCTCCGCCCAGGAGAGAACGCAGTAGCCGCTGTGTTGGAAGAAGGCCACCGTGGTGGGGTGGTCGGTCGGGTCCAGCCGCAGGCTGATCCGTTCCCAGTCACCCTCGTGGTCGGCGAACTGTGTCACCGCGTCGTCGAACCCGTAGAAGAACCAGTAGGTGACGTACCCGCCGGGCTGGTAGTCGTAGTACATCGGCGCGGACGTGCCCTCGCCGGGTCGGAACGTGTTGTCCAGGTCGAGGAAGAATCCCTCGGCGCCGGATGTCCCGCCCGACCCCCGCGGCCGGGTGAGCGCCGAACTGCTCCACAGCGAACCGGTGTGTTGGCAGAACGCGTCCTCCTCCTGGTGGGCGTACCCACCCCCGCCGAGCGCCGTGGCGTCGACCGCGCCGGTCCCGGCCATCTGGTGGTCCGGGCATCCACCGTCGTGTGACCAGCGCAGTCGGGAGTGCAGGACGAAGGAGTCGGCCGACATCGGCAGGTTGGCATCGTTCGGGTGCAGGTAGATCAGTGGGGCGTACCGCTGTGGAGTAACCGGGTCGGCCGCGGCGGCCGGGCCGGCCGCGACCACCACCCCGGCGAGAAGTAACACGGTGACCACGACGGAGAACCAGCCACGGCGGATACCTGTCATGTTCGCCTCCGCAAGGCTCGTCGCCCGGCTGACTCGCGACTGGCACCCACCGATGCGGACCATCGGCCGCCGAGCGAGTGTTTCACCCCATATGTTGCTCCTTACCTGATAAGCCGACAATGCCCTTGTTCCTGCTTGTTACGTGATCATCGAGCGATCCAACTCAACACCTAACCCGTGGAACACGGCTATATATGACAAGTAGGAGAAGATGTCCGGGCCCCTGGGCCGGTCGGAGTACGGTCGCCCCGAGCAGCGGGAGACGAATGGGGGAATGGTGGCCCTGGTATCCCGACGGTCGACGCTGACCGTCCCGGCACCGACAGACCCGGCACGAACCGCAGTCCGGTGCCATCCGATCCCAGCCGTGTCCCAGCCGACCACCCCGGGACCGCACCGATGACCGTACGGGTGGCCGTGCTCACCGAGACCGCACCGGGGGAACGTCGGGTGGCACTGGTACCCGACGCGGTGGGCCGACTCACCGCCGCCGACATGGAGGTACTGGTACAGGCCGGCGCCGGGCAGGCCGCCTGGTTCCCTGACCACGACTACGCCCGGGCCGGGGCGACCGTGCTCCCGGGCGAGGAGGCCCGGACCCGGGCCGACGTGGTCCTGACCGTGGGTAGGCCACCGGTCGACCAGGTGCGCCAACTGCGCGCCGGCCAGGCCCTGGTGGGGATGCTGCACCCGCTGACCGACCCCGGCTACGCCCAGATCCTGGCCGAACTGGGCATCACCGCGGTCAGCCTGGACGGGCTTCCCCGCACCCTGAGCCGGGCCCAGTCCATGGACGCGCTCAGCTCCCAGGCCAACATCAGCGGATACAAGGCCGCCCTGGTCGCGGCCAACACGTTGGAACGGTACTTCCCGCTCCTGATCACCGCCGCCGGCACGGCCCGGCCGGCCCGGGTGCTGGTCCTCGGGGTCGGCGTGGCCGGACTCCAGGCGATCGGCACCGCCCGGCGGTTGGGTGCACTGGTCTCCGCCTACGACGTCCGACCGGAGACCCGCACCGAGGCCGAGTCCCTGGGCGCGTCGTTCCTGGTGCTGGAGTCGGTGGCCACCGCCACCGGCGAGGGCGGGTACGCCCGAGCGCTCACGCCGGACGAACAGCAGGCCCAGCAGCAGGAACTCAACGGCCACATCGCCGGCTGTGACGCGGTGATCACCACCGCCCAGGTACCCGGCCGACGGCCCCCGGTGCTGGTGACCGCCGAGGCGATCAAGGCGATGTCCCCCGGTTCGGTGATCGTCGACGCGGCCTCCAGCCCACTGGGCGGCAACGTCGAGGGATCCCAACCCGGTCGCACCACGGTGACCGACAACGGCGTCACCGTGGTGGGTGCCGACAACCTGCCGGCGACCATGCCCACCGCCGCGTCGACCGCCTACGCCCGCAACGTGAGCAACCTGCTGTTGCACCTGGTTCACGACGGAACCCTGACCATCGACCTGGCCGACGAGATCCAGGCCGGTGTGGTCATCACCCACGGCGGCCAGGTGGTCTCGCCCGCCACGGCCGGACTTCTGGCGGCGGCGCACGGAGGTGAACCCGTTGAGCCCGGGACTGCTGGCTGACCTGTCCATCTTCGTGTTGAGTCTGCTGGTCGGGTTCGAGGTGATCAGCAAGGTGCCCGCGACCCTGCACACACCGCTGATGTCGGCGGCCAACTCCGTGCACGGGATCGTGCTCGCCGGCGCGATCCTGATCGCCACCACCGCGGACAGCCTGCTGGGATACCTGCTCGCGTTCGTGGCCACCGCGTTCGCCGCGGCGAACGTGGTGGGCGGCTACGCGGTGACCGACCGGATGTTGAACATGTTCCGCAAGCCCGACGACCGGCGCCGGGACGCCGACCCCACGGGAGGCGGCTCGCGATGAGCGCGTTCGACACGGTGGTCAGGCTGGTCTACCTGGCCGCGGCAACCTGCTTCGTGATCGGGCTGCACCTGATGAACTCCCCGGCCACCGCGCGGCGGGGCAACCGGGTGTCCGCAGCCGGGATGATCGCCGGGATCGTCGCCACCGTCGTGCTGGTGGTGCACCAGGGTGCCGCCACCACGGCGGGCTGGATCGTGTTGCTGGCCGGCGCGGTGGTCGGCGCGGTCGTCGGCCTCTACTTCGCCCGCACGGTGCGGATGACCGCGATGCCACAACTGGTCAGCATGTTCAACGCGGTCGGCGGCGGGGCCGCGGCCGTGGTGGCGATACACGACTTCATCCGGCTGGCCGGTCTGGATGCAGGGGTGCCGGCACGCACCACGGTGCCCACCGTGTTGGACGTGCTGATCGGTGCGGTGACCTTCTCCGGCTCCCTGGTCGCGGCCGGCAAGTTGCAGGGCGTGGTGTCCTCCAGCCCGGTCGTGCTCCCGGCCGCGCGTACGGTCAACGCCGTGCTGGCCGCGTTGGTGTTGGCCGGTGGTGGTTACCTGCTCAGCGGCCGGGACAGCGTGGCGGTGCTGGTCGTGATCATCCTGGCCGCGCTGGCCCTGGGCGTGACCATGGTGATGCCCATCGGCGGGGCCGACATGCCGGTGGTCATCTCGCTGCTGAACGCCTTCACCGGCACCGCGGTGGCGATGGCCGGTTTCGTGATCGACAACACCATGCTGATCATCGCCGGCGCGCTGGTCGGCGCCTCCGGTGCCATCCTGACCAAGCTGATGGCCGACGCGATGAACCGGTCCATCGGCAACATCATCGTCGGTGGCTTCGGCACCGGGGACACCGCTGCCGCGGTGACCCAGGGCGGTGGCCAGGTGCGGTCGACCACCGCCGACGACGCGGCCATCCAACTCGCCTACGCCGGCAAGGTGATCATCGTGCCCGGTTACGGACTGGCCGCGGCCCGCGCCCAGCACGAGGTGCACGAACTCGCCGCGCTGTTGGAGGCGCGTGGGGTCGAGGTTTCCTACGCCATCCACCCGGTGGCCGGCCGGATGCCCGGACACATGAACGTGCTGCTGGCCGAGGCGAACGTGCCGTACTCCCAGCTCAGGGAGATGGACGAGGTCAACCCGGAGTTCGCCCGCACCGACGTGGCGCTGGTGATCGGGGCCAACGACGTGACCAACCCGGCGGCCCGCCGGCCCGGTACGGCCATCTCCGGCATGCCGATCCTGGACGTGGACCAGGCCCGCAGCGTGATCGTGATCAAGCGGTCCATGGGCCACGGTTACGCCGGCATCGACAACGAGCTCTACACCAACCCGAGGACCAGCATGTACTTCGCCGACGCCAGGAAGGGTCTGGCCGAACTCACCGCCGCCATCAAGACCCTGGTCGGCTGACCACCGCAACCGGCTCGCCCGACCGCGGACCGGCTGTGGCCGTGGCACAACACCACCTACCGATGTGCACCTTCCGAGCGCCGCCACTCGTCATAACTCTGCTTCAGACTGCTCGCCGGCCAACCCGGAAGTCCACTGCCGAAAGGACGCAGTGCCTCGTACGTGGCTCTCAGTCTGGAGGGCTGGAGCAGGCCAGGTTGGAAGGCACCTCGCGGATGCCGGCCATGAGGTGTATGTACTCGTCGACGACCAGGGTGGCCAGGTACTCGCCTCCGCTGAGGGCCTGGGCATGGCCGACAACCACAGCCTCGCCCAGGTCCTTCCGGGCCGACAGTGCGAGCGTGACGGAGGTATCGCGCACCCGGGCCACGCATGCCACCACGTCTGCCCGCCGGTCATCGACGGTCAGTAACGGAAGGATCTGGACACGATCGGAGGCCTTCATCCGTCGCCAGTGCACGGACAGTTGTCCATAACTCCGCTTGCCGAGTACCTCCCGTTCCACCTCCTCCGGGATCAGGATCTCCAGGCCGAGCCGGCTGAGGATCGAGATGAACAGACCGCTCTTCCCCGCAGCGCAGAAGTAGACGCAACACACAGCGTCCACAACACTGATGCGGCGAGGATCCGCATCAGCGGTGGTGCGTCGGCTCATGACGAGGTGCGGGCGGCGCGGGTCACCAGTGCGGCCACATCAGCACGGCGCACCGCAGGCCGTGCGGTGATGCCAGCACCAGTGAGTTCCTGCTCGACCTCGGCGACGGGCCGGCCCTGGAGCCGCGCGATCACACTGACACCGAGTCGACCTGCCTGACAGGCCTCGATGGCCCGGTCCAGGAGGCGACGGGGAACCCGCGGTTGCCTCGCCGCGACCTGATCCTGCTCGTACTGTGCTCCCCAGCCGTATCGGTGGGCCAGCGCTCGCCCTGACGGCATGGGCGTCAGGGCCGCGTGCCGCAGTTTCATTCGATCCAGTTGGATCGAAACGACCTCGGGCGTGACACCGAAGTGACGAGTGAGCAGGGCAACCTGCCGTCTGTCGAGGAGGTGCTGCCCGGTGACCCGGCGAACCTGCTCCAGCCAGGCAAGCACGCCGCTCTTCGGGAGGAGCAGGTTACGGGCGAACTCGTCGCAACGCACCTCAGCGGATGTCCGGGACGTGGAGACTGTATGCACGTGTGCCGGGTCGCCGAAGAGCAGGTGGCCCAACTCGTGTGCGAGGGTGAAACGCTGCCGGTCAGCGACCTCGTCGCTGTTGATCAGCAGGATCGTGCGCGGCGGCGGCCGACTGCCCCACCACCGCCGCGCACGCTGGGTACCACGGTCAATTCTACCGGTCAGTAACACCCACGGGTAGCTTCGTGCATCAGAACCGGCTGGCTGGGTGCGGCCACCCCTGCTCCGAACGGAA
>DATCWR010000304.1:0-5437 GCA_036566245.1 Mycobacteriales bacterium | reverse complement strand
GTCCTTCGCGTCGATGGGGTCACCGTCGCTCCAGACCGCCTTCGGGTTCAGCTTGTAGACGACGATCTGCTTGCCACTCTCGATGGTCGTCGTCGGCTCACTCGCCAGCAGGGTGGTGTCCGCCTTGATGGTGAAGTCCGGATAGATGCGGAATGGTGCTGGCAAAATGCGAACCAGAATATTTGCCACCGAGGTGGCGTTACCCGCCGAAACAAGTGGGAACAGGTTCTGTGGCCAGTCGGTCGACTCGCCGTAGACCAGGGTTCCCCTGCCTCCCGAACCGCTGCTGCCAACGCTGCTTCCGGCGCCGCATCCGGCCACGGCCAAACCCAACGCCGCCACGGACGTGACCACCACCATGCCTTTTCTGACGTTCACGTCGCTGCGCCTCCTTCGAGATCCCCAGTGGGACTGCGGATCACGGCGCGACATCCCTCTGATCGGGACCACGCCTGGTTGCACAGTAGTGAGTGAGCCATCTGGTACCTGATGGGTGACCCCGCCTGGTTGTCAGAACAGTGGCCGATCCACGATGGGGTCAGCAGGCGGTGCACACTTCCCTTCCTCGGTCACTCATCAGCGCATTCCAGTAGAGATGTTCCTGCGGATCTTCATCATGCCGCGCGCGGCGACTTCGTCAACTGCGACCACTGGGCGCATCACCACAGCGTTGAGCGGTTGGTTGGGGAAAGCGGTCGATGAGGTGTTCGGAGTTGTTGCGCTTTTTGGCCGGCTTCTACCGCTGCTGTGGTCCGGTGGGTGGGGCGGATGCCACATGGCAGGCTGGACGGATGCGCACGGCTGGCGGTACCGGACAGGCTGGGCCCGGCACGGTGGTGTTCGACGTGGACGGGGTGGTCGCGGACGTGCGCCACCGGCTGCACCACCTGGCCAGTCGATCCCGCGACTGGGCCGCGTTCTTCGCCGAGGCAGGGGCCGATCCCCCGCTGGCCGAGGGGGTCGCTCTGGCCCGGTCGCTGGCGCTCGACCACGATGTGGTCTGGTTGACCGGGCGGCCCGAACGTCTGCGTACGGTCACCCGGCGCTGGCTGTCCAACCACGGTTGTCCAGCCGGGCGGCTGCTGATGCGGCCCGACGGCGACCACCGACCGGCCCGCCGGGTCAAGCGGGAAGCGTTGCGTCGGCTGGGTGGCTCCAACCGGATCGTGTTGGTTGTCGACGACGACCCGGACGTGGTCGAGATGGTTGTCCAGGAGGGTCTGCCCGCCCGGTTGGCCGACTGGGTTCCTCGCACCGCACTTCTGCACGTCGTGCAGGAACGCGACGGGCGCACCTGAGGGACGGTCCTCGCGGCATGCCGGCAGACAGCGCGACGCCGGCGTGTCAGGCTCGGGTCGTGAGCCGAACACGCGGGCGGCGACCGCCCAACGATCCCGGACAGTACGACGAGTTGGCCTGGTCGTGGTGGGAGCCCCATGGCCCGCTGGCCATGCTGGGGTGGATCGCCCAGGCTCGGGCAAACCTACTGCCGGTGGCGCCGCGGCCCGGTGCGGTGCTGGTGGATCTGGGTTGCGGCGGTGGCTTGCTGGCGCCGTACGCCCGCCGGCTGGGGTACTGCCACGTCGGGGTGGATCTGTCCGAGTCGGCGCTGCGGGTGGCCCGGGCACACGGGGTTCGGGTGGTGCGTGGTGACGTGACCAGGCTGCCGTTCGGCGACGCGGTGGCCGACGCGGTCAGCGCCGGGGAGATCCTCGAACATGTCGCCGATCTGCCCGGTGTGGTGGGTGAGGCGTGCCGGATCCTGCGGCCGGGGGGAACCCTTGTGTTGGACACCATCGCCGCCACCCGGCTGGCTCGGTTGGTCGCGGTCACCATCGGCGAGCGGATTCCGGGAGGGGCGCCGAGGGGTATTCATGATCCGGCGCTGTTCGTGGACCGGGAACTGTTGCGTCGGGAGTGCGCGCGGGGTGGGGTCGCCCTGACGCTGCGGGGTTTGCGCCCGTCGGTCCCGGGGATGCTGCGGTGGCTGGCCCGGCGTGAACCGCGGGTACGGATGATCCCCACCGGATCCACGTCCGTGTTGTTTCAGGGGTACGGCGTGAAGGCGGTTGGTTGACATCCCGCCCGGACCGGGGCGTTGCCGTGCTCAGGGTGAGACCGTCGTTCTGGAGAGGCTGGCATGGGCAGATACGCCATCGCGGTGGGACCTGAGGATTGTGTCGTGCGGATGGGAAGCCGGTGACGACCGCGCGCCTGACCGGGATGGGTCAGGCGTTTCCGGCGATAATGCACCAGGATCAGCTGTGGGATCAGTTCTTTTCCCGACACTATGCTGGGATGGATGCCGCCGGCCGACTTTTTGGTTCGGTCGGCGTGCGCACCCGGCACGGTGTGGTGAATCCGTGCGACGAGGACGTGTCCGGGTGGGGTACCGGTGCGCGGATGGAGCGCTTCCTGGTCGAGGCGATGCCGTTGGGTAAGGATGCGGTGGCCGCGGCGTTGGATGACGCCGGTCTCGCACCGGACGAGATCGGGTTGTTCGCGGTGGTGTCGTGCACCGGGTACGTGTCGCCGGGTTTGGACATTCGCCTCGCCGCGGACCTGGGTATGGGTTCCGACGTGCAGCGACTGTCGGTGGGACACATGGGTTGTTATGCGGCGGTGCCGGGTCTGGGGGCGGTGTCCGACTACGTGGTGGCCCGTGGTCGGCCGGCGGTGTTGCTGTGTCTGGAGTTGCCGAGTCTGCATGTGCAGCCGGCGACCTCGCGGTTGGATCAGGTGGTGGCCCACGCGATCTTCGGTGACGCCGCGGCCGCGGTGGTGGTCGAGCCGGGCTCCGGGTCGGGGCCGGGGTACACGGTGGTGGATGTGTTGGCCCGTACCGACACGTCAACTGCGGACCATATGACGTGGGATGTCACTGATATGGGCTTCCGGATGGGACTGTCGCCCCGGGTCCCGGCCGTACTCGCGCGACACGTTCGGGATGTGGTGACCGAGTTGCTCACCCGGAACGGTCTGGCACTCTCTGACGTGGATGGCTGGGCGGTGCATCCGGGTGGTCCCAGGATTCTTGACGTGGTGGGTCGGGAACTTCGTCTGGGTGAGCAGGATCTGGCGATCTCGCGCGGGGTGTTGAGTGAGCATGGCAATTGTTCGTCCGGAACTGTGTTGATAGTTCTGGATCAACTGACGCGCCAGCGTCGGTCTGGCACGGTGGTGGTGATGGCTTTCGGACCGGGATTGACGCTCTACACCGGACTGTTGGTAGCGTCATGAGGCATGCCGGCAGTTGAGCGAGGCCTGCGCCATGCGATGGTTGACCGCCTGATCACCGTGGGATGTGTGCGGGGGACCGCGGTCGAACAGGCATTTCGGACTGTACCCCGCCATCTTTTTGTTCCGGGCGTGGCGCCTACTGCGGCATATACCGACGAACCAATCGTGACCGGGTACGACGCCGACGGGGCCGCGTGCAACGCCTCGAGTCAGCCGTCCACCACGGCGGCGACTCTGGAACAGCTCGCGGTGGCTCCCGGCGACCGGGTTCTGGAGATCGGTACCGGTACCGGTTACGACGCGGCGCTGTTGGCCGAGTTGGCCGGTCCGGACGGGGCGGTGACCACGGTCGAGATCGATCCGGTGACGGCCGGTCGGGCGCGCACGCACCTGGCCGCGGCCGGCTACCAGGGTGTTGAGGTGCTCACCGGGGACGGATGGTCCGGGGTGCCGGAGCGTGGGCCGTTCCACCGGGTACTGGCCACGGTGGGCGTGTGGGATGTGTCTCCGCGGTGGTTCGGTCAACTGGAGCCGTTCGGGATGGTGGTGATGCCGCTGTGGTTGCGGGCCGGACTACAGGTCAGTGTGGCGCTGCGGTGGGACCTGGACCGGTTCACCTCGACCAGCGTGCTGCCGTGCGGGCTCATGCGGCTGCGGGGACAGGGGGCCGGGCCGGAGGCGTACGTGACGGTCGGTGGTCGTTCGGTCTGTCTGGAGGACACCGGGCGGGACGCGGTGGCTCACCTCGACCGGGTGCTGGCGGAGCGGACCTCGGTGGTGCCGCTGGGGCGTTCGCTGCGCCCGGGATGGTTCACCGCGCTGGCGCTGGCCGCCCCCGACGCCATCCAGATGGCGTGGTTGGACCCGGTCCGGGGGTACATCACCGCGTCGGGAGTGTTCGATCCGTACCGCGGCGGTTTGGCGTTGGTCGTGCCTGGACGCGGCGCAGCCGAGTTGCACGCGCACGGGGATCCTGGTGCGGCCGAGCGGCTGCGAATGCTGCTGGACCGGTTGCCGCCGGTGCGTGTGTCCGACCTGCGGATCGACGTGGTGCCCGCACCGATGTCCGGGCCGGTGCGGGGTGACCTGCTGGCGTTGCTGCGTCGGCCCAACGCCACCGTGGTGGTGCGGCGCAGGTCCGGTTGGACCGGTGGCCCTGCTGGGCATCCGACGCGGGCGGTTCCGGAGGTGGGCGCCTAGCCCCGCCGTACCGTTGGGCTGTGGCCGGGCCTGAGGCAGATACGTGGCCTGGTCAGGTGGTGGCGGTGCTTGCCTGGTTCACCGCGGAAAGCAGTGGGGCGGCCTTGGCGTGTGCCTCGGCGACCTCCCGGTCCGGGTCGCTGCCCCACGTGATTCCCCCACCGGTCCACAGGTGCAGGGTGTCGCTGTCGGCGGCCAGGGTTCGGATGGTCAGGCCGAGGTCTGTCCGTCCTGCGGTCATCACTCCGAACGCGCCCATGGCCGGTCCTCGGCCGACTGGTTCCAGTGCACTGATCTGGGTCAGTGCCGCGGTTTTGGGGGCGCCGGTCACTGATCCGGCCGGAAGTACCGCCCGGAACAGGTCTGCCAGCCCGGTGTCCGGCCGTAGTCGGGCGGACACCGCCGACTCGGCCTGCCACAGTCCGCACCACTCGCGCGGTACGAACAGCGTCTCCACCCGGACGGTCCCCGGTGTGGCGATCCGGCCGAGGTCGTTGCGGACCAGGTCGACGATCATCACGTGCTCGGCGCGTTCCTTGGGGTCGGCGAGCAGTTCTCGGCGGCCCGGTTCGGTGGCCGGGCGGGTTCCCTTGATCGGTCGGGTGCGGACCACGCCGTGGTGGACGGTGAGCAGGCTTTCGGGTGAGGCGGTGGCCACGGCCCAGCCGTCTCCCCGGAACGAACCGGCGTATCGTGCACCGGGTAGCGCGGTGACGGCTGCCAGCACGGCACCGATGTCGCCGTGGTAGTCGGCGGTGCGATGGCCGACCACGTTGACCTGGTACACGTCTCCCCGGCTGATGGCGGCGCGTACCGCGGTGACGGCGGCGGCGTGCTCGGCGTCGGTCCAGCTCTGCTGCCACTGCCCCACCCGGACCGGTCCGGGGTGTCGGGGGTGGTGTGTCGGGCTGGTGTCCGGCGTCCGAGGGTAGATGGCGACCAGCACGTCGGGTACGGCCGGTACCGGGGTGCGTGCCCCGACGGGTGCGCCGAGGGC
>DATCWR010000281.1:0-3112 GCA_036566245.1 Mycobacteriales bacterium | reverse complement strand
ATGCGGCCAGCAGGGGCGCGTGGGCGGCCAGTCGCGCGCACAGCAGCGAGCAGACCAGATAGGACAGACCGGTGCGGGTCCAGGCCAACGTGGTCCGTTCGTGTTGCACGCCGGGGTGCCACAACCCGGGTGGGCGGCGGGGTTCCCCGGTGTCGGTCATGGTCTGGCCACCAGAAGCAGTACCAGCAGGGCAAGTGCCACCGCGGCCACCCCGTAGGCGAGCAGTGGGGCCAGTGTGGGCGTGGGCAGCGGTTGGCCGGTGCGCAGCGCGTGCTGGTTGTGGGCCCAGCGCCGCAGTGCGGCCAGGCTGGTGGCCACGCCGAGCAGTACCAGCACGAGGGCGGCGGCTCGGCGCAGGCCCGGGGCGAACAGGCCGGTGGTGAATGCCTCCAGTCCGATACCGGCGGCGACCAGGGCCAGAGAGGTACGGATCCAGGCCAGGAACGTTCTCTCGTTGGCGAAAGTGAAGCGGGGGTCTGGTTCCTCACCCGCTCGAAGTGCCCCTACCCAGCCACGCCACACCAGGTAACCCTACGGGGCGGATCGTCGGGGGGCCGGGGAAGGTGTTGTCGCACTCGATCGGAGCTGTGGGGGCCGATGACACCTACCATGGACGGTGCCCGCGGGCGTGGCGGCGGTCGGCCCGGAAGGGTGGAGGGAGGCTGTCCGATGCCGAGGGGACAGGGCCACTCCGGTTCGGGTCTGGGCGGTACGCGGTGAGACGCCCGGTGCCGCATGTCGTGCCGGTCGGGTCGTTACCCGCGCTGGACATGCCGGTGCACCAGGGTGGGTTGGTGGTGGGTCAGGATCCTTCGGGGCAACCGGTGATCCTCCGCCTGTTTCGTCCGGCCCCGGTACGGATCGCGGTGTTCGGGGCTGGGTACTTCGCCACCCTGCTCTCCTTCCGTGCTCTGGCTCAGGGCGCGCAGGTGGTGGTGGTGACCGCGCGGCCGTCGCGGTGGGCCGCGTTGGTACATGCCGCTCCCCCGGGGCCAGCCTGGGTCGCGGTGGTGCCGCCGGCCAGTGCCACCCCGCCGGCCGGTTCGGTGCTGCGCCCGTCGTTGTTGGTCGAGGACGTCGATGTCGGGCAGGGTGGCATCCGGCACGATCTGGGTTCCTGGCAGGCCGCGTTGACCCTGGAACCTGCGGTCACCGACGCCACGATTCCGGCGATCCGGGCGTTTGATCTGGTGGTGCTCGCCAGACCGACCGTGGCGGCGCTGCGCCCGTTGCGTGAGGTGTTCCGGTTGCCGGCCGAGGCGGTGCGTTGGTTGCCGCAGATGCCCGACGACGTGCTGGCCCTGGCCGCTCCGGGGCGGTGTGCCTTCCTGAGGGTGGTGCCCAGCCAGGTCGAGCAGGCGACGTTCGGTACTCCTGCCGTGTCGGCCCGGCCCGGTGCCGGGCCGACCCCGGGGTCTGGTGCGGATCCGCGGTCGGGTCCGGGTTGAGGGTTACCCGGGGCTCAGGGACTGTAGAAGGAGATGTCATGTCCGTGTCCGAGCACCGACCGGCCGATGGTGGCCAGGATGTGGTCGTCGTTGTCGTGGCGGACATAGAAGGTCAGGTCCCGCAGGATCCGTTCCACCGGGCTGGGTCGTAGCAGGACCCGTGCGCCGCAGGCCCGTATGCAGTGGTCGACGGTCTGGAGGGCCAGGTGTTCGACCATGTGGCGTGCCCTGGCACCGGCCTGTTCGGCCTCGGGTCGGCGTTGGGCGTCCCACAGGTCGGCGACGTGGCGCAGCCACAGCAGGGACGTCTCGATGTTGACCGCCATGGCTCCGACACGCTGTTGGACGTAGGGGTCGGTGGCCTTGCCCTGTCCCACCACGTAGTCCACGGCATGGTCGTGGGCCGCCTCGGCCGCGCCGAGGAAGCTTGCCGCGTAGTGCGGGACGAACGCGGTCTGCCAGTTGTGCCGCAGGTAGTCACCGGGTGCGCCGATCAGGTTGTCCTCGGGGATGAAGGTGTGGTCGAACCTGACCAGGTGGCTGACGGTGGCGCGCATGCCCACCGGGTCCCACCAGGAGGGGTCCGTGCTGACCGAGGGGTCGGACAGGTCGCAGGCCAGCATGATCAGGGTGTCTGGTGATGCCTGTGAGTGGCGGGCCCCTCCGGGTCCGGCGGTGTTGACCAACAGGATGGCCCAACGCGCGCCGGTGGCGCTGGTGGCGAACACCTTGGTGCCGTCCAGCATCCAGCCGCCGTCGACCCTGGTGACGGTGGTCCCGAAACGCCCCCGTTGGGCGCGTCCGGGGGTCTGTGGCTCCCCGGACCAGGCGACCCAGATGTGTCCCTGCCGTACCACCGCGTCGAACCATCGTGCCTTCTGTTCGGGTGTTCCCAACGCGTCGATCAGTACCAGCGCGTTGGCGTGTCCCTCCCAGCAGCGCGCCAGTGACAGGTCCGCCCTGGCCAGTTCCGTTGTGGTCAACCACAGCATCAGGGTGTCACCGCACAGCGGTCCCAGACCCAGTCCGTCCCACCGGTGGGGCACGGTGGGGGCGAGCAGTCCGGCGGCGTGCAGGTCCTCGAAGTCCTCGGTGGGAAACGTTGCCGTCCGGTCGTGGTCGGCCGCGCGTTCGGCCGCGGAGGCGGCCACCTGCCGTACCCGGTCAAGTAGTTGCCTTCCGGCGGCGTCGAGATCGAACATGGAGGCGGCGTCGATCCTGCGGTGGGCTGTCACGTCGTCACCTGCCGGTCGCTGTTGGTGGATGGACGGTCCCTGCGGGCGACCCGGGCGGCGCGCAGCAGCGTGCGGGTCGGGTCGGCTGGCATGTCGTGTCCGGTCATCAACCGGAACTGCTGGCCGGCGTCGGCCAGGAGCACGTCCCAGCCGTCTATCGCGGTGAGGCCCCGGGCGCGGGCGGCGGTGACCACCGCGGTGTCCCGGGCCGTGTAGACCATGTCCAGCACCGTTGCGCCGTCTGGCAGCCTGTCAACAGCGAAGGGTGAGGTGTCGGTCAACGGCGTGGCGTGTACGACCACGGCGAACCCTGCGGGGTCGAAGTCGGCCAGCGGCACGAAGGGCAGGTCGAGCAGGTCGGCGGCGGCGCGGCCGCGTCGTGCCCCACGGTTGACCAGTACCGGTCGGGCGCCGGCCGCGCGCAGGGCG
>DATCWR010000077.1:0-4849 GCA_036566245.1 Mycobacteriales bacterium | reverse complement strand
CGGGCCGGCGGTGGCGGTGCCGCCGCCTCGCGCAGCATCGCGACCAGCCTGGTCCGGGCCGCCTGCCGGTTACGCAGTTGGCTGCGGTGCTCGCTGGCGGCCACGGTGAGCACACCGTCCACCAGCCTGCCGGCCAGACGGTCCAGGGCACGGGCACGGACAGATTCCGGCAAAGAGGGTGAACCAGCAACGTCGAACGACAGTTCAACGCGACTGTCGGCGGTGTTCACCGACTGACCGCCGGGCCCACTCGACCGGGAGAAACGTTCCCTCAACTCGGCGGCCGGCACCGCCCACGACCCGTTCACCCACAGATCCTCAGACATCAGGTCCATCATGGCCGGTCGAGGGTTGGTTTGGCACACCGAATACCCGGCCGAACCGACCGGTCGGCGCCCACGTCGCGGGATCGGGCAGTGCTCAGCCGCCGGCGTAACGGTTGGCCACCACCGTGGGTGTCTCCACGTTGTGCCCGGCACTGATCGACACGGCCAGCCGGACGAACTGGGCCATCGCCCAGGCCAACGGGGTGGCCGACCCGGTGCCCTGGCCCAGGGTGAAGCCGTGCGCGTCGGGTTGGTCCCACACCTGTTCGGGAATCAGTAGACCGGCGTTGGCCGCGCCAGCCATGGTGGCCAGCCGGTTCACCGCGGCGGTGGGTTGGCCGGCGGCCAGTTCGTACTCGCCACGTTCGCCGGTCAGCACCGGCCAGGCCCGTCCGACGCCCACCCCGGTGTAGGGAGCGCCGGTGGCGGTTTCGCCATAACCGTCGTGGTTGTAGCGGTGGAACAGGTCGCCCTCGGGGGTGGCGACCCTGATAGTGGCATCCACCACGCCCAGCGACGTGGTCACCTGCGGGTCGGTGGGTGCCTTCACACCGAGCCGGACCAGTTCCAGGAACCCGGCATCCACCACGTCGCGTTCGTCCCAGCACCCACCACCGTTGGCCACACACAGGGTGTGTCCGTCGTTCGGGTTGGCGTTGTCGTCGATGCGCTCGTAGTACCGCCCACCACCCAGGTGCCCGGACGTGGTGTAGGTCCAGGAGTCGACCTGCGCGTGCCAGGAGTCGGCGACCTGAAGGTAGAAGGATGCGGCGCCCGGGTCGTTGTTGCGGGTGGCGATGTCGGCGGCACAGACCAGGGCGGCGATCTCGGCGGCGAGGGTGGCCGGCGAGTAGCCGCCCGCCTCCTCCCACCGTTCCTCCGGGGTGGATGGTCCGTGGTGGGACAGGTACTCGGCGGACAGCTTGATCCTCGCGTAACTGGCCGGGTCGAACCGGCCGAGTTGCCAGGCCAGCAGGATCGGGTCGGCGACCTCGTCCAACTGGAGGCTGCCGAACACCGGGGTGCCGTCCAGTCGGGTGTTCTGCGGGTAGGACCCGTCGGCGCGTTCCTGCACGTCGAAGAGGTAGTCCAGGGCACGGTTGGCCGCGGCGGTGTCGCCGACGGCGATCTCGGCGGTGGCCATCTCGTACAGGTCGCGCGCCCACACCGCGTGGTATCCGGCGGTGCAACAGGTGTCGGCGTTGACCGCGTCACCCCACGGCACGGTCAGAGACGCGACGAACGCGCCCCGGTAGGTCTTGTCCTCGTGTGCCCTGATCACCATGGCGGCCACCTGGTACTGCCCGGTACGCCCGGTGCTGGTGACGCTGATCGGTGGGGCGGCCAGCGAGTCCAGATAGGAGTGCCAGCCGGACTGGTAACTCACCGACAGAGTGGTGAAGCCGGTGGACAGCGACGCGGCGGCGTTCGCGGACGCCTCGGTGCCGGTGGAACCGAACGCGAGCGCGAGGGTGAACGTGGTGCCGGCACCGACCGGGATCTGGGCGGTCTGCACGAGGTTGCCGGCGGTCGGCGCCGAATCATAGGTCGCGGTCAGCCGGTGGTGGGCGGTCAGGTCCTGGTACCCGTCACTGCTGGTGCCGCTGTAACCGTTGGTGGTGGCGGCGAACCCACCGGACACTGCCAGCGCACTGGACACCGGACCGTCCGAACCGACCAGTTGGCCGCCAACGGTGGCGCCGGTGTCCCCGCCTCCGCTGTTGTTCAAGGAGGCGTTGAACAGCACGTACAGCGCGAGCGGGCCGCCGGACAGTACCTGGAACCGGGTCTGGACCAGGACGGTCGGGCGGTTCGGGTCGGTGATGTAGGTCTTGGTGATCCGGTACCGGCCGTTGGTTGCGGTGTTGGTCTGTCGGTAGGTCAGCGACCGTGGATCGGCCAGGCTCACCTGGTGCGTGGTGGCGTCCCGTTCCAGGTCGGTGAACGTGGACCCGTCGGTGATCATGTACTGGAGGTCCTGTACGTCGGGGGTGTCCGCCGTCGGGTAGTAGACCTCGTCGGTGATGCCCTGCCCGATCGTGTACCAGACCTTCGACGCGGTCGTCGTCGAGGTGCCCAGGCCCTGCTTGGCGCCGGTGGTCCACGCCGAGGCGATGCCCGGTGCACCCGGCGCGGTGGTGGCCAGCGCGTGCTGGGCGGGCCACGAGAGCAGACCGGACACGACCAGCAGCGCCGCGAGGGTGACCGAGAGATGCGACGGTAGGCCGCGGAAGGCACCGGTAACGGTCATGGTGACCTGCCTGAGAGGGGCTGTACCTGAGGTGCGGTAACCCTCGATTCTGGGCGTTCCGGGACGTATGGACAAGGGTGCCCCGGCACGTCGTCGCTAGCAGATGCTTGCCTTTTGCCGCAAAACCGACTCGGTCATCTGTCCAAAATGCCACCTAAACGATTCAGTGACGCATAGTGACAGAATAACTACTAAGTGCAACCATCGGGACATGGTCCCCGATCTGCTCGTCGGGCGACCCCCGGGGGGCCGGGCGGGGCCAGCCAGTTGTCACCGTCCCGAATGGAGAGAACCGATGTCACGACTCGTACAGTGGCGGCGGGTACTCGTGAGCGCCGCTCTGCTGGTGCCGCTGGTGGGGACGCTGACCGCGGCTCGGGGGGATCAGGCCGACCTGGCCCAGGTCCACCAGGACGCCGGGGTGAGTTCGAACCACAGGTCGGGCCACAGCGGGACCTGCCAGCAGAACACCTCGGTCACCCCCACCGTGGAGGAGCAGCGGCTGATCAGCCCCTCGGCCTCCGGCGGCCCGTCGGTGGGCGCGCAGATCCTCGCCGCCAGCGGGTTCGACCAGGTCACAACCACCTTCGGCACCGAACTGTGCCGCACGACCAGCCTGGGCCAGGCCCGCAGACTGGTCGAGGACCAGGGCACCAACCTGTGGAACCTGGCGGTGGCCCGGGCGCAGGGCAACGTCGCCAAACAGGGCACGCTGGCCGGCAACGACGACCGGCCGCTGTACTGGGCCCGGCTGTCCATGACGCTGTCGTTACGCCGGTGGACGCCGACCTTCAGCCTGCGTTCCGGTGACCGGGCCGGGGTGGAGGACCTCCTGGAGCGCTCCACCCGGGGTATGACCTCGGCGAGCTTCCGATCCCACTCCGGAGTGCACCGGGTGTTCATCAGCGGGTTCGACCCGTTCTTCCTGGACGTCGACCCGCGACAGGGAAACCCCTCGGGTGCCGTCGCCCTGGCCCTGGACGGTCGCAGGTGGACCGCGAGCAACGGTGAGACCTTCGAGGCGCAGACCGTGGTCTTCCCGGTGCGCTACGCCGACTTCGACCACGGCATGGCCGAGGACGTGTTCCGGCCCGTACTGACCCCCGGGACCTCACACAGTGCCGAGTTCTACGCCACCGTCAGCCAGGGCCGGCCGGGCCTGTTCGACGTGGAACTGTTCAACGGGCGCCGGCGTTCGACCACCGCGCCGGACAACCTCAACGCCCAGGGCGGCGGTACGGCAACCGCTCCGGTGGTGTTCCCCAACGTCGGCCCCGGTCCGGAGTTCGTGCCCACCACGCTGCCGGTCGCGCAGCTGTTCATGGGTGCGGTGGGCCCCTACCCGGTGCGGTTGCACTCCTCGGTGGTGGAGATGCAGGCCGGTGAGACGACCCCGACGACCATGCCCGACGGTCCCACCCGCGGTGGCGTGGCGGTCGAGGGCGGCGGTGGCGGCTACCTGTCCAACGAGATCGCCTACCGGGCCACCCTGCTCCGCGACACCCTGCACACCCACACCTACGGCGGACACATCCACACCCCGGTGCTCGACTTCGGCCCGGGCAACACCAGCGCGCTCACCGACCCGACCTTCGAGCACAACCGTACCCAGATGATCGACGAACTCCGTTCCATGATCGAGTCGATGGTGCTGCGTTAGACACCCCGGCCCCCTGACGCCCGGGCCGCCAGCGGGACCGCCTCGGCCGCCGATGTCGCGACGATGTCGGCGGCCGAGTGCTCCGGCCGGCCAGACCTTTGCGGACCTGGCCGGTTGGTGGGCACCACCCCGGCGAGCATCAGGAACGAACTCGGGTGACCGACCTCGTCGGCGACGAGAAGAACCGACATCGACGCGCCGAACCTCCGTGTCGTGGGGTGACCGGGACGCAGCACTCGACGCGGGGTGCGGGTGATTGCACCGGAGGATGTGCGGATGTTGCGGGCCGGGCAGCAGTTGCTGCTGCACACCGGGACCCGGCCGACGTTGGTGAGCCGCCCGGCGGTGTGGAACCGCAGGGATGTGCGGGCCTTTACCCGGGGCCGGCGGCGTGCGGTGCCGGCTGAGGTGACCCGCCCGGCGTGGGTTCGGGGGCGGTGACCGTGGTCGGGCAGACTGGTCCGGGTGACCCGCTGGGTCTGGTTCCGCAGTTGGTGGCGTTGGCCGGTGACCAGGCCGAGACCCGTGGCCGGGTCGACCAGTTGACCGCGGCGGTCGAAGACGTCGGCGGTCAACTCGCCGACCTGGCCGGTAACGGTGCGGTGACCGAGG
>DATCWR010000269.1:0-5755 GCA_036566245.1 Mycobacteriales bacterium | reverse complement strand
CGACGGAGATGTCGACGACGCCTGCGGAGTAACGGTCCGCCGTACCGGGGTACCGCGCCGGGGCAACGACGGTGCCGATGCCGACGCCGGGGGTGCCGGGGGTGCCGGGGGCGGTGCCTGCCGTGCCGGCCGTTGCATGGCGGCCGGTGGGTCCTGTGGTTCGGGCGGACGCGGCGCCTGCCGGGGGTGACGAACCGACCCCACGGCGGGCGGAGCCTGCGGACCAAGCCTCGATGGGCCCCCCGGTGCCTGGCGCGGCGGCGCCGACCGCGGTGGTTCCTGGCGCGGTGGTTCCTGGCGCGGCGGCGCCTGCCTGGGTGGTGCCTGCCGCGGCGGAGCCGGGATGTCCCGGTCCGGCGCCGGTGCCCGCGAGTAGGAGGGCGGTCGAGACGTGTACAGATTGGACGAACGGTCCTGTACCGCGTCGTGGTCGATCCGCCGCCGGTGCCGGAACCACTCGGACACCGAGTCGAAGATCGGCGACGGTTCCACCTGCAACGCACCACCGACGCCACTACCTGGCGAGTCACCGGCCAACCCGTTGTGGCCGTACTCGCCCCGCATGTCGTGCGTCTCCTGACCGGTCAGGCTGCCGAAGGGAACACCGTCGTCACCGGCCTCGTCCGATCCGTCGCCGTTCAGGTTCGTGATCAGGGCCGGCGGCAGCAGCACCAGTGCCGTCAGCCCAGAACGCGGTGAGTTTCGCAGTTGTACCCGGATGTTGTGCTTGTTGGCAAGACGGCCGACCACGAACAGACCCATGGTGCGGACCACCGCCACGTCGATGGTGTGCGGGGAGGCCAACCGTGCGTTGGCGGTGTCCAGCTCCTCGGGGGTCATCCCGATGCCGTGGTCCTCGATCTCGATCATCGCACCGCCGCGCCCGGACAGCTTGCGACAGGACACGGTGACCGTGGTCTCCGGCGGGGAGAACGCGGTGGCGTTCTCCATCAGTTCGGCGAGCAGGTGCACCACGTCACTGACGATGTAGCCGACCAGTCCGGCCTCGGTGACCGTGGTACGGGTGATCCGGGTGTACTGCTCGACCTCGGAGATGGACGCCAGCAGCACGTCCGCGATCGACATCGGCGCGTTCCACCCACGGCCGGTCTCCGAGCCGGCCAGCACCAGCAGGCTGTCGTCGGTGCGGCGCATACGGGTGGCGAGGTGGTCCAGCTTGAACAGGTTCTCCAGCTGGTCGGGGTTCTGTTCGCTGCTCTCCAGTTCGTCGATCAGCCGCAGTTGCCGTTCGACCAGACCCTGACTACGTCGGGACAGGTTGACGAACATCGAGTTGACGCTCTGTCGCAGCGAGGCCTGGTCGACGGCCAGGCGGACCGCCTCCCGGTGCACCGCGTCGAACGCCTGGGCCACCTCACCGATCTCGTCGTGTGAGTCGATGCCGGTCGGTTCGACTTTTATGTCAGCCAGGTTGCCGGTGTCGGTCTGTCGGAGGCGTTCGAGCACCTCCGGAAGCCGTCGGTCGGCGACGTCCAGCGCGGTGGAGCGCAGGATCCGCAGCGGCCGGGTCATCGACCGGGCCACGATGATGGTGAGGATCGCGGCGGCCAGCAGCACGGCGAGCAGTTCCACCGCGGCGACGATCCCGTCCTGCTGTTTGGAGGAACGCAGGTCGTCTGCCAGCGAGATCACGTTGGCCAGCAGTTTCTGTTCGACCTGCCGCATCAGGTCGATCTTCTTGGTCTCGTTGGCGTACCAGTCGTCAGCACTCTGGCCCGGCTCGTTGCCCAGCAGCGGGCTGAGTTGTTCACGGGTGGCGGTGTCCTGGATGGTCTTGGCCTGGCTGACCTCCTTGCCGCTGACCGTGTCGGCGAACAACGCCCGATCGTCGATCGACGCGTCGACCCGGAACTGGTCGGTGGCCGACTGCTCGCGGGCGACCACACCGACGAAGTCCTGGAACTGACCGACCGCGAACGACTTCTGGTCCAGGATCGCCAGCAGGTCCGCCCGTACCTGCGAGGCGAACTCCTTGACCTGGGACAGGTCGGCCAGGGTACGGACCGCACGTTCGAGGTCACGGTCGTTGGCCGTGGCGGCGATGCTGGCGTCCAGGTCGAGCAACGTCCGGATGGTGGTGGAGTACTCGGCCAGGATCGAGGTACGGGTCAGCCCGGCGTTGCCGACCGCCTGCCGTAGCTGGGCCAGCCCGGCCAGGTTGTCGCCGACCAGCACGAACTGGTCGTGCAGGTCGGGGCTGTAGGAACTGTCGATGGCCTTTGCCGCCGCGGTGTAGGCCGACAGCGACTGGTCGACCTTCTCCCGCGCGGCACCCATGTCGTTGCTGCCCTTTTGCCGACCGCTGGCGGAGTACCGGGACGTGAGGTCCCGTTCGGTCTGTAGGTCCTGCACCAGGCCGGTGACCTGGCGGCCCAGGTCAGCCAGGGTGGCAACCCGGTCGAAGGTACGCGCGTCGCTGCCGGCGGCGGCGACCCGGGTGCCGGCCAGGGCAACCGTGGCCAGGGTCGGCACCAGCACCACGGCGGTCAACTTGGACCGCACCCGCCAGTTGCGTACCCGCGACATGCGCCGTAGTGGCGACGAGCGATCGCCCGCCGGCGGTGGGGACGGTGGCGGCGGCTCGACCCGCGCGCCAGCGCGCGGATGGCCGTCATCGTCTTGGTAGGTGGTTCCCGTCGCCGCGCTCGGGAGCACCGGGGACACCCCGGGTCGTTGGGAGCGACTCGGCACGGATTCTGTGCGCACCAGATCCAGCAACCTCTCGCCAGTCACGCGGATACCCAGGCATCGCCCTGTACGACGTCCTGGGGTCCCATCTGTGGCCTTGACGTCGGGCATTGGAGCACACTTGTCCACTTGCGGCCAGCCGTATGGCGAGAGTGGCCGAAGCATCACCAACGGACACCGGTACTGTGACGCCGGTCGGGGGAGCCGTGGGTAACCCAGGGAGGTCAACGGTCTTGATCACGCATGCCCAACCCATCCCGACGTCTCCGAAGGCGGCACGTGAGCAGTTCCGGGAGGGACTACGAGTCCCCACGAGCGGATGGCTGCCCGGATACGTGCAGGCGAACCTGATCGCCGTACCCCGCGACTACGCCTACGACGTGCTGCTCTTCGCGCACCGCAATCCCAAGCCCTGCCCGATCCTGGACGTCACCGACCCGGGCAGCCCGCACACCGTGCTGGCACCCGGAGCCGACCTCCGCACCGACCTGCCGGCCTACCGGGTGTTCCGGGACGGCACGCTGGTCGACGAGGTCGGTGACGCGACCGGGTACTGGCGCGACGATCTGGTGACGTTCCTGATCGGATGCAGCTTCAGCTTCGACGGCGCGTTGGCCGAGGCCGGGATCACCCCGCGGCACGTCGAGCAGGACAGCAACGTGCCGATGTACGTGACCAACCGGCAGTGTCGCTCGGCCGGGCGGATGCACGGGCCGCTGGTGGTGTCGATGCGGCCGGTGCCGGCCGCGCTGGTGTCCAGGGCGGTGGAGGTCACCGGCCGCTACCCGGACACGCACGGCACACCGGTGCACGTGGGCGAGCCCGAGGCGCTGGGGATCACCGACATCGACCGACCCGACTTCGGCGACGCGGTGGCGATCCGGGACGACGAACTGCCGGTCTTCTGGGCCTGCGGGGTGACGCCGCAGGCGGCCGTGATGGAGTCCTGCCCACCGTTCGCGATCTCGCACTCACCCGGTCACATGTTCATAACGGATCGTCGCGATTCGGAGTACCAACGTTGAGTGGCTCGGGGTGTTCGTCCATCTATCCACAGTGGATGTCGCATTGATCCCGGCTTTCCGGGCTCATCCCTACAGAACATGACAGCTTTCGGGAAGGAGGCCGCGGGCACCGATCTTCCGACGGCAACGCGAGGGTCACGAGATCGCCGTTCCGTTCCCCGTCTGGGGGAACCCCGCGCTAGGGTGTCGGGCGCTTCGCAGCACATGCCGTCAAACCCATTCGATGGGGAACAAGCTGTCACGGGGTCGTTAGAGAGGTTGTGTGATGCGCTATCCATGGCGGTGTTTCGCCGTCGTCGCCTCCGCCGCGATGGTCCTGGCGGGGTGTTCGGGGAACGGGTCCTCGACGGGCTCGACGGTCCAGGAGGTGAGGATCGGGGTCCTCGACCCGACCTCGGGCTCCAACGCCACCACGGGTCTGGACTCCCAGCGGGGAGCCGAGTTGGCCGCTGAGATCGTCAACAACAAGCACCCGGACATCGCCCTGCCGTTGGCCAAGGACGCCGGTCTGCCGAACCTGGGCGGGGCCAAGGTCAAGCTGATCCCGGCCGACACCAAGGGTGACCCGACCTTCGGCGCCAGTGAGGCGCAGCGGTTGATCACCGACGAGAAGGTGGTCGCCGAGACCGGCGCCTACCAGTCGGCCGTCACGACGACCGCCAGTGCGGCGGCGGAGCGGCTCAAGGTTCCCTTCGTCAACGGTGACTCGTCGTCGGTGAAGCTGACCCAGCGTGGACTGAACTACTTCTTCCGTACCGGTCCGCACGACCTGACCTTCGGTGAGTCGTTCTTCTCCATGCTGAAGGACAAGCCGAACGGGCACGAGATCAAGAAGATCGTGATCCTGCACACCGACGACGCGTTCGGCAAGGACGGCGCCGTGGTGACCAACCAGTTGGCCCAGAACAACGGCATCGAGGTTCTGAAGACTCTCGCCTACTCGACCAAGGCCACCGACCTGGACTCGCAGGTGCAGCAGGTCCGGGCGGCCAACCCCGACGCGCTGTTCGTGCTGTCCTTCGTGAAGGACTCGGTCCTGCTCGCCAAGACCTTCAAGAAGTTCAACTACCTGCCCCCGGCGGTGCTCGGTTACGGTGCCGGCTTCTCCGACCCGGCGTTCGTGGACGGTGCGGAGAACGCGGCCAACGCGGCCGGTTTCGTCCGCCGGACCTCCTGGTCGCCCGACATCGCGGCGCAGAACCCGACCGCGAAGAAGGTCGCCGACATGTTCCAGCAGAAGTACGGCGAGCCGATGACGGAGAACTCCGCCCGGTCCTTCACCGCGACCATGACGCTGATCACCGCGATCAACAACGCCGGTTCCACCGACCCGGCCAAGATCCGGGCCGCACTGCAGAACATCGACATCCCCGGGCGGGACACGATCATGCCCTGGGACGGCATCAAGTTCGACGAGAACCACCAGAACTCCGGCGCACGCGGCGTGCTGGAACAGTTCCTGGGCGGTGAGTGGCACGTCATCTACCCGAAGGACGTGGCCACCAAGCAGGTGGTCTGGCCGATCCAGGACGCGCAGTAGCCAGATCGGACACAGGTCATGACTGACATCTTCCAGTCCGTCCTCTCAGGACTACTTCTGGGTGGCGTGTTCGCACTCGCGGCGGTCGGCCTGACGCTCGTCTTCGGCGTCATGAACGTGGTGAACTTCGCCGCGGGCGAGTTCGTCATGCTCGGCATGTACGTGGGGTTCTTCAGTTGGTCCCTGTTCGGCATGGATCCGCTGCTGGCGATCCCGATCGCCACCATCGTGCTCGCCGTGGTCGGCGTACTTGTGTACTACGGCATCATCGGGCCGGTCCTCGGTAAGAACCCGCTGTCGCAGGTGATTGTCACGTTCGGACTGTTGGTGTTCCTTCGTGGCCTGGCACAGTTCCTCTGGACGCCGAACGATCGCGGCGTCCAGAACACCATCGCCGGTGGGCTCCGGTTCGAGTTCTTCGGAGTCGTCGTCGGTGGGCCGCAGTTCGTGGCGGCGGTCGGTGCACTGCTGTGCACCGCCG
>DATCWR010000072.1:0-6463 GCA_036566245.1 Mycobacteriales bacterium | reverse complement strand
TGGCACTACCCGGTGCACACACACACGGCGCCCGGTACACGGCCGGCGCGGTCGCCGCCGGCGCGGTGGCCGTGCTCACCGACCCGGCCGGGCAGGCCCTGGCCGAGGCCACCGGTGTGCCGGTGATGGTGGTGGACCAACCGCGGTCGGTCCTGGGTCGGGTCGCCTCGTGGACCTACGACGACCCGACCGCCGACATGACGCTGCTGGGCGTGACCGGCACGAACGGCAAGACCACCACCGCCTACCTGGTGGAGGCGGGGTTGCGGGGCGCCGGGCTGGCCACCGGGTTGGTCGGCACGATCGAGACCCGCGTCGCCGGTCAGGTGGTGCCCAGTGTGCGCACCACACCGGAGGCCACCGACCTACAGGCGATCTTCGCGGTGATGCGGGAACGGGGCGTGACCGCCGCCGCCATGGAGGTCTCCAGTCACGCACTGGCCCTCGGCCGGGTCGACGCGGTCCGGTTCACCGCCGCGGGATTCACCAACCTGTCCCAGGACCATCTGGACTTCCATCCCAGCATGGAGGAGTACTTCGCCGCCAAGGCGTCCCTGTTCGACGGGCGGTGCGAACACGAGGTCGTCAACAGTGACGATCCGTGGGGTCGTCGGTTGATCCGCCCGGACACCGTGACCGTGTCCGCCGACGGTGACCCCCGGGCCACCTGGCGGGCCGTGGACGTCAGCGAGGACCAGGGCAGGTCGAGTTTCCGTGCGGTCGGTCCGGACGGGGTGGACCTGCCGGTCAGTCTGCGGATACCGGGCCGGTTCAACGTGGCCAACGCCCTGCTGGCGTTGGCCATGCTGGCGAGCGTGCGCATCGACCTGGTCGGCGCCGCCGACGGGATGGCCGACCTGGATGTGCCCGGACGAATGGAACAGATCGAGTCGGGCCAACCGTTC
This sequence comes from Mycobacteriales bacterium, assembly GCA_036566245.1. Classification (GTDB taxonomy): domain Bacteria; phylum Actinomycetota; class Actinomycetes; order Mycobacteriales; family DASULA01; genus DASULA01. Next base: position 5,558 of record DATCWR010000072.1, on the reverse strand, counting down.
GTTGCCGTCGTCGACTACGCGCACACCCCCGAGGCGGTGACCACCGCCCTGGCGGCACTGCGGCCGATGACCGCCGGTAGGTTGATCGTGGTGCTCGGGTGTGGCGGTGACCGCGACCGTGCCAAGCGTCCGCTGATGGGCCGGGCGGCCGGTCAGCTGGCCGACCTGGTGGTGGTGACCGACGACAACCCCAGGTCGGAGGATCCGGCCACGATCCGTGCCGCCATGATCGAGGGCGTGCGGCAGACGGGTGACACCCGGTGGGTCGAGGTGGGCGACCGCCGTGAGGCGGTTGCCCTGGCCGTACGTCAGGCTCGGCCGGGGGACACCGTGTTGGTGGCGGGAAAGGGGCACGAACCCGGTCAGGAGGTCGGCGGCGTGGTGCACCCCTTCGATGATCGGGCGGTACTTCGGGAGGCGATCGAGTCGGTGGTCGTGTGATTCCGCTCACACTGGGTGAGGTCGCCGCCGCGGTGCACGGCCGACTGGTGGAGGTGCCGGATCCCACCACCCGGGTCACCGGGACGGTGGAGTTCGACTCCCGCAGGGTCGTTTCGGGCGGACTGTTCGTGGCACTTGTCGGCGAACGGGTGGACGGGCACGACTTCGCCGGGCAGGCGTTGGCGGCCGGCGCGGTGGCCGTGTTGGCCGCCCGCCCGGTCGGCGGGCCGGCGGTGCTGGTGGCCGACCCGGCCGAGGCGTTGGCGAGGTTGGCGACCGCGGTGCTCGACCGGTTGCCGGACCTGACCGTGGTCGGTGTCACCGGTTCCAGCGGCAAGACCTCGACCAAGGACCTGATCGCCCAGTTGGCCGAGCGACTGGGCCCCACCGTCGCGCCGCCGGGATCGTTCAACAACGAGATCGGTCACCCACACACCGCCCTGCGCGCGGACCAGACCACCCGGTACCTGGTGCTGGAGAAGAGTGCCCGAGGGCTGGGCCACATCGCCGCGCTGTGCCGGATCGCGACGCCCCGGATCGGGGTGGTACTCAACGTCGGAACCGCGCACCTGGGTGAGTTCGGCTCCCAGGCGGCCGTCGCCTCGGCCAAGGGAGAGTTGGTCGAGGCGTTGCCGGCGGCCGACCGGGGCGGGGTGGCGGTGCTCAACGCCGACGATCCGCTGGTGCGAGCGATGGCCGGGCGTACCAGGGCACGGGTGGTCACCACCGGTGTGGCCGAGCCGGCCGATCTGCGCGCGGTCGACGTGGACCTGGACGAACGGGGCCGGGCCTCATACACGCTGGTCACCGGCGACGGCACCGCGCGGGTGGCACTGGGGTTGCACGGTGCGCACCACGTGCCCAACTCACTGGCCGCCGCGGCGGTGGCACTGGAACTGGGTATGCCGTTGCCCGCGGTCGCCGCCGCACTGGGCGCGGCCCGGCCACGCAGTCCGCGTCGGATGGAGGTACGGGACCGCGCCGACGGACTGACCGTGATCAACGACTCCTACAACGCCAACCCCGAGTCCACGGGTGCGGCGTTGCGGGCACTGACCGCCATGGCTTCCGGGCGCCGGTCGTGGGCGGTACTCGGTCAGATGGCCGAGTTGGGGGCGGAGTCGGCCGCCGCGCATGAGCGGATCGGTCGACTGGCGGCACGCCTGGGTGTCGGCCGGCTTGTCGCGGTCGGTCCCGAGGCGAGCCCCATGCATGCTGGATTTGTCGCTGAAAGATCCGATGGGAAGGAGTCGGTACACGTGCCCGACGTGGAGTCGGCCATCGCGCTACTGGGACAGGAGGTACGACCCACCGACGTGGTGCTGGTCAAGGCGTCCCAGGTGGCAGCGCTGTGGCGGGTGGCCGACGTGCTGTTGGAGACCGGCTCGGCACGGGAGACCGTGTGAAGTCCGTCCTCGTCGCGGCACTCGTCGCGCTGATCACCTCGATCCTCATCACACCGCTGGCCATCAAGGTGCTCCGCCGCAGAGGTTTCGGGCAGGAGATCCGGGACGACGGCCCGGCGACCCACCTGGCCAAGCGTGGCACGCCCACCATGGGCGGCGTGGTGATCATTCTGGCCACGCTGGTCGGATACTTCGTCGCACACCTGTTCCTGTTCAACCAGGAGGGGCGCGGTCCGACCGCGTCGGGGCTGCTGGTGCTCTACCTGATGACCGGTCTGGGCGTCGTCGGCTTCCTGGACGACTTCATCAAGATCCGCAAGCAACGCAGCCTCGGCCTGAACAAGACCGCGAAGATGGTCGGGCAACTGGTCACCGGGGTGAGCTTCGCCATCCTGGCGCTGGGATTCCGGGACGCGAACGGTCTGACCCCCGCCTCGACGCACCTGTCCTTCGTCCGGGACATCGCACCGCTGGCCATGGGCGCGATCCTGTTCGTGGTGTTCGCGTATCTGCTGATCGCCGGGTTCTCCAACGCGGTCAACCTCACCGACGGCCTGGACGGACTGGCTGCGGGTAGTTCGGTGATGGTGTTCGGAACCTACGTGGTGATCACCTTCTACCAGTTCCGTAACTCCTGTAGCACAATCCAGCGAGCCGGCTGCTACGAGGTACGCGACCCGCTGGACCTGGCCCTGGTGGCGGCCGCGGCGATGTTCGCCTGTTTCGGGTTCCTGTGGTGGAACGCCCACCCGGCCAAGATCATCATGGGTGACACCGGGTCGCTGTCGTTGGGTGGGCTGATGGCCGGTTTGGCCATGCTGTCCAGAACCGAACTGCTGCTGGTCGTACTCGGCGGGCTGTTCGTGGTCGAGACCCTGTCGGTGGTCATGCAGGTCGCGGTGTTCAAGCTGCGTCGGAAGCGACTGTTCAACATGGCCCCCATCCACCACCACTTCGAACTGGCTGGGTGGGCGGAGATGACGGTTATTGTCCGGTTCTGGATCATCACCGGGCTGGCGGTTGCCTTTGGGTTGGGACTGTTCTACGCCGAGTTCATCTCCTTCGGGTTGCCCGGATGAGCAGCGGCTCCAAGGTTCGGTCGACAGGTCTGGCCGGTCTGGCCGGTGTCACCAAGCTGGCGGATCTGGCCGGAATGCCGGTCCTGGTGGCCGGCGCCGGTACCTCCGGGGCGGCCGCGGCCCGGGCCCTGCACGGCTTGGGCGCCATGGTGACGGTGACCGACCGCTCCGACGGCGACAGGATGGCCGCCCTGGCCGCGGAGGGTGTCGCGGCGGTGCCCGGCATCCAGATCCCGCCGACGGGTACCGCCCTGGTGGTGACCTCTCCGGGCTGGCGACCGGACCATCCGCTGTTTACCGCCGCGGCCCGGTCGGGTGTGCCGGTGGTCGGTGAGGTGGAACTGGCCTGGTGGCTGGGGCAGCGGCTGGGGCAGGAGAGGACCTCCGGTGCCGGTCCGGTGCCGTGGTTGGCGCTCACCGGCACCAACGGGAAGACCACCACGGTTCGGATGTTGGAGTCGATCCTGCGCGCCGCCGGGCTGCGCGCGGTGGCGACCGGCAACGTTGGTCTGCCGGTGGTCGAGGCGGTGCTCACCGACCCGCCGTACGACGTGCTGGCGGTGGAACTGTCCAGTTTCCAACTGCACTGGTCGTCCTCACCGCGACCACGGGCGGCGGCGGTCCTGAACGTCGCCGAGGACCACCTCGACTGGCACGGTTCGATGCGGGAGTACGCGGCAGACAAACGCCGTATCTACCGCCACGGGTCCACCAACATCTTCAACGCCGACGAACCGTCGGGTCGTCGGTTGGTCGAGGGGTTCGACGGCGCGGTCGGGTTCACCCTGGGGCCACCCGAGCCCGGGTATGTCGGCGTCCGTGACGGCGCGCTGGTGGACCGGGCGTTCGAGCAGACCACCCGGTCAGGCCCGGGCGGGGCGACCGGTACCGAACTGGCCCTGGTGTCGCAGGTGCGGCCGGACGGCCCGCACAACGTGGCGAACGCGTTGGCCGCCGCCGCGTTGGCCCGCGCCCACGGTGTGCCGGCCGAGGCGGTCCGGGACGGACTGCTGACGTTCACCCCCGACCCGCACCGCAACGCGGTGGTGGAGGTGGTCGGCGGAGTGACCTACGTGGACGACAGCAAGGCGACCAACCCGCACGCGGCGGGCGCGTCGTTGTCGTCCTACGGTCGCGTCGTCTGGATCGCCGGCGGCCAGCTCAAGGGCGCCAACGTGGACGACCTGGTCGTCACGTACCGGGATCGAATAGTCGGTGTGGTGCTTCTTGGGGTGGACCGGGAAATAATCCGTGATTCGATCGCGCGACACGCCCCCGGAATCCCCGTGCTGGACGTCTCCGCGACAGACGATACGGCCATGGCTCAGGTGGTACACGGCGCGGCCGGTCTGGCCCGACCGGGTGACACGGTGTTGCTGGCCCCGGCCGCGGCCTCACTGGACATGTACCGGAACTACGGGGCCCGCGGCGACGCCTTCGCCGCGGCGGTACGGGAGCTGACCGTCCGATGACCGCGGGCGGGGGCCGGCAGGGGCAGCGGGCCGGGCAACCGCGGGCGTTCCTGGACCGTCCGCTGACCTCGTTGCACCTGGTGCTGGCCTCCGGCGGGCTGCTGCTCGCGGTCGGTCTGGTCATGGTGTTCTCCGCCTCGATGTGGGACTCCTACAAGGCGTTCGGCACCGCCTACGCGGTGCTCGTCAAGCAGTTGATGTGGATCTGCATCGGTCTGCCGGCGTTCTGGATCGGCCTACGACTGCCCCCACACACCTACCGGGCACTGGCCTACCCGGCCCTGTTGGCCTCGGTCGCGTTGCTCATGATCGTGCTGGTGCCGGGCCTGGGGGTGAACGTGCACGGCGCCCAGCGGTGGATCGACCTGGGTCCGCTGCAACTGCAACCCTCCGAGCCGGCCAAGCTCGCCCTGGCACTGTGGGGCGCTGACCTGCTGGTCCGCAAGGAGCGCATGATCCGGGAGTGGAAGCACCTGCTCGTGCCCCTGGTACCGGTGGGCACCGGGCTGTGCGCACTGGTCATGCTCGAACCGGACCTGGGTACCACGCTGTGTTTCATCCTGGTGCTCTTCGGTCTGCTGTGGACCGTGGGAGCGCCCGGGCGGCTGTTCGGTTCGATGGTCATCGTCGCCGGCTGCGCGGTCTTCCTGCTGGTCCTCATCGCGCCGTACCGGTTGGACCGACTGACCAGCTTCCTGGACCCGTTCCAGGATCGCTTCAACACCGGTTACCAGGCCGTGCAGGGGTTGTACTCGCTGTCGACCGGCGGGCTGTTCGGGGTGGGGCTCGGCCAGAGCAAGATGAAGTGGGGCCTGCTACCCAACGCACACACCGACTACATCTTCGCCATCCTCGGTGAGGAACTCGGCCTGGTCGGCTGCCTGGTCGTGCTGGCGCTGTTCGCCGCGCTGGCCTACGCCGGGATGCGGATCGCCCGCCGGGTCAACGATCCGTTCGTCCGGTTGGTGGCGGCCACGGTCACCGTGTGGTTGTCCGGCCAGGCCTTCATCAACATCGGCTACGTGACCGGCATCCTTCCGGTCACCGGCATCCCACTTCCACTGATCTCGTTCGGCGGCACGTCGCTGGTGTTGACCATGTTCATCCTGGGCATGCTGGCGTCCTTCGCCCGGCACGAGCCCGCCGCCGCGGCCTACCTA
>DATCWR010000446.1:0-5324 GCA_036566245.1 Mycobacteriales bacterium | reverse complement strand
GGCCGAGGCAGCCGTCGCCGAGTTCGGCGACCCGGCGTTGTTGGCCAGTGCCCTGGTCCCCGAACTCGCTGCCGGGCATGCTCGCCGGACCACCCTGGCGTTGGTCCGGAGCGGACCGGCCGTCGGTGTGCTGTGGGTGCTGGCATGGGCCGTTGCCCATCCGGTGCCGGCCGGGTGGGTGGTGCCGTGGCCACCGTGGTCGGGATCCGTCGGCACCGACGGAACCGTGCCGGACCCACGGCTGTTCGCACCGGCCGTCGGCATGTTCCTGCTCACCGCGCTGGTGGTGCTCGCCAGCACGGGCCGAGCTGGTCGATGGTTGCCGCACCGGCCGGGGCTCGCGCCCGCCGCCGCGGTCGCCGGCGCGGTGATCTGCGTGGCCTGTGACCTCGCCGTTCTGTCCCTCCTCGCCGGCCAGGTCGGGTCCGTGAGGCGTTCGGCGGCCTGGGCACCGCTCGTGGTGGCCGCGGCGGCCAGCCTCACCCGGCTGGTGTTGACTGCCCGAGCCGGCCGTCGCCTTCTCGCCCTGCGGGCCGCCCTACCCGTCGCGCGGTGAACACACCTGATTGGTCCGAGTAGGTCCGCGCCCGGCTGGGTAGATCTCTGCTGCCGAAAGGAGGGTGGGTGATGGCCGGAAGCCGGGATCAGGGCCCGACCGACGGTGGGCCACCGCCGGCGCCCACCGACCTGCCCCGACGGTCCTGGCTGAACGTGGCACGCCGGACCGTGGCCGAGTTCAGGGCGGACAACCTCACCGACTGGGCCGCAGCGCTCACCTACTACAGCGTGTTGTCCATCTTTCCCGCGCTGTTGGCCCTGGTGTCGATTCTCGGTCTGCTCGGCAGTGGGACCATCCAGCCGCTGATCGACAACCTGGGCACCCTGGCACCCGGGCCGGCTCGGCAGATCCTGACCACCTTCCTGACCGAACTCCAGCGCAACCGGAGCGGCGCCGGGGCCGCGCTGGTCGGCGGCATCGTCGTCGCCCTGTGGTCGGCGTCGGGCTACGTGGCGGCGTTCATGCGGGCCTCCAACGTCGTCTACGACATCGGTGAGGGCCGCCCAGCCTACAAGGCCGTGCCGGTGCGGCTGGCGGTGACCGCCGCGCTGGTGATCCTGCTGGCGATCAGTGGGGTCATCGTGGTGTTCACCGGCGGTCTGGCCGCCCGGGCCGGTGACGTGCTGGGTGTGGGTGACTCCGCGGTCACCGCCTGGAACATCGCCAAGTGGCCGTTCCTGCTGCTGGTGGTGATCGGACTGATCACCCTGCTGTACTGGGCGGCGCCCAACGTCCGTCAGCCCGGGTTCCGGTGGATCGCACCCGGTGCCGCGCTCGCGGTGATCGTGTGGATCGTGGCCTCGGCCGCGTTCGCCGTCTACGTCGCCACGCTCGGGAGTTACAACAAGACCTACGGCGGGATCGCGGCGATCATCGTCTTCCTGGTCTGGCTGTGGATCTCCAACACCGCGATCCTGCTCGGCCAGGAGTTCAACGCCGAACTCGGCCGGGGCCGGGCCGAGGCAGCCGGCCATCCGCCGGGCCGGGAACCCTACGTCGAACCCCGCGATCCCTCGGACCCGAAGGGCCCCGACGAACCGCGATAGAGCCGGAGCCGAAGCTTTGCCCCGGCGAGGGTCTGGAAACAACCAGATAGACTCTGCTGTCGGCAGCCCACGTCCTCGGGGGCGTGGCGGACAGGCGGCGGCCACACCACAGACACCGCCACCGAGCCGTGCGGTGACACCGCCGCAGAGTGGAGCCGACATGACCGACCATCTGGCGACCAGGCTCCGGCCGTTCTCCGGGACCACCATCTTCAGTGAGATGACCGCGCTGGCCCAGGCCACCGGTGCGATCAACCTCGGCCAGGGGTTCCCGGACAGCGACGGCCCTCCCGGGCTGCTCGGCGCCGCCCGCGAGGCGATCGCGTCCGGACACAACCAGTACCCGCCGGGGCCCGGGATTCCCGAACTGCGGGCCCAGATCGCGGCCCGTCGGTCGGCCGACCACGGGGTCGACTACGACCCGGCCACCGAGATCGTGGTCACCACCGGCGCCACCGAGGCGGTCACCGCGGCGTTGATCGGGCTGTGTGACCCGGACGACGAGGTGATCGTCTTCGACCCGCTCTACGATTCCTACCCGGCGGCCATCGCGATGGCCGGGGCCCGGCTGCGGCCGGTGCCGCTGGTGCACGACGGGGACCGGTTCACCTTCGACGTCGAGGCACTGCACGCCGCGGTCGGCCCGCGAACCCGGGTGCTGCTGCTGAACTCACCACACAACCCGACCGGCAAGGTGTTCGACCCGACCGAACTGGCACAGGTGGCCGATCTGTGCGTGACCCACGACCTGGTCGCGGTCACCGACGAGGTGTACGAGTACCTGACCTATGACGGGGTTCGGCACGTGCCACTGGCCAGCCTGCCGGGCATGCGGGAACGCACCGTGACGATCTCCTCGGCCGGCAAGACGTTCAGCGTGACCGGCTGGAAGATCGGCTGGGCGTGCGGGCCGGCGCACCTGGTCGACGTGGTGCGCACGGTCAAGCAGTACGTGACGTTCGCCACCGGCACACCGTTCCAGCACGCGGTCGCCCATGCCCTGCGCCACGAGATGGACTGGGTGGCCGGGCACCGCGACAGCCTCCAGCGGCGCCGGGACCTGCTGGTCAACTCGCTGCGGGCGGCCGGCATCACCACGCACGACAGTCAGGGCACCTACTTCGTCCAGTTCGACGCCCGGTCGTTGGGCCAGGACGACGGCCTGGCCCTGTGCCGTGACCTGGCCGAACAGGCCGGGGTGGTGGCCATCCCGGGTGTGGCGCTGTACCACGACAAGGAGGCCGGTCGGCACCTGGTCCGGCTGGCGTTCTGCAAGAGCGAGGACACCCTGACCGCCGCGTCGGCCCGGTTGGCCGCCTACGCTCGGGGCCGGACCTGACCGACCGGGCCGACCGGGACGGGCGCCCCGGGGTCACCAACCCGGTTCGGGGCGAGGGTGCCGAATTCCCGGTCGTGATAGACGACCGGGTCGCCGGCCCGGGTCCATACCGAGCGCACCCGACCGATCATGATGACGTGGTCGCCGGCCTCGTGCCGCTCGTGTACACCACACTCGAACACCGCCAGCGCCCCGTCCACCACGGTCAGCCCGCCAGGAGTGTGGGCGAACGTCCCGACGAACTTGTCGGTGTCCTTGCTGGCGAACCGTCTGGCGAGTTCGGTGTGCTGCGGTCGCAGAATGCTGACCGCGAACCTGTCGCAGCGGGCGAACACCGGATAGGAGTTCGCGGACGTGGCCAGGCAGACCAGGATGAGCGGCGGGTTGGTGGAAACCGAACAGAACGAGCTGGCGGTGAAACCGGAAGGATTACCGTGCTCGTCGTCGGTGGTCACGATCGTCACCCCGGTGGGGAATCGCGACATGGCGGTGCGGAACATCGCCGGACCGAACGTGTCGGCCTCGGGGTCGGTGTCGGGGTCGGTGTCGGCGCGGTAACCGGCGTCAGCCTCGACGCCGTCATCCTGGCCGTACACGTTCGGGATACCTGAGACCACCGGTGATCTCCCTCCCGAGCCGGAGACAGGGTGCCTGGCTGCCCGCGGTGGTACGTGGCGCCCGGCGGCGTCTCGGAGCGAGCCTGTGTCGGTCGTCCCAGACAGGATAGGCGACCGGGGGTGGCGAAAGAATATGGACTACCACCCCGATCTACCTGGTCCTCGCTGACTCCTCGCGTATCGTGTCGGCGAAATTTGGCCGATCCAACCGAGAGGATGCCGCAGTGACCGTCGAGAACAGCGTTTTCACCGAGAAAGAGATCGACTATCTGAACAGCCAGCGACTCGGCCGGCTGTCCACGATCAAACCCGACGGGGCGCCGACGAACGTGCCGGTCGGATTCCGGTACAACGCGCAGACCCAGACGATCGACATCGGTGGCCATCGGCTGGGGCAGAGTTTCAAGTTCCGGAACATCCAGCGGGATCCGCGGGTGGCGTTCGTGGTCGACGACCTGGCCTCGGTCAGTCCGTGGACCCCACGGGGCATCGAGATCCGCGGCACCGCCGAGGCGATCACCGGCGTCACTGGACCCGGTCCCGCGTTCAGTGACGAACTGATCCGGATCACCCCGACCAGGATCCGTGCCTGGGGGATCGAGGCTCCAGCGTTCTCGGCTCCGGCGAACACCCGCGACGTCTGACCGGGCCACGATGCCATCGGGACAGACGGTTCTCGCTGTCGAGCCGGTCTGCCCAACCGGCACGGGGTCAGTCACGTGGCCGGGTGCGGTGGTGTTTCTCAGTCCTGGTGCACGGTGGCGGTGATACCCAGCGCGAGCCGCAGGTCCACCAGGTCGTCCATGCAGTGCAGGTCACGGCCGGTGAGCTGCTCGATCCGGGCCATCCGGTTTCGCAGCGTGTTCACGTGTACGTGCAACCGGTCGGCCGCCACGGTCCAACTGGTGCCGCTGTCCAGGAAGACCGCCAGGGAGTGCTCCAGAGTGGTCACGTGGTCGCGATCATGGTCCCGGAGTGCCCCCAGCACGGCGGTGGCGAAGTCACGCCGGGTCGGTTCGTCGAGTAGACCGAGCAGGGTGTGGTGCGAACCGGGTTCGGCGAACGAGACGATCGGGGTTCCGGTACGGCGGGCGCGGGCCGTGCGCAGGGCCTCCCGTGCCCCGAGCAGGCTTCGGTGCAGTTCGGCGTCGCGGGCGGCGATTCGGCCGATTCCGATCGCGATCCGCCGCCCGGCCAGTCGCTGGTTCAGTTCCCTGCCCAGCCGGTCGGCAAGTTGCCCGCACAGCGTGGTCGGTGTCGTGTGGTCCGACCGGCTGGGGGTCAGCCCGACAATGGCGACCGCGTCGCCGCTTCCGGCGGCCACCACGCAGGGCAGGCCAACCCCGGTGAAGAACCGGGTGACCAGCCCGGGCACGCCGGTGTCGGCGATTGCCACGGTGGCCTCGTCGGGCAGGCTGATCGCGAACACGGCCAGTCGCCCGGTGGGGTCGATACCGAACGAGGACAGCCGTGCGGCCAGTTCGGCACTCCGCCCCGGACCGCTCAGTGCCATCTCGATGATCTCGTTGGAGAACCGGAGTTCGGTGGCCCGGATCATCTGTTGGCGGGTTGTCTCGATGTGGATGAAGCGAACCGCCTGGTCGATGGCGTCCCGCTCGGTGTCCTCCAGTTCGGCGGGATCCCGGCCGTAGAGCAGGACGGCCTGGACGCCCTCGTTGTGCCAGGTGGTGCCCTCGCCGGGCACCGGAAACACCGCCGCAGGCCCAGCCGAGGTGTCCACCCGCCCGCCTGGTGAGCCAGCG
>DATCWR010000005.1:0-3736 GCA_036566245.1 Mycobacteriales bacterium | reverse complement strand
ACTGTGGTTGGCCGGTGCCACCACCGGAGCGCCGGAGCACGACTGGCTGACCCTGACCGGCGGGGCGATCGGTCAGGGCCTCCCGTTGGCCACCGGCGCGGCGGTGGCCTGCCCGTCGCGACCGGTGCTCTGCCTGGAGTCCGACGGCAGCGCCATGTACACCATCTCGGCGTTGTGGACGCAGGCCCGGGAGGGCCTGGATGTCACCACGGTCATCTTCAACAACCGGTCCTACGCCATCCTGAACCTGGAACTGGCCCGGGTGGGTGCCCAGGCCGCCGGGGACGCGGCCAAGAACCTGTTGGATCTGTCCCGACCCGACCTGGACTTCGTCGCGTTGGCCACCGGCATGGGGGTGCCGGCCCGGCGGGCGCACACCGCCGAGGAGTTCACCGCCGCCCTCGGCCAGGCGCTGACCGAACCGGGCCCACACCTGGTGGAGGCGGTGGTGCCGTCCTTCGGCTGACCCGTACCGTGTCAAGGTAGAGGTCATCGGTTCAGCAGTGGTAGCACCACCAAGCCTGCACACCAGGGATTCGGCCATCCCCCACGAGGCCCTCGCTCTCCCCTCATCGGGAGGGCGAAGGCTCTTCGTGCGTTCGGGATCAGATCCGTAGTTCCCTGGCGACGGCGGACACCAGGCCGGTGGCGTCTTCCCCATCCAGGCCCAGTGCCCACAGGTCCTCGAACACCGCCGTGTACGCCTGGATCTGCTGCCGCTCGCGCAGTACCAGTTCGGCCATGAACGTCTCAGCCTGAACGAGCCGGTCATCGAAGATCCAGAACCCGTGCAGGGGTGCGGTGGCGTAGGTCGCACCGAACGGGATGACCCGAAGCTCGATGGTGTCCAGACCCGCGAGGGCCAGCAGCCGGTCAAGTTGGCCGCGCATCACCGGTGTTGGCGCGAGTCGGTACCGCAGCGTCGCCTCGGTGACCAGGAACTGGATGTGCCGAGTGCCTCCCTCGTACAGGATCTCCTGGCGGCGTAGGCGCTCCCGCACGGTGCCCGGCAGGTCCGCCACGTCGGCGCCGAACCTGGTCACCGACTCCATCAGCCGATGCCGGGCGTACTCGGCCGTCTGCAACAGGCCCGGGATGATCACCGGCTCGAACACGCGGATGGTGGCCGAACTCTGCTCCAGCTCGAGGAAATCGGCCTGTTTGGCCCGCATCCCGTCGCGGAGCTGCCGGCGCAACGAGGCGAACTCACTCTGGACGTTACGTAGCTCGGCGAGTAGCTCGCCAACGTCACCAGGGGCGCCCACAGCCTGGCACCAGGCCGTCACGTCCTCGGTGGTGGGCAACTGCTTGCCGTTCTCGATCCTGGAGACCTTCGACTGTGCCCAGCCAAGCCGTGCCGCCAACGCGGTACCGGACAGGCGTGGAACAGCCTGCTCACGCAGGGTCCGGAGCCTGGCGCCGAACGCCTCGGGCGAACTGGTGTAGCTGGACATCTGCTCCTCTTCAGGTCGTGAACCGGGCCATGGTCTGCGCCGCTTGCCATGCGGCATCCGGGCGGACTGGTCTCACCACTGTGTGGCTCTGTCGGGACATGTCACACCCGCCTCAATTTTCGTACCGTGCCAGGTCGAAGAACTGGCGGAACGCTACCTGTGCCCTGACGCTGCTTGGGAGTAACGACTCCGGCTTGGCTGAGCCGCATGCGTTGTCGGAGTGTCCGTGTCATTCGGGTCCACGTCGGGCGTACCGCTGTAGCACCGATGCGGCGTGGTAGGCGAGCCGATTCCGGGTCGCGTGCTGTCCGGGGCGGTGTTGCGTTGCGTACCCTCGCCGTAACGCCATGCCAGGCGTGCGGCGGCGGATCCAGGTTGGCCGCGTGGACCCCCATCGCAACCCCAACGCCTGGACCGGGGGCGCATAACGATCTGGCGAGGTGATCACCATGGCGTCATCCTGGACGCCGTCCGGTGTGGGCAGGCGTATCGCCGCCTACCGGACCCAACGGGGCATCACCCAGGCGGTGTTCGCCGGGTTGATGGGCAAGTCGCTGTCCTGGGTGCGGCAGGTTGAGCAGGGCACCCTGCACGTGGAAAAACTGTCGCTGATCATCGACGCGGCCGACATTCTGCGATGCAAGGTCGAGGACCTGGTGGGCATTCGGGTGGGCTTCGCAGCCGGAAATGGCAGTGTTCCGCAGGCGGCGGCTGCCGTGCGCGGGGCTGTGATGACGTGGACGCTGCCTGACCATGACCCGGTGCCGATCGGCGACTTGCAACAGCGTGTTGGGGGGGCGTGGGGCACATGGCACGGGTCTCGACACTCGTACACCGACGTTGGCCGACTGCTGCCCGAGTTGGTCCTCGACGCGCGGCACGCGCACCGGGTGGCCGACGACCCGCGCGAGGCCGCAGGGGTGTTGAGCAACGTTTACCATCTGGCACGGCTGTGGCTGAAGAAGGTCGGCGACTACGACCTGGCGACGCTGTGCTCGGACCGGGCGGTCACCCTGGCGCGTGAGGCCGATGACCCGGTGATGCTTGCCCTGTCGGCGTGGAGCCTGACCGGGGTGCTCAACGCGGCCGGTCACCCCGAGGAGGGTGAGCACGTGGCCACCGAGGCGATCCATATCCTTGGTGGAGTGCTTCCTGACGGGCCGCCGCGGCTTCTCGGCCTGTACGGGCAACTGCACCTCGTGCGGTCCATATCCCAGGCACGGTCCGGGCAGGAAGGCGCCGCATGGGGGTCATGGGATGAAGGTGAACGTGTCGCCCGCCGGCTCGGACCGGACTGGGTGGAACCGGTGACCTGCTTCTGCGCGGCGAACGTTGACGTGCATGCTGTGGCGATTCCCGCCGAGCTGGGGCAGGCCATCCGGACGATCGAGGCAGCCCAGCGGCTCGACGTGTCCGCATGCCCGTCCGTGGAGCGCCGGTCCCGGTACTGCATCGACGTGGCGCGCGGGTACGTCGGGCAACACGACGACGTCGCGGCCGTCCACATGCTGCTGCGGGCCGAGCAGGAATCGCCGGAGGAACTGCTCTATTCGGGGGTGTGCGCGGAGATGCTCCGTGAGCTGCTGGTACGTAACCACGCGGCCGTGCGAGATGAACTACACGGCCTGTCGACCCGAGTGGGCGTGCTCGGGTAACACCGCGACTGGCGACTGAGGTACCACTGCGGCTGTTACCCGCGAGGTGACAGTGACGCTGACCCTTCGGCACCCCCATCCCTCGTACGTTCAGTGACAACGACATCACGGTACGTGCTGGTGGGGTGATCGCTGTGGGGCCCTTGATGATGCCCGTGCTGGCCTGTGACTGGTGCGGCACCTGCGCGGTCATCCCCGCCAACCGAACCAGTGAGGTCGCCGGACTCGACGGGGTGCCGCACGTGGATCGCGCGGTGCTGGTTCTGCACTCACTCGGGTGGCGTGTCGCTGATCGGACGGCCAGATGCCCAGGTGACGTTCGGCGCCACGCTGGCGAACCCGCGCCGGCACCGCCCACGCTGACATCGATCGAAGGGTGATCATGCTGTTCGAGGAAGACGACTACCGCGCGGCGGTTGAGCGGGCGGGTGTGAAGGAGTTGCCGGACGACGGGGCACCCGACGGGGAGCCGTGGATCGTCTCGGCGGTGGCACCCGTCGTGCAGCCGCCTGACACCACCTACCAGGAACTCTTGGCGAGGGTGGACGGTCGGTGGGTGGACGATGACCCGCCCGGGTGCCCGCGGTGACCGGCGGGACCGATCTGGTGGATCGGTTGCCTGACCTG
>DATCWR010000429.1:0-7603 GCA_036566245.1 Mycobacteriales bacterium | reverse complement strand
CAGTCCGGACCCAGCACGTCGGCGGGCGCGAGTCGGGCCAGCACACCACCGGCCGCGTGGGCGGTCGCGCCGGTGCGCCGGCTGACACCGCGGCTCATCGCCGCACCATCGCAACCGGACGGTGCACCCTGGTGGCGGTGCGCATCCCGTCGGCGGTGGTCATGCGCCCACCTCGACCGGTGCGTACCCGTGCTCCTCAAGTTCGGCGGCAAGCTCCCGGCCGCCCGAACGCGTGATCCGCCCGGCGGTCAACACGTGCACCCGGTCGGGAACGATGTAGTCCAGCAACTGTCGGTGATGGGTGATCACCAGCATGGACCGCTCGGGGCTGCGCAGGGCGTTGACACCGCCGGCCACGATCCGCAGTGCGTCGATGTCCAGACCGGAGTCGGTCTCGTCCAGGATGGCCAGGCGAGGTTCGAGGATGGCCATCTGGAGGACCTCGTTACGTTTCTTCTCCCCGCCGGAGAATCCCTCGTTGACCGAGCGGGTCATGAACGTCCGGTCCATCTCGACGAGCTTCATCCGTTCCTGGGCGAGCGCGAGGAAGTCAGCGCCGTCCAGTTCCTCCTGCCCCCGTGCCCGGCGGATCGCGTTGAGCGCCGTGCGCATGAAGTACATGTTGCCGACGCCGGGGATCTCGACCGGGTGCTGGAAGGCGAGGAACAGGCCCGCGGCGGCACGCTCCTCGGGCGACATGTCCAACAGGTCACGGTCGTCGAAGCGGACGCTGCCGCTGATGTCGTAGCCGTCGCGGCCGATCAGCACGCTGGCCAACGTGCTCTTGCCGGCGCCGTTGGGCCCCATGATGGCGTGCACCTCGCCGGGGCCGATCCGCAGGTTCACCCCGCGCAGGATCTGCTTGCCCTCGACGGCGGCGTGCAGGTTCTCGATGGTCAGCATCAGCCGACCGCCCCTTCCAGACTGACGTTGAGCAGTGCCTGCGCCTCGACGGCGAACTCCATGGGCAGCATCCTGAAGACCTCGCGACAGAATCCGTTGACGATCATCGAGACGGCTTCCTCCTCGGCGATCCCGCGCTGGCGGCAGTAGAGCAGTTGTTCCTCGCCGATCTTGGAGGTCGACGCCTCGTGCTCGACCTGCCCGGTCGGGTTCCGTACCTCGATGTAGGGAAACGTGTGCGCGCCGCAGTCCTTGCCTATCAGCAGCGAGTCGCACTGGGTGAAGTTGCGCGCCCCGGTCGCCGAGTGCCGCATCTCGACCAGGCCGCGGTAGGTGTTCTCCCCGTACCCGGCGGAGATTGCCTTGGACACGATCGTGCTGCGGGTGTTCTTGCCCAGGTGCACCATCTTGCTGCCCGTGTCGGCCTGTTGGTGTCGGGAGGTGAGCGCGACCGAGTAGAACTCGCCGACCGAGTTGTCGCCGGTCAGCACGACGCCGGGGTACTTCCAGGTGATCGCCGAGCCGGTCTCGACCTGTGTCCAGGAGATCTTCGAGTTCACCCCGGCGGCCTTGCCGCGCTTGGTCACGAAGTTGTAGATCCCGCCGTTACCCTCGGCGTCGCCCGGGTACCAGTTCTGCACGGTCGAGTACTTGATCTGGGCGTTGTCCAGGGCGACAAGCTCGACGACCGCGGCGTGTAGTTGGTTGTTGTCCCGCGCCGGGGCGGTGCAGCCCTCCAGGTAGCTGACGTAGGAGCCCTCCTCGGCGACGATCAGGGTGCGCTCGAACTGACCGGTGTCCGCGGCGTTGATCCGGAAGTAGGTGGACAGCTCCATCGGACT
Organism: Mycobacteriales bacterium; assembly: GCA_036566245.1. Taxonomy (GTDB): domain Bacteria; phylum Actinomycetota; class Actinomycetes; order Mycobacteriales; family DASULA01; genus DASULA01. The sequence continues at coordinate 5,858 of DATCWR010000429.1, read as the reverse complement.
GCGCACCCCCTTCGGGATGTAGCAGAACGAGCCGTCGGTGAACACCGCGGAGTTCAGGGTGGCGAAGAAGTTGTCCTTGTACGGCACGACAGTGCCGAGGTAACGCCGCACCAGCTCGGGGTGGGTGCGGACCGCCTCGGAGAACGAGCAGAAGATGATCCCGACGTCGGCGAGCTTCTTCTGCATGGTGGTGGCCACCGACACCGAGTCGACGACCGCGTCGACCGCCACCCCGGACAGGCGCTCCTGCTCGGCCAGCGAGATACCCAGCTTGTTGAACATCTCGCGCAGCTCTGGATCGACCTCGTCCATGCTGTTGAGCTTCGGCTTCGGTTTGGGCGCGGAGTAGTAGATGATGTCCTGGTAGTCGACCGGACCGAAGCGCACGTGCTGCCAGGTGGGCTCCTCCATGGTGATCCAGTGGCGATAGGCACGTAGCCGCCACTCCAGCAGCCAGTCCGGTTCCTGTTTCTTCGCCGAGATCAGCCGGATGATGTCCTCGTTCAAACCCCGTGGCGCGGAGTCCGACTCGATGTCGGTGACGAAGCCGAACTGGTACTCCCGGTCGGCCAGGTCGTGAACGTCGTCGAAGGTCCCGCTGGTCACACCTGCACACTCCCGTTCTGTGGCCACGACGCTGGCTCGGCGAACCGCCCACCGTCCGATGCCGAACCGGCGCGGCCGGGCCGCCCCCCATGTTTTCACCAAGTCACTAGTAAAAACAAGGGTCCGACCGGGGAGACGTGAGTCACGTTCACCGGCCCGGCGTCCGACGGCGGGTGCCCCGATCCGGCACCGCCGGGTCAGGTCGGGTCGGCGCGGCCGTCCCAGCGGGCCCGGCGCATGTCCACCCGGTCCCCGCGCAGCGGTACCCCCTCGGCCCGCAACAGTGCCAGTTGCCGACCGCGTAGCGCCGGTGCCGGACTGCCGTCCGCGCGCACCACCCGATGCCACGGCACTCCGCCACCGTGCCGGTACATCACCTGACCCACCATCCGCGGAGCCCGCGAACCGAGGAACTCGGCGATGTCGCCGTAGGACATGACCCGGCCGGCCGGGATGCGTTCCACCAGGTCCAGTACCCGTTCGGCGAACTCCGGCAGGTCCGCCGCGCGTGCGTGTGCGTGTGCCACGCCAGGCAGCATGCCAGCCGCCCCACTCACCGGGCCGGCCCGGTCGCGACTCTCCGCGTGGGAAGGTCAGTCCACAGCACGCCCGTACAGGCCCAGCAGCCGGGTCTGTTGGTCGGCGTCGTCGGGCACCGGGACCGGGTCGGCGAACAGGCCCGAGGCGGCCAACGCCGACGCGTTCGGCTCGGTCCGGCGATACACCAGATCGACCAGGTCGGGGTTCAGTCGGTCGTCCACACCCAGCCCCCTGGCCAGGTCCCAGGCGTGCACCACCAGATCCGAGACCATCTCCAGCAGGTACTCGGTGGCTGGCTGGTCACCATAGGACAGGTGTACCTGACGGTCCAGCGCACCGGGCGCGGCGAACGCCTGGTGGGCGGCGTCGGCAGCGCGCTGCCAGGCCCGCACCGGCTGGTCACCGAGCAGATCCCCGTCGAACCGGTCACCCACCTGTTCGACGGTCTGCCCGGCCAGCATGGGGGGCACCCACAGTTGCTCGTTCACCAGATGGGACACCAGCGTGTTCACATCCCAGTCGGTGCACGGGGTGGGGTTGTGCCGTTGCTCCGGGCGGAGCGTGGCCACCCGGCGACCGAACTCCGCCAGGGCCCGGGCATGGATGTCGATCAGGTCCATACCCGGGTCCTACCCGAGTCGGCACCACCCGCGCGCCGACAACAGCAGACGTCGCACGACACCACCCGTCCGGGTGATCGGAGCTGCCTGGTGACGGGCTGTCCGGTGACGAGGTGGCCGGTGGGCGGTCAGTAGGTGGGCAGGGTCTTGTCGACCTGGGTCGCCCAGGCGGTCACCCCGCCCTGGACGTGCACCGCGTCGCGGAACCCAGCCGCCTTCAGCGCGGCCAGTGCCTCGGCCGAACGCACCCCGGTCTTGCAGTACAGGACGATCGGCCGGTCCTGGGGCAGCCCGGCCAGGGCCGCCCCCGACAGGATGTCGCCCTTGGGGATGAGCACCGAACCGGGGATCCGCACGATCTCGTACTCGGCCGGTTCCCGCACGTCGACAAGCAGGATCTCCTTGCCGGCGTCGATCATCTCCCTGAGGTCGGTCGCACTGATCGTCGAACCCTTGGCGGCTGCCACGGCCTCGTCTGACACCGTGCCGCAGAACGCCTCGTAGTCGATCAGTTCGGTGATTGTCGGGTTGTCACCGCAGATCGGGCAGTTCGGGTCCTTACGCACCTTGATCTTGCGGAACGACATCTCCAGGGCGTCGTAGACCATGAGCCCGCCGACCAACGGCTCGCCGATGCCGGTGATGACCTTGATCGCCTCGTTGACCTGGATGGAACCAACCGCCGCGCACAGCACACCGAGCACGCCGCCCTCGGCGCAGGAGGGCACCATGCCGGGAGGTGGCGGCACCGGGTACAGGCAGCGGTAGCACGGTCCGTTGACCGGTGACCCGGCCCAGAAGACGCTGATCTGTCCGTCGAAGCGGTAGATCGAACCCCACACGTAGGGCTTACCCAGCAGCACGCACGCGTCGTTGACCAGGTACCGGGTGGCGAAGTTGTCCGCGCCGTCGATGATCAGATCGTAGTTGGCGAAGATCTCCAGCGCGTTGGACGAGTCCAACCGCTCGGTGTGCAGGACCACCGAGACGTTCGGGTTGATCTCCTGGATCGTGTTGCGGGCACTCTCGGCCTTGAGGCGGCCGATGTCGCTCTGGCCGTGGATCACCTGACGTTGCAGGTTCGACTCGTCCACGGTGTCGAAGTCGATGACGCCCAGCGTGCCCACGCCGGCCGCGGCCAGGTACATCAACGCGGGGGAACCGAGGCCACCTGCCCCGATACACAGGATCCTGGCGTTCTTCAACCGCTTCTGGCCGTCCATGGCCACTTCGGGAATGATCAGGTGCCGACTGTAGCGGCGCACCTCGTCGACCGAAAGATCGGCGGCGGGCTCCACCAGGGGAGGCAACGACACGACGGGACTCCTCGTGGTCAATCAACTCTTGCGGGCACAACCGGAACCCGGGCCCCATTGTTCCATCCGCCCCGAACACGCAGCCCGGGCCCGGTGCCTGGTTCGCCGCACCGGTGCCCGAGCACCGGAAGGTCCGAAGGTCGGCCCGACCGGTTCAGCGCGGCGAGTCCTGGGTCTTCGGCCCGGTGACCTCCTTGTCGCCGGACGGGAACGGCCACGGGTTGGGCTTGCACGTCTTCCCGTTGGCACTGGTCAGGCCCAGGGTCTGCTGCATCATCGGTGGGGCGGGCGCACCGTTGGCCGGGCAGGCCTCGTGCCCGTGGTCGAGCGCGTGGCCGGTCTCGTGGGTGATCGCGTACGCGTGGTAGGCCGGCAGGTCACCCCGGTAGGCGACCGCCCCGCGTACCCACCGGGCCACGTTGATCACCACCCGGTCGATCTGCCGGTTGTAACAGGAGGTCTCGACCTGGACCTCGAACCCGCAGAAGTCCGGCTTGCGTACGGTCATCGGCGTGGTGAGGGTGACCCGGAAGTCCGGGCTGCCGGCGTCGACCCGCTGGAAACTCACCCGCCCGTCGTGGGTCCAGCCGCGTTTGTCCCCGAGGATCCTCTCCACCTCGGCGGCGAACGCCTTCTGGTCGACCTCGATGCCCTGCTCGACCTCGACGGTGAAGGTCTTCAACGGACCCTCGCCGTAGACCTGCGACGTGCCCGGTACCAGATCGAACTGCCCGTTGCCCTGTTCGGCGAACGGCGCCCCGCTGGGCAGCGCGCTGGAGGGCAGGTTGGCGGCCGGCTTGTTGTTGGCCGGCCCGTCCACGAAGACGGTCTGCTGTGGTGCCGGCTGGTTGGCACCGGCCGACGAGTTGGCCGCCGGCAGGGTGCCGGCCGCGCCGGGATCCTCACCGCCCAGGTCCACCACGGCGAGCAGGGTGGCGATGACCAGCAGCGGAATCGCGTAGGCCCGCCAGCCCAGGTCGGCGACCAGCCGGCTGAGTCGGCCCCGCGGCGGCAGGCCCATCATGGTCCGGTCGTCCCGGCGCACCGTGGGTAGATCGCGCAGCGGGTCCTGGCGGGCCCGCAGCGGACCGTCGGGCGAACGCAACCGCACCTGGGTGTAGGCCTCCGGCCGGCGACCGTCCGCCCGGCCCCCCTCTGGTTCACCGGGCTGGGTGCCGCGTGACGCCGACGACCTGCCCCGCCCGGTACGGGCATGGGCACTGCTGCGGCGGTCCGAGGAGGATCGGGTCACGGGTCAGCCTTTCACGGTCGGTCAGGGACGACATGATCGGGGACGTCGGCCACCTCGTCCAGCATGGCCAGGAAGGCCCGGGCCAGCGTGGTGGGATCTTCCATCTGTCCAACGTGGCCGACGCCGGGCAACACCAGTAGTCGGGACCGGCGGATCGCCGCCGCGGTACGGGGTGCCAGCGCGACATCGACCATTCGGTCGTGCGCTCCCCACGCCACCAGGGTGGGCGCGGTGACCCGACCGGCCTGGCGCCACAGCGAACGCCGGCCACCGGACAAATACACCGAGGCGAGCCCGCGAACCGACCCCACCATCGCGGCGGCCACCCACGGCAGACCGTCACGGCGCCGCACCTCCTCGACCGCCTCGGCCAGCCGGTGGTCGGGCAGCACGGCGTCGGGCGCGAAGCAGGCGGCCACCACCGCACGCACCCGCTGCTCCGGCGACATCCGGGTCAACCGTGCGGTCAGCAGGTGGTGCGCGCCGGGCAGCGCCAACAGGGTGAGTAGTCGGGCCGGCCCGGCCGGGGGGAGCAGGGTGGGCATGGCCGGGGAGATCAGGGTGAGGGTGCGGACCAGGTCGGGTCGCGCGGCGGCGACCAGCAGACACACCACTCCGCCGAAGGAGTTACCGAACAGGTGCACCGGGCCCCGGCCGCGCTGCTCGACCATCCGTACCACGACGGCCGCCTGCCCTGCCGGCGAGTAGTCCCCTCCCGGGGCCGGGTCCGATCCGCCGAAGCCGGGCAGGTCCACCGCCTCGCCGTCCAGCCAGGGGGCCAGCGCACAGGCCAGGTCGGTGAAGTTGGTGGAGTCGCCGCCCAGACCGTGCACGTACAGCGCGGGGGGCGCACCTACCGGACCCGGTGTGCGGCGGACACGCAGACCGCAGCCGTCCACCACGACGGTGCGGGCCGGCCACGGCCTGCCGTTCGGGTCCGGAGCGGCCGGAGCGCGGTCGGCCCGGTCGGACAGTGCGGCCACCCGTACCGGCCGAACCGATCGAACCTGTCGCACCGGGACCACCATGGACCGGAGTCGACCGGTCAGCGCGCCCAGGCCCCGAGCCAGGGCGGACCGCACACGAGCCCCGGACACGGGATCACCACTCCGCAGCATCTCTCCGCCTGCACCCAACCGGTTGACGCACCTCCACGGAGGAATCCCACCACACGCCCCCAGAAAGGTACTGCTCAGGCACTGCGTCGGGCAGCCTTCTTCGCCGGCTTCTTCGCGGCCCTGGCGGTCTTCGCGGTCTTCGCGGCCTTGGCGGCCCTGGCCGTCCTGGCGTCCGCCGCTCCGGCCTTCTTCGTCGCCTTGGCCGGTTCCTTGGCTGCCTTGGCTGCCTTGGCGGGTTTCGCTGCCTTGGCGGGTTTCGCCGCCTTGGCGGGCTTGGTGGCTTTGGCGCGCTTGGCGGGCTTCGTCGGCCTTGCCGGCTGGGTTGGCTTGGCGCTCTTCGCCGCCCTGGCTGGCCTCCTGGCCGGCGGACGGGCCTCGCCCGTCGCCGGCTCGGCGGCCGCCGGCT
>DATCWR010000424.1:0-6217 GCA_036566245.1 Mycobacteriales bacterium | reverse complement strand
GGCCGGTGGCCCGGGTGAGTGCCAGGTGGTTCTGGCGGCAGGCGTCGCTGCGACTGGAGTACGGCCGCCGCGATGCGGTGGCCCGGTACGAACGGTGGTTGGACACCGGCGCACTCCGTCGGGAGGTACTCGACCGTCTGGGGCCGGGCGGTGACCGCCGTTTCCTGCCGAGCCTGTGGGATCCCGACCGGGATCGGGCCACCCGGGCGGACTACCGACAGGTCGAACCGCACACCGTGCTGTTGCTCGACGGCGCCCTGCTGCTCGGCGCCGACCTGCCCGTGGACGCGATCATCCACATAAGACTTTCCGCGGGTGCGTTGCGCCGGCGGATGCCGGCTGACGACGCCTGGATGCTGCCGGCGTTCGAACGGTACGACACCGAGGTTCGGCCGGCCGACCAGGCCGACGTGCTGGTCCTCGCCGACGACCCGGCACATCCGGCGGTGCGGTTCGGACCGGGGCTCAGCCGGCGTCCAGCCAGTCGGTGATGATCCGGTGCGCGATGGACACCGGGCGGGCGATGGTCAGCACCCCGTCACCCCGCCGCAGCTCGTCCCGGTGCACCCAACGGGCGTCCTCCAGTTCGCTGTCGGTGAGCCGCAGGGTCGGGTCGCCCTGCACCCGCGCGGAGTACCCCAGCATGAGGGAGGCTGGGAACGGCCACGGCTGGCTACCCAGATAACGCAGGTCGGTGACGGCGATACCGACCTCCTCGGCCACCTCCCGCGCCACCGCGGCCTCGGCCGGCTCGCCCGGTTCGACGAAACCGGCCAGGATCGAGTACCGACCGGCCGGCCAACTGGCCTGACGACCCAACACGCACCGGTCGGCGCCGTCATGGACCAACACGATGATGGCCGGGTCGGTGCGGGGCCAGTGTTCCGAACCGTCCCGGGGGCAGCGCCGCACCCACCCGGCACGATGCACCTCGGTCAGCTCACCACACCGGGAGCAACAGGGGTGTCGGAGGTGCCACTGACCCAACGCCACCGCCTCGGTGAACAGCCCGGCGTCCAGGTCACTCAGTTCCGCGCCGACATGCAACAGGCTGGCCCAGCGGTCACCGGCGACGTCCCGCTCGCCGAGCACGGCGAAGTAGGGGGTCTCCTCGTACTCGCCGAGGAAGAGCCGCAACGGGTCGGCGCTGATCTCGTCGGGGTGACGCAGGTGTAACCGGGGCCCGGTACCGGAGTCCTCCACGGCCGTGGTCATGTCGGTGCCCAACACCAACACCCGGGACCGCTTCCAGGCCTGGTCGAGCCAGTCCGGATCATCCCGATGGCAGGCAGCCCGATCGTGCATGCCCCGTGACAGCCCGCTCAACCGGTCCAACCGGGGCATGCCAGCCTCCACGATCACAGTCGTTCCACCGGATACAGACCGGCCACCGCGTCGGCCACCGCGTCGGCGTCGGCCAGCACGACGGTGACCATCCCGCTGGGCGCGAGCATCCGGCGGGACACCTCCAACACGTCCTCCACGGTGACCCGGGCCAACCGCGCCGGATGCTCCCGAAGCCACTCGGCGGTCAGGCCGACTCCGGCCAGGGTGGACAGCATGGAGGCCAGACCGGCCTGGGTCGCGGTGGACAGCGACAGCCCGCCCACGGCGTACTGGCGTGCGTCGTCCAGTTCGGACTGGTCAACCGGGATGGTGGCCATCCGGCCCAGTTCGTAACTGATCTCCAGCAGGGCCGGGGCGGTCACCTCGGTGGCCACGTCGGCGTCGACCACGAGGCTCGAACCGGCCACGCCGTGTTCCAACCGGCTGTGCGGGCTGTAGGTGTAGCCCTTGTCCTCCCGGATGTTCTCCACCAGACGAGAGGAGAAGTACCCACCGTAGATGAGATTGGCCAACTGGAGGGCCGGGTAGGACGGGTCGTCCCGGGACAGTGCGGCACCGGCGACCCGGATCGAGGACTGCACCGAACCGGCCCGGTGCACGACCAGGGTCGGACCGGGAGCCACCGGGGGTAGGGCGCGCAACCGGGGCTGGCTGGCCGGCACCACCCAGTCGGCCAGGGCCGACTCGGCCGCGTCCAGTGCCCGGGCCGGGGACAGGTCACCGACCAGGGTCAGGGTGGCCCCCGCCGGCACCACCCGTTGGCGGTGCAGCCGACGAAGCTGGGCCGGCCCCACCACCGCGACCGCGTCTGGTTCGGGAATCTCCCGGGCGTAGGGGTGGTCGCCGAACAGTCGCCGCAGCAGCGCCTCGCGGACCAGTACGGACGGTTGTGACCGGGAGATGGCCAGCCGGTCGAGCAGTCGCTGACGTTCCCCGTTCACCTCGGCGACCGGGTAACTGGCGCCGACCAGGATCTCGGCCAGCAGGTCGAGCAACCGGGACAGGCCGGTTCTCAGTACCGCGCCGCCGACCAGCAGCCGGTCCGGGTCGGCCGACACGGACAGGCTGGTGCCCAGTTCCTGGAGCGCCTCGGCCAGACCCACCTGGTCGTGCCGGTCGGTGCCGGTGAGCATGGTGTTGGTCAGCAGGGTGGTGCGGGCCCGGTGGGACGGCGCGGTGCCGGCGAACGGAATCCGCAGCCGCACCTCGACCAGGGGCACGCCGGCCTTACGTACCGCCAGCACCCGAAGACCCGAGTCCAGTACCCGCTCGTCCATGCTGGGCCGGCGGAACCGCGCCGGTGGGCCCAACGGCGGCACGACAACAGGCGGCTGTGACACGACACTCCTCGACTCGGTCGGTCGGGCGTCCGGGTTCGCGCCGCTGGTCACGGCCTCGGCGACGGTCATCTGTCTCCCCCGGGCACCAGTTCGAGGCAGGCGCGGCGGTCCGGACGCAGGGTCGCGGCGGCCTGACGCACCTGCTCCTCGCTCACCGCGGCCAGCCGGCCCGGCAGTTCGTGCAGCAACTCGGCCCGACCGTGCTGCTGTTCCAGGGCGGCCAGGGTCAGGGTACGTCCCAGCACGGGATCGACGTCGCGCAGCAACTGGGTGGCCGTCCGGGCGGTGACCCGACGCAGTTCGCCATCACCCAACCCGTCGTTGGCCAGTCGGTCCAGTTCCTCGTCCACCGTGGACAGAATCCGGTCGGCGGCGACCTCGCCGGGGTGGTGTGCCTGGAACAGCATCGCGGTGGGTCCGCGCACGTCGAACGGGTCACCCATGAAACCCAGATAGGCCGACAGGTGGGTCGCGATCTGGTCGCGCTGCACCAACCGCCGCTCCAGTCGGGACGCGTCGCCGTCGGCAAGCACCTCGGCGAGCACCACGAAGGGCAGGTAGTCGTCCAACGCCGACACCGGATCGGGCACCGGCCAGGCCGAGGCCAGAGCCGGAGTCGGTGCGTGCGCGTCGACGTGCCGATCGCGTCGTTCACCTGCTGGCTCGGGCTCGGTGAGGTCCCGCCTCGGCGGTGCCTGCCGGGCCGGGATGTCGTCGAAGTACCGGCGCACCATCGCGATGGTCTGGTCCGGATCCAGGTCGCCGGCCACGCACAGCAGCGCGTTGGCCGGTGCGTAGTAGCGGTCGAAGAACGACAGGGCGTCGGCCACGCTGGCCGAGTCCAGGTCCACGAAGTCGCCGTAGCCGTTGTGCGCGTTGGGGAAGGTGTCGAACATGACCGGCGGGAGCAGCAGCCAGGGAAAACCGCCGTAGGGCCGGTTCAGCACGTTGACCCTGATCTCCTCCTTGACCACCGCGATCTGGTTGACCAGGTTCGGCTCGGTGATCCGGGGGGCGCGCATCCGGTCGGCCTCGAGGAACAGTGCCCGCTCCAGGGCGTTACTGGGCAGCACCTCGAAGTAGTTGGTGTAGTCCAGGTGGGTCGAACCGTTGAACGTGCCACCGGACGACTGGACATAACGGAAGTGTGCCAGTTTCTCAAGATTCGCCGAACCCTGGAACATCAGGTGTTCGAACAGGTGCGCGAAACCGGTGCGCCCCTCTGGTTCGGAGCGGATCCCCACGTCGTAGTACACCGCGACACCGACCACCGGCATGCTGCGGTCAGGAGCCAGCAGCACGGACAGACCATTGTCAAGCCGGAACCGATGCAGTGGGTAGGACGGGGCGGGAAGCTTCACGGCCTTCGGCACGTCGCGACCTTAACCCGAGTCGAGCCCGGCCGTTCGCAGAGGTGCCGCAATCGCGCCGGCCCGGCCAACTCGCCATCATGGATGGTGTGCCGGCCCTGGCCTGTTCCGGTCCCGGGCATCGGCTGCGCTGGCTCGCCGTGGGACTGGCCGCGGTGGCGCTGGCCGGGCTGATTCCCCGAGCATCGCCATCCCCCGGCCGGGTGACACCCGAGTCGTGGTCGGCGGCGGCCGGGTGGGCCGCCCTGGCCCCGCCCCCGTCCCGCACACCCCGCCCGGTGTGGTCACGTGACGCCGACACCCGTCCCGGCCGGATCGTGGTCCGCCCCGACGGGATCTACACGCTGTCGGGAAGGCACGGGCAGGCCACCGTGACCGGGTTCGACATCCGGGTCGGCCGCGCCCGGTGGGTCACCCGGCTGTCCGCAACTGCGGGCGCCGGGTTGCGACTGGGCGACTCAGGTCGCCTACTGTCGGTCACCGACCAGGCAACCGGCCAGGCCGTGGCCCTGCTGGACCGGGTGAACGGTCGGGTGATGTGGCAGCCAGGCACCGAACCAGCCCGGGTGGGCCACCACTTCGTCGCGGGCGCTGACACCCCGGATGCGGTGGCGGTGTTGGCCACCGACTCCGGCCTGGTCGGAGTGAACCCACGCACCGGGGCTCGCCGGTGGGAACTGTCCGGTGCGCGCGACCCACTGGTCGCCGAGAGCGGGCTGTTCGCCCGGTTGGACCACGGCGGGCACGCCACCCTGGTTCGGCTGGACCTGACCACCGGCCGGCCGGTCTGGACCGTGCCCACCGGCGGGGCCACCCCGAGGATCGCCAACCGGGTTCTGGTGCTGGCCGGACCGTACGGGTTGGCCGCCTTCGACGTCGCCGACGGTGCGCCACTGTGGAGCCGACCGAACCGGTCGGGCACCGACGTGGACCCCGCCCCCGGGCAGACCGCGGTGACGGTGACGCCGGTGAGCCGCAGCGCACTGGCCGTCGGCTACCCGGACGGCTCGGTGTGGGTGGTCGACGCACACACCGGCGCACCGCGCTACACCCGACCCGAACCACGCTGGGTGTCCGCGCCCAGGCCACTGCGGACCGGGCAGCGGAACCTGGTGCTCGGCCGACGCGGTCAGCGGCTCCTGCTCCTGGACGGTGCCGACGGCAGACCGGTGGCCTCGACCGACCGGGTCACCGAGGTGTTGGCCGTGTGCGCCGGGGCCGTCCTGGTCCGGCGGGACGGGCAGGTGTCGGCGCTGCACCCGGGCAACCTGGCCACGCTGTGGTCGCTCCCCGACCTGCCCGTCGACGCCCGACTGATGACCGTCGGTGGCGCGGTGGTCGTGCTGACCGATGCCCGGATCGGCGTCTACCGCTGAGCGGTCAGGGCACCGAGACCGACGCGATGACCTGGTCGGCCACCGGATCGTACTGCTGGTGTGTGTCCGGAATGGACACGTACAGCACGGCCACCCGGGGGGTTCCCACGTCCAACACCAGTATCTCGGCCAGTTCCCCCGTGGCGTCGTAGCCGGGCACGTCGAAGCTCAGGTGGAAGCTGACCAGGTATCCGGGGTGTCCCGAGACGGTGACCGGGTGGGCTGCCAGCATCTCCTGGGAGTTGGGGTCGGGGTAGAAACTCCGCCGGGCGTCCTCGGCGACCTCCCGGGCGACACAGCCCATGTCCGGGTGCAGTGCGTCGCCCACCGTGGCCGGTACCGAGCCGGACAGCACCGTGGCGTAGTAGTCGCTGGGCCCACCGCCCACGCCCTTCTGGGTGACCAGGTAGTACCCCGCCTGGTAGCGCACGCCCAGCACCCCACCGATCCAGATCCTGTCCCACGGCTGCCAGGGCGCACCCAGGCGAACGTAGGAGATTCCGGTGTCGGCGTCGTTGATCCGCGGCCCGGTCGTGGCCGGCCCGCTCGGGGTGGTGCTCGGACCCGGTGCGGTCTGGCCCGCCGGGCACAGCCTGGCCAGCGGTGGCATCGGTCGGTCGGGGGTCGGCGGGCCGGCCGGGAGGGTCGACCCCGCGGCCACATCACCGGTGGTGTCGGCGGTGCCGGCGGGCAGCAACGCGTTCCAGGCCAGCAGGCCGACCACCAAGACCAGCACCAGGCCCACCACAGCCCCGGCCAACCGACCGGTCCGGTTGGCGGTCCG
>DATCWR010000419.1:0-4969 GCA_036566245.1 Mycobacteriales bacterium | reverse complement strand
CAGTGCGCCGGGCGGGTGAGTGCCGGGCGTCATCCCCCTGGTCGCGTTGATCTGGGACTGGGTGAGGAAGAGGCTTCCGGTGAGGTCGGCGCCGCTCAGGTCGGCGTCTCGCATGTCGGCCCCGAGTAGATCGGCTGCCCTGAGGTCGGCGTGCCTCAGGTCGGCCGCGATGAGGTAGGCCCCGCGGAGGTCAGCCCCCCGCAGGCTGATGCCGTTGAGGTCGGCTCCGATGAGATCAGCTCCCCGACGGTTCTTCCGGCGGCCCGGTACCCCGGCCCGCACCAGTTCGCTGGCGCGGGCCAACAGGGTGCCGACGTCGTGACGGAGCGCCGGGACGTCGATCCCCTCCAACGTCTCGGCACCGCCGCGGGTGAGGCGGTCGATGTCGTCGCGCACACGGCCGAGATCGCGGTGGACGGGGCGGGCCGGCGGCAGTCCCAGCGCCTCGGTCAGGTACCAGAGCATCTCGTGAAGCTGCCGCATGACGGAGAACACGTCGAACATCTGCCGCGCGGTATGGGGCGCCTGCCGCCAGTCCTGCCCACCAAAGGTGGTCTGGGAGACCTTCTGTCCCGCGCCGAAGCAGTCGAACACGGTGCAGCCGGCAAAACCCTGCCCGCGCAGGTGTGCGTGGATGCCGCAGCCGAAGTCCGCCCGCAGGTGCACGCAGGGCTGCCCGGCGCGTTTGTCGACCGGAAAGTCGGCCGAGGCGGTGAAGGGCAGCGCCACACAGCACAGCCCGAAGCAGCGCGCACAGTCAGGTCGCAGATCGAGAAGGTCCCCGCCGGTGGAGGGTGCTTCCCGCTCCTGGGACAACGTGGGTGACCTCCTGCCGCAGGGCGAAGACCGCGTCCCGCCATGGGCGCCGGCTGTGGCCGCAACCGTATCCCGCCGGCCAGCCACCACCGGCGTCCGGCAAGGTGTTCTCAGCGCCAGGGACGTCGCCGGCGTCGGTTACAGCCGGCGGGCGTTGTACCCACGTTGCCCGCCCACACACGCGGTTGGACCCGGCTGGGTCAGGGCCGGTGGTGCGGGCGGTGTGCCGGCGGGTCAGCCGGTGTCCGGGCAGTGCCACAGCAGACCGTGAACCTGCCGCCTCGGTCACCTCAGCCGAGATAGGTCGGCTGGATCGATCGTGGGATCGGACCCTTGATACGCCGGCCCTGCTCGGTTTCCTCCAGGGCGTGGCTGAGTACCCCGACGCTACGGGCCAGGACGAACAGGCCCCGAGCCGCCACCGGGGGAAAGCCGAGTTCGGCGTAGATGACCGCGGTGGCACCGTCGACGTTCATCGGTATCGGCTTGCTGCGGCCGCGGTTGAGGACGGTTTCGACCGCGCGGGCGGCGTCGAGGTGCTGGCCGGCGACCACGCCGTCGGTCACCGCGTTGTCCACAAGAGACAGGAGTGGATCGCGTCGCGGATCGATGCGATGGAAGCGGTGGCCGAACCCGGGCAGGTACGGTGACCGCTCCCGCCATCGGCCCACGACCGTGTCAGCGGTGGTCAGGACGTCACCGTGGTCGCCGGTCGCGGCGCAGATCTCGTTCAGTAGCTCGACGCACTGCTGGCCGGCGCCGCCGTGGACGTCGCCGAGCAGGTTGACGCCGGTGGCCATGGCGTTGTTGATTCCGACGCCGCAGGTGGCGGCCATCCGGGCCGCCGCGATGGACGGGGCGTGCGGCCCGTGGTCAACCGAGGCCACCAGCGCGGCCTCCAACAGCCGACCCTGTGCCGGATCTGGCAACTCGCCGCGAAGCATGAGCCAGATGACCGACCCGAACCCGGCGGTACCGATGAGCTGTTGCACGGGATGTCCGCGTAGCTCGATGACACCCGGCTCGATGCGGCTGACCGCGGTAGCCCACCAGTCTGCGACCTCGTCCCTACCGGTCATCGTCTGGTTTCCCCCCCTGGGCGTGCTGGTTCGGCCGGTCGCTCTCCCAGCGGTCGAGCAGGTCCGACAGCACGGCGTTGTGTTCACCGAGCAGGGGCGGTGCGGCCGTGGGGGGCAGCGGCTGCCCGTCGTGGAGCACGCCGCTGCTGGCCACCCGTAGCACCCGCCCCGATCCATCCGGGAACGGCAGATCAGTGAAGAACGACCGGTGCCGCAGTTGCGGGGACTCGACCGCCTGCTCGACGGTGAGGACGCGCGCCGCCGGAACACCGTCGGCCGACAGCATGCGCTCCCACTCCATCGCGGTGCGGGTCGCAAGTGCCTCGTTGAGCTCCGTGTTGAGTTCCTCGCGGTGGCACTTGCGGGCCTCCCTGTCGGCGAAGCGGACGTCGCTGATCAGGTCCGTGCGGTCGACCAGCCGGCACAGCGTCTCGAACTGGGTCTGCCGGTTGGCGGCGATGTTCAGCGGACCGTCGGCGGCCCTGAACGTGCCGGACGGGGCGGCCGTGGCGTTCTGGTCGCCCATCGGTTCTGGAGCCGTCCCGCTGACCAGATAGTTGGAGATCGCCCAGCCCATCGCGGACATGGACGTCTCCAGCATCGAGACATCGAGGAAGCAGCCTTTTCCGGTCTCCTTCCGGCCGGTCAGTGCGGCGGCGATGGCCAGTGCGGCGGCCAGTCCGCCAACGGTGTCACAGATCGGAAAGCCCACCCGTAGCGGCGCGGTGTCGCTCGTGCCGGTGATGCTCATCATTCCCGACAGTCCCTGGATCACCTGGTCGTAGGCTGGTGCCTGGCTCATCGGTCCGCTCTGGCCGAAGCCGGTGATGGCGCAGTAGACGAGCCGCGGGTTCAACTCCCGCAGCCGTTCCCAGCCGAATCCGAGGCGGGCCATCACACCGGCACGGAAGTTCTCCAGTAATACGTCGACGCTACACACCATTCGTTCGAAGGTGGCTCGGTCGTCGGGGTCCTTGAGGTTCAGGTTTATCGACTTCTTACCGGCGTTCTGGGCAAGGAAGGACGCACCGAGGCCTATCTCGTTGAGCTCCTGTTCGGCGCCCAGGTGTCTGGCGAGGTCGCCGCGCCCGGGCATCTCGATCTTGACGACCTCGGCGCCGAGCAGCATCAGTTGGTAGCTGCAGTAGGGCCCAGCCAGGACGTTGGTCAGGTCGAGTATCCGGGTGCCGGTAAGCGGTCTTTCGTGCATTCGCCAACTCCTTCTACGGCATCACCTGCCGACGTGATGCCGCGCCCAGGGTGATGTTCAGATCGAGGAACCAAGCGGGTGGTCGAAGCCGCGATCGGACATGCGCTGGGCGACCTGGGTGAGATCAGCCACGAACTCGGCGACCCGGTTGTCTGGGAAGCGGACCGTGGGTCCACTGAGCGACAGCGCGGCGACCACCGCTCCGGACCGACCGAGGATCGGCACGGCGACCGCGGAAAGGCCGTCCTCGCGTTCGCCGTGGCTGACCGCGTAGCCCCGGGCCGTTGCTTCGTCGATCCATTCCCGCAGTCGTTTGACGTGGCCGTCGCCATAGGGCGAACTGCGTGCGATACGGATCAACAGCGTGGGTGACGCGTCGCGCAGCAGTACCTTGGACGAGGCGCCTCCCCACAGCGGAAGTTCGTCGCCGATATGTACCACATGTCGCAGCGGCTGTGGGCTCTCCTGCTGGCCGATACAGACCCGGTGGGTGTCGCGCGGTGCGTAGACGTTCACGGTCTCGCGATGTGTTATGGCCAGCTCACGCATCGACTTCTGGGTCTCGGGCGGGAGCTCCCAACTGCGCTCCACCAGATGCGCCCAACGCCACAGGCCGGGCCCGGCCATGTAACCGTTGGAGGTGGCCCACAGAAGGCCGCTCTGTTCCAGTGTCTGGGCGAGCCGGATTACCGTCGTCTTGGCCAGTCCGGTGGCCTCGACAATGTCGCGGATGGTGACGAGTGGCCGGTCCTCCGTGAGCAACGACAGGATGTCCAGCGCGCGCTGGACACTGCGCACCCCTCCGGATTCTGCCGTTTCGTTCGGAACAGCCGCGGCCTCCTGGCGCCGACCGGTGGCTTCTCTCACGATCCCTCACTTCCGTCGCATCCGTGGTGGTGGCGTGCTGCTTTGAACAACGTCACCACCGACCTCCGGGTGCCGATTCTCCCTGACGTATGGACGTCATACGTTGGTAACTTTCTCGGCCCACCTCTTGCCAGGAGCAGGCGGACGACCGTACGTTACACCGAGTCCACAGAGCGGTCCAGATGTACCGCCAAGCGGATTGGCCTGAGGAGGGGCACGGATGCTGGAGACGATCCTGCGGTCGGCCGTCGGTGATGCTGTGACGCCCGCGCCGGCGCTGCTGGCCGGCGTCTGGCTACAGGATGGGCCCACGGCGGAGCGGCTGGGGCCCTACCTGCGCCAGGTGGTCAGCCGTGCCCGGATCGCCCAGCCGGCCGACGTCGCCGTGGCCGCGGACTACGCCGACCGGGCCGCGGCCGAGGTGTCCGCACTCGCCCCGGCCGCCCGTGCGGACATCCTCGACCGTGCGTCCCGCCTCGCGGTGACGCACCGTGACGACGTGGCGCAGCTCATCGCCCGCGAGCTTGGCAAGCCGGTGCAGTACGGCCGTGGCGAACTCGCCCGGGTCGCCGAAACGTTCGCGATCTGTGCCGCCGAGGCGCGCCAGATCGGAGGCGACGTACTGCCGGTGGCCGGTCGGGGTCGCGGGATCGGCAACACCGCCCTGACCTATCGGGCACCGGCGGGTGTCGCACTGGCGATCACACCGTTCAACGCACCGGCGAACCTGTTGGCGCACAAACTTGGCGCGTCCTTCGCGGCCGGCAACACCACGATCGTCAAGGCGCCGCCACAGGCGCCGGCGGTGTCCGCGGCGGTGGTGGCGCTGCTGCTGTCGGCGGGCGCCCCGATGGAGGCGGTGCAACTGCTGCACGGCGGCGGCGAGGTTGGCGCCGCCCTGTGCGCGGCTCCCCAGATCGACGTCATCAGCTTCACCGGCAGTCCGACGACCGGCGCGGCGGTCGCGCGCGCGGCCGGACCCAGGCGCCTGGTACTG
>DATCWR010000408.1:0-4646 GCA_036566245.1 Mycobacteriales bacterium | reverse complement strand
CGGATCGCACACCGCCCTGTGTGAGTCCCCGCCGCTGCTGGGCCTTTCAGGCAGGTGGCTCGTCTTCCAAGCTGGCCATGCGGGTTCGATTCCCGTCGCCCGCTCCGCACTGGCCCCGTGGCCTGGCTACAGCAGCACCAGCCCCTCGTGATCGGCGAAGTCGGTAAAGTCCTTTACGTTGAGCGTCGCCAGCGGTAGGCCCTCCACCAGGCAGCACGCTGCGATCCAGGTGTCGTTGTCCGGACGCGGCCGTCCCCGCCGCACCGCTGCTGCCGACAGCAGACCCCACCGCCGAGCCACCGCCTGGTCGCAGTCAAGGACCACCCGCTGGCTGATCCACAGGTCAAGAGCCCCACGCCGCCGCTGACCCCAGTCCCGCAACGCCGTCCACTTGGTTAACTCGCCCACCGTCACGAACGTGATCACCGGCACCGCCCCGAGCAGCCGCGCGGTCATCGACGCCGGCATCTCACCCTTGACACTCAACGACGCGACGTTCGTGTCCAGCACCGCATAACGCATCAAAGTCACACAGAACCCGGCTGGCGGGCGACCTCGAGATAGGCCAAGAATTCCGCCAACTCCTCGTCGGACTCCCACACCTCGTCGTTCCGCAACTCCTTGGCCGATCGCAACGGCCGGGCACCCTTGCGACGAGCCTGCTCATCCAACGACTCATGCGCAGACCGGCGCGGCGCAGGCACCTGCTCCATGCCACTGCTCACCGCAACCACCTCCCAACGCATCCCGCACATCGTCCCACCCGTCCACCCCTCACATCCAACAACGACACCGCAGCCAGATCGTCACCCACCGTGTTCAATGCACCGCCCACGACGTCCCTGATCAAGCGACAACATGCAGAGCCGTGCCACATACGTGCCACACCGCAGGGTCAACCACGGGGTACGGCGGAGACTCACGAGGACAGTTCGACCCCGATGCCTCGTGAGTCCCGGCCGTTGGCCGGCCGTTCAGGCGAGGTACCCACCTTCCAAGCTGGCCATGCGGGTTCGATTCCCGTCGCCCGCTCCACAGGTCAGCGGGTGTGTCAGTGCGCCACGCAGGGTTCCATGTGGTCGCCTGGCGGCTGAGGGGTCGGCACAGCAGCAGGACGTGACGATCCCTGACACACACCGCATCAACAACTCTCGTGCTTCATCTGGTCCAGCCGGATGACCGCCAGACGCGGGGTCCGGTACCCCTGGGCGTCGGTCGGGCCGGAGAAGTGTGAGACAAGCACCTCACCGGGCCTGAGCCGAGCAAGGTCACGACCACGAAAGAACAACCCGTGGCTGGTGTGGCCGACGTTCTTGTCCTCGCTCCAGAAGGAGTACTCCGTATCGGGAGCCAACGCGGCCAGGCGGTTTCCGGATCGCCACCGCCCAGACTCCTCGACCTGTAACAGCCACGACTCGGTACCGGTGAGCGGCGGCGTCCGGTTCCAGGTTCCGACGTCCGCGGCCTCCTCAGGCTGCGTCGGTGCGAGGTGAACCCGTACCGCACTCCCCTCGCAGACCCGCACCGCACCGACCAACCGGCCCTGCGTGTCGTAGCCGATGCCGATCGCCGCGTTGGTACCGGGCGAGCAGCCGTTCAACAGCCCGACTGCCAGGGCGGCCAGAACTCCCACGACGCGTGCCATGAACCGGAACACTGCCAGCCGGCGTGCGGTGTGGCGGAAAGATCCGGTTACGTTCCTTCCGGCACGGCTGGGCAACGCCGGCGGGTCACTCTCCATACCGGGACGCGCCCGGGCGCAGGCCCCGGAGCTTGTCCGGGTTCACCTGGAAGCGCAGGGTGCGGATCAGGCCGTCGGCCAGGTCGAAGGACAGGGCGCCGACCGGATCCCCGTGCAGGGTGAACAGCACACCGAGTTCGCCGTTGACGGTGGCGGCCTCCATGCTGACGCCGACGGCCTCCGGTTTCGCCAGAACACCCAGCGTCCAGCGGGCGACGCGATCCGCACCCCGCAGGGCCTGGCGGGCCGCGGTGACCCTGCCGCCTCCGTCCGACCAGGCGGTCACGTCGGGCGCCAGCAGCTCCATGACCGCGTTCAGGTCGCCACCCGCGCAGGCCGCCAGGAACCGCGCGGTGATCTCCTGGCGCCGAACAGGGTCGGTGTCGAACCGGGGCCGGCGAGCCCGGACGTGCTCACGGGCGCGGTGGGCGATCTGACGGATGGTCGCCTCCGGGCGGCGGAGGGTGTCGGCTATCTCGGCGTGGGAGTAGCCGAAAGCCTCGCGTAGCAGGAACACCGCGCGCTCCACGGGGCTGAGCGTTTCCAGCACCACCAGCATCGCGGTGGAGACGGTGTCGGCCAACTCGGCCTCGTCGGCGACGTCGGATGAGGTCAGCAGGGGTTCGGGCAACCACGGACCGACGTAGGTCTCGCGGACCGCCCGGGCGGAGGTGAGCCGGTTCAACGACAGGTTGGTCACCATCCGTACCAGGTAGGCCCTGGGATTGCTGATGGTGCCGTGGTCGGTGCCGTACAGGGCAAGCCAGGCATCCTGGAGGACATCCTCGGCGTCGGCGACGCTACCCAGCATCCGGTAGGCGATGGCGAACAGCAGCCTGCGGTGCTCGACGAAGGGGTCCCTGGACACGGCGCCGCTCATCCCATCACGCCCGGGTGGCACGAGAACCCCTCAACAGGCCGGCAGGGATGTTGAGGCGCCGACTGAGACGGTACGTGGGCAGCGGGCTGCTGCTGACCATCTCCTTGTAGAGCGTGGCGGGCCGGCCGGCCAGATACCAGCGCCGCGGAGTGTCGTCGGCGTAGGTGAACTGGACGACCGCGTCGCGCCGGCCGACGCTCACCGGCTGGTGGACGTAGCCGAACCGGAACGGCTTGACCCTCCTGCCCCGTAGCCGCCGGGCAATGGCATCAGCGACGTACACGGCGGTGGGAACACCACTCTGGCAGGTGCCGTGCACCTGCCCCCACTCCTGCCGGACCGCCACCGCGTCACCGACGGCGTGGACGTTCGGATGCGAAACGGACCGCAGGGTGGCGTCGACCACGACAAGACCGCGGTCGTCGGTCTCGATCCCGGACTCCGCCGCCAGCGCGGGCACCCGGACCCCGGCGGTCCACAGGCACACGTCGGTGTCGACCATCCGGCCGTCGTCGAGTTCGACCGCGTCGGGCAGCACCCTGGTCACCGCCACACCGACCTCGCAGGTGACGCCAAGGCGTTCCAACGCGCGGTGCAGGTGGGCACGTGCCGCCTCACCCATCTTCGCGCCGGGTATATCGCGGCTGACCAGGGTGACCCGCAGGCCCGGATGCGCTTCGGCGACCTCCGCGGCGGCCTCGACTCCGGTGAGGCCACCGCCGCAGACCGTCACCGTCCCGCCGCCCACGGTGGCCAGTTCGGCCAGGCGGATGGAGAACCGGTGGGCGAGGTGTGGGTCGTCGAGGATGAACGTGTGCTCGGCGGCTCCGGGAACAGCACCGGTGTCGGCACGGCTGCCCACCGCGTACACAAGGGTGTCGTAGCGCAGGGTCTCGGTGCCGTCAACGGTGATCCGCCCGGCGACGGCGTCGATCATGGTGGCTGTTCCACGCAGGAAGGCGACGCCGGTGCTCGCGAGCAGGTCGGGAATCGGGTGGTGGGCCAGTTCCTGCCCGGCGGCGAGCTGGTGCATGCGCAGCCGCTCGGTGAACCGGACCGAGGGGTTGACCAACGTGATCCCGACACCGAGCCGGCGGGTGCGCCTGGCCAGGCGGACAGCGCACATCATTCCCGCGTACCCGGCGCCCAGGACGACGATCTGATGGTCGATCTTCATCTCTCACTCCCAGAGCGTGATGGTGTCGGTGCCCATGCGACAAACACCGCTGCCGGAACGTGACAGGCAACGGGTGTGACCCAGGCCACGCACGGGTCGAGGCACGGCGTCCCATCGAGAGGTGCGTGTGCGTTCCGGACCTTCTCCGCCGGTCGTCATACCGTTCCCGCGCGGTCGTGATCCGCTCGGACATCGACGGGACACCTGTGCGTCTGGTGCGACACGTCGGTTGCGCTATACCGGTAACCGGCCAGCTCGGCGTTGGTTCTACCGGCGTAGGGCCGTTCATCTGAAAGGCCGCCGCGGCGATCCGCTCTCTTTCGGACTGCACAACGGAATCTCGTCGAACGGATCGGTATGGAACGGCCGAGTGACCGACTCCGACAATCCAAGCAATCTGGATCGGTCATGCGGGTCTCACGACAAAGGGCGACGAGGAGACAAGAATGTGGCGTGTTGTTGGCGCTGGGTCTGCGTCGTGACGACGTGGGGGCGAACAGCACTCTGGTTCCCGGGTGCCCCCGAAGCGCCCGGGGTGTGTGTGTTGGCCACCGTGGTCCACGGGATGGACCGTGGTGGCAGCGGAACGGGTCAGGTCAGGTCAGGTCAGGTCTGGTTTGTGGTCGAGCACAGCCGGAAGCCGATCCCGCGGGTGGCCTGGATGATCAGGTCAACGCCTGCCTCGCGCAGCTTGCGGCGCAGCCGCTTGATCGTCGAGTGAACGCTGGACCGGTCACCGACGTAGGCGCTTCGCCACACCGCGACGTGAAGCTGCTCGTAGGACCAGACCCTGTCGGGTTCGTCGGCCAGGCAGGTCAGTACCTCCCTTTCCAGGTTGGTCAGTTCCA
>DATCWR010000400.1:0-13859 GCA_036566245.1 Mycobacteriales bacterium | reverse complement strand
GTGGGCGACTCTCCGTTGCCGGCCACGGCCACCGAGCCCACCCGGTCCACCGAGCCGACCGGGTCCACCCCACCAGCGCCGGAGCACGGCGCGGGTGGTGAGCCGGTCGAGGTCAGGACCCGTCGGCGCCGGCGTCGGCGTCGCCCCGGTGGTGGCGCAGACTCCGCTGTCGGGCAGCCCGCCGGAGTGGACGCACCCGGCGGGGAGTAGACGGTCGGCTCCGGAGCGCCTGCTGGTCCGGCGGCGGGGTTCGGCACGGACCACCCGGGTGCGGTGACGGCAACCGCGCACCTGTCCTGGTTGGTCAGGGGAGAATCGACCCGTGAGTTCGTCCCGCATCCGTCCCTTCGTGCCGTTTGCCGTTTGTCTGTTGGCGATCACCGCGGTGCTGGCCACCCTGGCCGTGCCGGTGGTCGGCGGCAGCGACTGGTGGAACACCCGACTGAGGGCGGCCGCCGGCCCGGCGCCGCGACTGGACCTGACCCCGCTGCCCGGATCGGTACGGAGCGCCTGGTCGGTGCCAGGCCAGGACGGACCGCAGAACCCGGTGGTGGACTCGACCGTCATCACCGCGAGCGCGCACCGCATCACCGGGCACGACCCGACCACCGGCCAGGAACGTTGGCACTACCAGCGGAACAACGCAACGCTGTGCGACTGGGTCACCGTGGACAGGGCCGTGGTGGCCGCGTTCCGGCACGACGGCGGGTGCACCGACCTGGTCGCGTTGGAGGGTGGGACCGGCCAACGCCGGTGGTACCGCACCGCAGACCTGGACGTGGACGCCACACTGCACGCCGGTCCGGCGATGGTGGTGGCCGGCAGCGGTACCCGGCTGGTCGCCTACCACGCCGACACCGGCCTGGAACGCTGGACCTACACCAAGGCCGGCTGCACCTTCGGCCAGCCGGTGGCCGGGGACCTGGGTGTGGCGGTGGTGCTGTCCTGCCAGCATGAGGGCCAACTGCTGGCCCTGCACGACCTGGTCGGCAAGGACGAACGTTGGTCGGTACCGGTCGACGGAACTCGGCTGAGCCCACTGGCGGCCGACCAGCGGGTTTCCCTGTACGGGACGTACCAGGGACGCCAGGCGGTGACCCTGTTCGACTCCCGGGGTACCCAGGTCGGCGCGGTCAGCTCGCCGGACCCGACCATCGAGCCGACCACACCGGACCGGGCGGACCCGGCTGTTCCCGACGCCAGTACGTTCCTGTCCACCCTGGTGGTCTGGACCGGAAGCCACCTGTTCGCCGTGGACCTCACCCGGGCCCGGGTCCGGTGGAGTACCCCGGCAGAGGGACCAGCCGCGCGGCAGGTCGCCACCGTGGTGTATCCGGACGGCACCGGATTCGTCGAACGGGGTGCCTCCGACGGTCGGGTGCTGCACAGGGTGCGGATCGACGGTGCGGCCACCGGTCGGGTGTCCGGGTTGGCTCGGATCGGCGGAGGCATCGTGACCACCGGACCAAACGGGATGATCATGTACGGTTGACCACCGAACGATCGGTCCAAAACCGGTCAACACCACGAATGGGGAGGCCGGCACTGAGAAGAGTCGCCCTGATCACCGGGGTCTCACGCCGGGTCGGCATCGGGGCGGCCATCGCGCGCCGCCTCGCCCCGGACCACGACCTGCTGCTCACCGGCCTGCCGGCCTACGACGACCGGCAACCCTACGGTGGGGACCGACACGGGGTACCCGAGCTGCTGGCCGAGCTGAACCGGCTGGGCACCCGGGCACAACACCTGACCGTGGACCTGCGCGACACCACCGCCCCGCACCGGCTGGTGACCGCGGCGGTGACCGCCTACGGCGGGGTGGACACCCTGGTCGCCAACCACGCCCACTCCACCGCCACCAGCCTGGACTCCGCCAGCGCCGAACAGATCGACGCACACCTGCTGGTCAACGTGCGGGCCACCCTGCTGTTGGTTCAGGCGTTCGCCAAGGCGTACGACCCGACGCGGGGCGGCGGCCGGATCGTGCTGTTGAGCAGTGGACAGGCACGTGGACCCATGCCCACCGAGCTGGCCTACGCGGCCAGCAAGGGCGCACTGGAAGCCGTGGTGCCGTCGCTGGCCGACATCCTGGCCGATCGAGACGTCACGGTGAACGCGATCAACCCCGGTCCCACCGACACCGGGTGGCTGTCCGGTGCCGACGCCGAGCGGGTCCGGCGGCAGTTCCCCTCCGGCCGTTGGGGGGAGCCAGACGACGCGGCCAGGGCGGTCTGCTGGCTGTGCGGTGAGGACGCGCGCTGGATCACCGGGCAGGTGATCCACTCCGAGGGAGGATTCCGCCGGTACGGCTGATCGGTTGACCCGCTCGGTTGACCCGCTCGGTCGACCGGGTCGGTCAACCCGACGGATCCGCCTCTGATCCGTGGCGGGAGGCACCGCTCGAAGCGGTGGGGCGGTGGCGACCGGTGCCCGGCAGCCGGCAGGATTGGGCCGTGACCCAGATCGCCATCTCGACCACCGCCGTCGCGCGCACGGTCGACACCCCCAGCGGACCACTCGCCCTGCGTGACACCGACCCGAACGGCACCACCGGTCGGCCGCCGATCCTGCTGGTGCCCGGATACACCGGCAGCAAGGAGGACTTCCTGCCCCTGCTGGACCCACTTGCCGAGGCCGGCTGGCGGGCGGTCACCATGGACCAGCGCGGTCAGTACGAGTCACCGGGGGTGGACGATCCGGCCGCCTACGCGGTGCCCACGCTGGCCCGTGACGTACTCGCCGTCGCCGAGGACCTGGGCACCCCCGTACACCTGCTGGGCCACTCCTTCGGCGGCCTGGTGGCCAGGGCTGCGGTGATCGCCGACCCCGGTTCGTTCGCCTCACTGGTGCTGCTCGACTCGGGACCGCACGGTATCGCCGGCAGTCGTCGGGAGCGGATGGACGCGCTCCGGCCGCTGCTCGCCACCGGCGGCATGGCTGCGGTGTACGCCGGGATGGAACAACTCGCCGCGGGCGACCCCAGGTGGCGTGACGCCGCACCAGAGTTGCGCGCCTTCCTCAAGCGTCGCTTCCTGGCCTCCTCGCCGGTGGGCCTGGAGGCGATGGGCGACGCGTTGACCACCGAACCGGACCGGGTCGCCGAACTGCGCGACACCGGCGTGCCGGTGTTGGTCTGCTACGGCGAGGCCGACGATGCCTGGCCGCCGGCCGTGCAGGCCGAGATGGCCGAACGGCTGGGGGCCGCACACGTGGTGATCGGGGGCGCTGTTCACTCTCCGGCCATCGAGAACACCGCCGCAACCGTGCGTGCACTGCTCGGCTTCTGGGCCACGGTTCGACCGGACACCAGCCCGGACTCCGGGCTGGCCAGCCTGGCCTGACCGCGCCCGGCAGCCCGTCCGGTCCGGACCGCCCGGATGTTGAGCGAACCCGCGGACACATGTCACCCTCATGGGTGATGACCAGCGCAGACCAGCGTGGCTACTTCGGGCCGGGCAGCGTGACCTGGCGGATCCACGCCGACCCGATCCTGTGGGTGGGCGGTGTCCGGGCGCTGTACCTCCAGGCCCTGCACCCCCGGGCGATGGCCGGAGTCGCCCAGCACTCGGGGTTCCAGGCCGATCCGTGGGGGCGGTTGCTGCGGACCGCCGAGTACGTGGGCACCATCACCTTCGGTACCCGGTCGGCTGCCGACCGCGCCGCCGCCCGGGTCCGCGGCCTGCACCGCAGAACCGGCGTGGACGATCCTGACCTGCTCCGCTGGGTGCACTGCTGCGAGATCGACTCGTTCCTCACCGTGGCAGGGCGGGCCGGCATCCGCCTCACCGGCTCCGACCCGGACCGCTATGTGGCCGAACAGGTGCGGGCGGCCGAACTGGTCGGCATACCGCCGCAGACCGTTCCGGCCGGTGTCGAGGAGTTGCGCGCCAGGATCGACTCCTACCGACCGGTGCTGGCCGGTGGACGCCAGGCCCGTGCGGCGGCCAGGTTCGTACTGGTCCCACCGATGCCACCGCGCGCCCTGCCGGCCCTGCCGGCCTGGACCGCGGTGGCCACACTGGCGTTCTGTCTGTTGCCCGGATGGGCCCGGCGGATGTACCGGATGCCCGGTCTACCCAGCACCGATCTGGCCGCGTCGGTGGCGGTCCGCGCCCTTCGCACCACCCTGCTCGCGCTACCGCCCTCGCTCCGCGAGGGGCCGCATCACCGGGAGGCACGTCGCCGGCTGGCCGTCAACGCGGTCGGGACGGTCGGGTCGGTCAGCCCGAACGGTTCGGGCCCGCCCGCTCCGGCGTGATCACCACCAACACCCGACGTTCGGCCCGCATCGCGGCGCGGTAGTCGTCCCAGTCCGGATGCTCACCGGCCACCGACCGGTAGTAGGCGACCAGCCCGTCCATCGCCTCGGGCAACGAGACGACCTCGGCGGTACCGTCCACCTGGGTCCACCGGCCGAAGAAGGCGTCCTCGAACCCGCAGTAGGACACCCGCGGGTCGCGGCGCAGGTTACGCACCTTGTAGGCCGTCTCCCGACTGCTCACCACCAGACGGCCCATCTCGTCCACGGTGGCCAGCACCGGGGACAGTTGCGGTCGTCCGTCGGTGCGGAAGGTGGTCAACACGCCCCGGTGGTGGTCGCGCACGAAGGCGCGGGCATCGGCGAGATCCATACCAGGGTCATATCGTGCCGGGCCGGTCACTGTCCACAGCACGGGCCGTGTCCAACCCTGGTGAGGCCGGCGTTACTCGACGACTTCCACCGAGGCCATGATCTGGTTGATCTGGGTGTCGACCGGACCGGCGTTTCCGTGCTCCTGGAGGAAGGCCACCCTGGTCCTGGGTAGCCACCACAACCGGGGCGAGAAGTTCCGCGCGGGGTCGGCGCAGGTCACCTGCCAGGCACCGTAGGCCGCCGTCTTGTTCCGCAGCCTGACGAACGTGGAACCGGTCGACGTGCTGGTGGTGACCGGGACGGGCTGGGCGGACCGACAGGTCGGCGGTCCGGCGCCCATCCACCAGCCCTGGGGCCCCTGTGGGTCGGGCGGACGGACGGCGTGGTGTTCGGCCTCGGCGGCGGCCAGGTCCACGATCAGCAGCGTGCAGGAACCGGCCGGCGCACCATCCGGGTTCAGACAGGCCGAACTGCCGCTCGGCTGGGCCCGCCATCCCACCGGCAGGTCGAACCGCAGCATCTGGAAGCTGGTCGGCCCCCCGGTGGCGGCAACCGAGGGCACGGTGCTGGCCGACGGGGAGTTCGACGGGCTCGGTGCGGCCGAGGTCGCGGCGGGTCCCGGTTTGGCCGCCGGGTCGAGTGTGCCCGAACCGGCGATACTCGACGCGCAGGCGACCAGCGCCATCGATGCGGCGATCACCACTCCCCACCGCGCGGCTCGCGCCAGTCCGGACGGCCCGGGCGTGGCCGGACAGGGCACCCGGCGGGTCAGCCTGGTTCTGCTGGGAACGGACATGGGAGTCCTCCACGCTCCTGGGCCGACACCTCGGGTGAGAGGGCTGCCGGGACCAGACTCAGCCCACCGACCCGGGCGCTGCCTGATCGGGTGACACCGGCGCGGACGCCGCCGCGTCCAGCATCGCCCAGGGGGCCAACTCCGGTTCGGCAGCCTGGCCCTCCCGACAGTGCCGACGGTAGTCACACCACCCACAGTGCCGCCCGACCCGTGCCGGAAAAACGTCATCCACCTTCGCACCGGCAGACAGCGTGTCGGTCGCCGCCACGATGTCGTCGGCGGTGTTCTCGGCCCGTGCCACGTGCCGGGCGAGCGACTCGTCGGTGTGGGTCCAGTCCACCACGGAACCGGTCCGCAGGTGGTGAAGTTCGACCCGACGGCAGGGCCGGTGCAGGGTGCGGACCGCCCCCAGCGCGTAGCAGGCGAGTGCGAACGACGACCGGGCGTCGTCCCGGGTGGGCGCCCGGCGACCGGCCTTGTAGTCCACGATGACCAGTTCGTCGCCGCGCGCGTCGATCCGGTCCACCCGACCGGTCAGGGCGAGTCGTCTCGTCCGGGTGGCCACCTGTCGTTCGACGCCGACCGGTTCGTCGTCCGGGTCCAGACCCTCGACGTAACTGATCACCCACCCACGGGCCTGGTCCCGCCACCACGCTGACTGCTCAGCGTCCCGAAACCCCTCGTCGAGCCAGGAACCATCCAGTAGCGCCCCGGCCGCGGCCGGCACCCGGCGAGCCCGGGGCAGTTCCCACCAGCGCCGCAGTGCGGTGTGTACGGCCGCACCCAGCGAGTTGTGCGCCCAGGGCGGCCCCTTGGGCAGCACCGGCCGGTCCAGGTAGGTCATGCGGTACCGGCGCGGACAGTCGGTGAAGGTGGCCAGCCGAGACGGTGTGCAGGCGAACAACCGGACCGGCATGCCGTCAAGGGGCAACTGCTCGGCGGCGGTCACCAGTCGCCACCGCCACCGCCCCAGTCGCCACCACCGCCCCAGTCACCGCCACCGCCGCCCCAGTCGCCACCACTCCAGTCGCCACCACCGGCGCTGTCGGCGGAGTCGTGTTGACCCTGTTCCAGGCCGGCCTCGAACCCGTGGTCGTACCCGGACTCGAATCCACCACCACCGCCGAAACCGCCGAAACCCCCGCCGAGCATGGACCCGATCAACAACGTCTCCCAGAACGGGAACGAGTACCAGCCCGAGGCGTAACCGCCACCACCGCCGTAGTAGTAGGGAGCGCCCGGGGTGTAGTCGGGATATCCCCGGTAGGTCTTGCCCTCGACGGTGACCTCGCGCTCCTCGGTGAGCCGTTCGGCGCTGTTCGGAGTCAGCGACGGCAGTTCGGGGCCCGGGTCGAGACCCAGGGCGGTGCGTGCCGTGCGGGCCGCGTAGAGGCCCTCCAGCGCGGTCCGGCGGGCCGCCTCGTACTCCCCGACGGTGTCGGCGTGGGAGAGCAGCGACCCGGTCGCGGTGTAGCGTTCGGCGGCGTCGGCCAGTGCCTGGCGGGCCACCTTGTCGTCCCTGGTGTCCAGGTTCTGTACGTCGGCACCCAACCGGTCGTAGAGCGACATCACCTCGGCCCGCCGCCCCTCCAGCAGCCTGGCGGCGCGGCGCCGACGGGACGCGGCGTAGAGCCCGCCGCCACCGGCGGCAAGCACACCGATGCCCACCACCCAGGGCCAGGCACTGCCGCCACCGCCCTGGTCGTCGGACCCGCCGGCGTTGGTGGCGCTGGCGGCCGGCCGACCGCAGTCACGACCGACCTGGGGTGCCGAACCCAGTCGGGCGACCAGATCGACCAGGGTGCTGGTCGCGTCACCGCGGTTGAGGTCCGCCTGGTGCGCGCCGGCCGCTCCGCTGATCGCGCTCTGGGCCGCACCGGCGCAGAAGAAGTTCGAGGCCGCACCGATCTCGTTGCCGGAGATCACCGCGACCGTTCGGGGCCCGCCCAGTGCCTTGCCGATCCGGGTGGCCGCCTCGGCCGGGTCGCCCGACCCGCCCGGCAGCACCGCGACCCGCAACTCGTGGCTGCCGATCGCCTGCTGGACCGCGTCGGCGTCGACACGCATCGAGGCGCCGGTGGCCAGGTACACCGTGTTGCCGCGCAGCGCGGTGGTCGCGTCGTCCACCGGGTCGGCCCAGGCGGCGGTGGCTGGCAGCAGGGCGAGGGCCACGGCCGCAGCACCCACGAAGAACCGCTTCACGCCGACACCGTAACGTTTCGCGGTCCCGAGACGGCGTCATCCCGCCCGACCACTCCCACGCGCCGCAGGCTGCCCTCCATCGCTCCCCCTTCGTTGCCGTCGAGGGTACCGGCCGGCATGGATGTCCACGCTGGCCGCGCACAACGGTTGGTACGTCCCCGGGGTCAGGCGGTCACCGGAGCCCGACCCCGGGCCTGGGCCACCAGGTCCTGGTACACCTCCGGTGCGGTGCGGCCGGCACCCAACCGGACCGCCTTGTTGGATCCGTGGTAGTCGCTGGCACCGGTGACCAACAGCCCCAGGGAACCGGCCACGTCCCGCAAATGGGCGCGGTCGTCCTCGGCGTTGTCGGGATGGTCCACCTCCAGACCGGCCAGACCGGCCTCGGCCATCGCCTCGATCACCTCGTCGCCGACCACCCGACCGCGCCTGCGGGCCAGCGGGTGGGCGAACACCGGGACCCCGCCGGCGGCCCGTACCAACCGCACCGCCGTGCACGCGTCCATGTCGTGTTTGGGGACGTAGTAGGGCCCGCCGGTCCGCAGCAACCGGTCGAACGCCTCGCCCACCGAGGACACCACACCGGCTTCGACCAGGACACGGGCGATGTGCGGACGGCCCACCGAGCCGCCCTCGGCCAACGCCGCCACCCGCGACCAGGTCACCGGCAGACCGTCGGCGGCCATCCGCTCCACGATGCGCCGTCCCCGGTCCACTCGGTCGCGCCGGAGCCGGTCGCGTTCGGCCGCCAGTTCTGGATGGTCAGGATCGAACAGGTATGCCAACAGGTGCAGTGACGTGGGGGCGCCGTCCGGACCGGCAGCCACACAGGACAACTCCGCACCGGGAACGAGGGTCATCCCCAGCGGCAGCACCGCCATCGCCTCGGCCCACCCGGCCGAGGTGTCGTGGTCGGTGATCGCGACCACGTCGAGCCCGGCCTGTCGGGCCGCGACGACCAGTTCGGCCGGTCGGTCGGTGCCGTCGGAGGCGGTGGAGTGTGCGTGCAGGTCGATACGCATGCCGGGCCAGGGGTGGGGGGTCGTTGTCCAGGCCAGCGTATCGAGACCCGCCGCGACCCGTCGGGCACTCCCGTCCCGGGCTCGGTCAGACCAGTGGAGTCGGCGGTGCCGGGGCCGGGCCGAACAGCATCTCGGAGACCTGCACGTACAGCCGGTCCGGGTGCGGGATGAAGCGGATCGTGCTCAGCGCCTGGACCTGCCCCGCGGACTCCACGATGAATGCGCCGTAGCCGAGCATCTGACCGAGCAGCGAACGCTCGTAGGTCATGTCGGTGACCTTGGACAGCGGCATGATGGCGACCTTGCGGGTGACTATGCCCGAGATCAGCATCACCCGCTGGTCGGTGACGATGAAGCGCTCCACCCACCACTCGCCGATGACCCACGCCAGTCGGCCCAGCGCCACGATGACGATCCACCAGGCGAGTGTCTGCATGAACGGGCTCGCGGCGAAGAACGCCGAGACCACCACCGCGAACACGACCAGCGCGAACGTTTCCAGGATCGGCCGGAAGAGCACCGCCCAGTGTCGGCGGATCTGGATGACCCTGCGTTCACTGGGCAGCAGGTACCGCCGTGGGCCTGACCTGGTGGCCATCGCTACCCCACGAGCGACTTGACGAACTGCGACACCTTGTCGGCCGCCGTCCCGAGGTTACCCATCGCGCTCTTCACCAGGTCCGCGGAGTCCTGGGGCGAGGACAGCAGATAGAACGCCACGAAGGCGATCCCCAGCCACGTCAAGATCTTCTTGACATTCATCGCGGTGCCCCTCCTCGCGCCAGCCGTCACACTTAGCGATGGACGGTCACACGTAGCAACGTATTTGTACCGTGTCAGGCTCGGTAAAGCGATCCCCCGCGCCCAACGTGTTCCGATCACGCAGGTCAGCGAGATCAGGCCCGTCCCAGCGAGGCGACAGCCTAGACGAGTGGGCGTGTCCGCTGCCCGGCCTCCGGCCCGGCCTGACCGCCCACGGTGTGACTGCACGGCCGCGCCGCCCGGGTGCGGAGGGGGTTCTGTCCCCCTGCGCACCCGGGCAACAAGCGTGAAACGGAGGAGATCGACACGCCCGGCCACACCGTCGGCCAGACCGTTCCGCACCAACCCCTTCGGCGTGTCGCCACCGCACGCCGCCGGCGGTATTCGTCATCCGCATGCTGCCCGGGCACGGTCCGGCATCATCGAGGACGGGAAAGCACCGTCACCGTTACGGTGGTTCGGTGGGACTTCGGGTCTTCTGCGCCGGCGCGGTCGTCCGGGACGACGACGGTCGACTCCTCGTGGTCCGACGTGGCCACGAACCAGACCGCGGCCGTTGGTCACTGCCCGGCGGTCGGCTCGAACCCGGGGAGACCGCCGCGGCCGCCGCGGTGCGTGAGGTGAACGAGGAGACCGGACTGGTGGTGGTCGCAGGCAGGGCGGTCGGCCGGGTCTGCCGCCCCGGCCCGGGCGGGGTCACCTACGTGATCGACGACCTGGCCTGCACCGTGGTCTCCGGCCGACCGGTCGCCGGGGACGACGCCACCGACGTTCGCTTCGTAACCGAGGAGGAACTGGCCCGGCTGCCGCTGTCCGACGGCCTGCTCGACACCCTGCGAGAGTGGGGCGTCCTGGGCGGGTGATTCCCGTCGTCCCGGGAACCACCCAGCAGGCTCGGCACCCTGACCGACGGAGCGGGTGCCCCGACACCGGGGCGGGCGGTACGCGGTCAGGAGGCCGGACGCGGGCGGGCGTCGTCGTGTTCCGAGGTTCCCTCCCCTCGTCTGGGGACCATCACCCTGCGCCGGAAGACGCACACCACCGTGCCGTCCTGCTTGTAGCCGCGGGTCTCGACGTGCACCACACCCCGGTCGGGCTTGGACCTGGACTCGACCTTGTCCAACACGGTGGTCTCGCCGTAGATCGTGTCGCCGTGGAACGTCGGTGCCACGTGCCGCAGTGACTCCACCTCCAGGTTGGCGATGGCCCGTCCGGACACGTCAGGTACCGACATGCCCAGCAACAGGGAGTAGATGTAGTTCCCCACCACGACGTTGCGCCCGAAGTCAGTGGCCTCGGCCGCGTAGTGGGCGTCAAGGTGCAACGGGTGATGATTCATGGTCAACAGACAGAAGAGATGATCGTCGTACTCGGTGACCGTCTTTCCCGGCCAGTGCCGGTACGTCGCGCCAACCTCGAACTCCTCGAAGTATCGACCGAACGCCACCTGCCACCCCTTTCTGTCAGCCCGCCGTCGCGGGGGTTGCCACAGTCTGCCCACCGGTCGGGTAGTGTTGACAACGGCCTGTGATCAGACACACCAGGTTCTATCCCCTGCGCGGGGCGACCCAGGGAGGTGGACGCGATGGGCACGCGACCGTCCAGTACCAACAGCGTCCCCAGGTCGCCCGCAGCCGCCTGACAACCGGTTCGGGTCCATCCCCGACCTGTCGACGCCCTCCTCCGGCCCACACCGGCCGGCCCACCACTCACACCGTCGGGAGGGAACCGCCATGCCCACGATTCGTGACCTGCGTCACGCCCGTCGTTCACGCAACGACCAGAACGCGCCCGCCATCCCGCGGCGAAGCCACGTCGTGGACTGCGCGGTCTACGTGGACGGACACCGCCAACCGGGCCGGTGTACCTACGACGAGGCCATCGCGGCGGTGCGGGCCAGCGGCCGTGGTTTCGTGTGGATCGGGCTGCACGAGCCTGCCGAGGGGGAACTGTCCGGACTGGCCGCGAGGTTCGGGCTGCACCCGTTGGCGGTGGAGGATGCGGTGCACGCCCACCAGCGTCCCAAACTGGAACGGTACGACGACGTGCTGTTCGTGGTGTTCAAGACGGTGTGTTACGTGCCGCCGACCGGTTCGGTGGATTCGGGGAGTACGAGCACGACCCGGGAGATCGTCGAGACCGGCGAGATCATGGCGTTCCTCGGCAACGACTTCGTGATCACCGTCCGGCACGGCGACCACGGCGAACTGCGCACGCTGCGGCGGATCCTGGAGGACGATCCTGAGCGGATGGCCTTCGGTCCCTCCGCGGTACTGCACGCGGTCGCCGACCGGGTGGTGGACGACTACATGGCGGTCAGCAGGTCGGTGCAGGACGACGTGGACGCGGTGGAACGCGCGGTGTTCTCCACCCGCCGGTCCAGGGACGCCGAGCGGATCTACCAACTCAAGCGTGAGGTACTCGAACTGCGCCGGGCGACCGCGCCGCTGGCACAACCACTCGACATTCTGGCCGAACGCCCGATGCGGCCGGTTCCGCCCCGGGTTCGGGAGTACTTCCGCGATGTCAACGACCACCTGACCAGGGTCAACGAGGGCGTGGCCAGTCTGGACGAGTTGCTGACCACCCTGGTGCAGGCCAACCTCGCCCAGGTCGCCGTGGCCCAGAACGAGGACATGCGCAAGATATCGGCCTGGGTGGCCATCGTGTCGGTGCCCACCGCGGTCGCCGGCGTCTACGGCATGAACTTCAGCGACATGCCCGAACTGCACTGGCGGTTCGGATATCCGGTTGTGATGGGACTTGTGTTGGTCATCTGTCTTGCCCTGCATCGCGGTTTTCGGCGTAACGGCTGGCTCTGACCAGACCCGCATGTCTCCCGACACCCGCCGCACGCCCCGCGAGCCGAAGGAATCCGGGCATCCCACCGACTAGAGTCTGCCGGTGGCCAGGGGCTCGGGGGCACCGGAACCACCAGGGAGCAGGCTCGGTCGGTTCGCGTCGGCATGGCGACTGGTCGCGACCGGCCTGGGGTTGGCACTGGTGTTCACCGGCACGGTGTGGGGACAGGACGACGACTTCCCGTTCGGTCCGTTCCGGATGTACTCCACCCGGGACAGTCCGAATGCGCCGGTGGTCACCACCCAGATCGAGGCGACCACCGTCTCTGGCCGACACCTGACGATCAGTGGGCCGGCCACCGGACTGCGTCGGGCCGAGGTCGAGGGACAACTCGGCCGGTTCGTCGCCGAGCCGGCGTTGCTCGGATCACTGGCCCAGGCATACCAGCGCCTCCACCCGGACAACCCGCTGGCCCGGGTCGAGATCGTGAGGCGCGACCACCCACTGCGACAGGGAAGGGCCACCGGGGCAGAACGGACCACGGTGCTCGCCTCGTGGAGCAGACCATGACCCGGCTCGTCGCCTGGTGGCTGGAACCGGCACCGCCCGGTCGGGTCGCGGCGTTCCGGTTACTGGTCTACCTGTACGTGCCGCTGGACGTGTTCCTGTTCACCCCCTGGGTGGCCCGGCACGGCACCCTACCCCCGGCGCTGTACCAGCCACTGGAGATCGGCCGGCTGCTACACCTGCCGACCCCGACCCACACCGTCGTCGAGGTGGTGCGGTGGCTGCTGGTCGCCGCCGCCCTGGTGGCGGCCAGCGGACGGGCACCCAGGGTGTCGGGCACCGTGGTGTTCGCCCTGTACCTGGAGTGGATGGTGGTGGCCATGTCCTACGGGAAGGTGGACCACGACCGGTTCGCCTTCCTGGTCGCGCTGGCGGTCCTGCCCACCGTGGGCACGGCGCGGTTCGGGGACCGAACCGGGTCGGCCTCGGCAGGCTGGGCGCTTCGGGCCGTACAGGTCGCGGTGGTGCTCACCTACCTCCTCGCCGCCTTGGCCAAGATCCGGTTCGGCGGCTGGAACTGGCCCACCGGGGCCACCATGGCCCGGGCGATCCTGCGCCGCGGCACCGTGCTGTCGACCTGGACGCTGGACCACCCGGGACTGCTTGTGGCCGGCCAGTTCCTGATGCTCGGCGCGGAACTGTGCTCACCGCTGCTGCTGCTGGCCCGCAGCGACCGGGCCCGGTGCGCGGTGGTCGCCCTGCTGCTGGGGTTCCACCTCGCGGTGTTCGCCGGGATCACGATCATCTTCCTGCCGCACGTGGTGGCGATCATGTCGCTGTTGCCCGGCGAACGGCTGCACGCACCCGGCCGGCCCCGGCCAACCCAGCCGGCGGAGAGGACCCGCAGCGACGCGCCGGCGTGACGGCCGGGGACGGACCCTGGTTCAGGTCGTGGGGTCCGTGTCGGCAGCCCCCGGGCGGCGGTCCGGTGGCAGCGCGCAGGCGGGGGTGCCACCCGGGAACCGGTGTCGGTTCACAGCGACCAGTCGGTAGACGACCGCGGCCAACCAGGACAGCGGCGGGGTGAGTATCAGGTGGCCCAACACCCCCCATGGCCAGCCCGAATCGACCAGCA
>DATCWR010000392.1:0-11872 GCA_036566245.1 Mycobacteriales bacterium | reverse complement strand
CTGGGTCGGTTGCCCCTGGTGGTGGCCGGTCGGTCCAGCGGGGCTCGGGTGGCCTGCCGCACCGTCGTGGAGGTCGGTGCCGCCGCGGTGCTCGCGTTGGCGTTCCCGCTGCACCCGCCCGGCCGCCCCGAACGTGACCGGGGGGCCGAACTGGACGCGGTGACCGTGCCGGTGTTGGTGGTGCAGGGTGACCGGGATCCGTTCGGGATGCCGGTCACCGCGCCGGGCCGGGCAGTGCGGGTGATACCAGGGGCGAACCACTCGTTGCGGTCGGCGACCGGTCAGATCGCCGAAGCCGTGGTGGACTGGCTGTCCGGACTCGGCTTCGCCCGCCGCCCAACCTGAGGCCGGCAGCCAACCTACCGGCTGCTTCTCTCTGTCGCCGCGGCGACGATCGGGGCCACCGTCGCGTGGGTGAGTCGAACCAGGTCCGCCGGGGCCAGTTCCACCGACAGCCCACGACGGCCACCGCTGACGAGGACCGTGTCATGCGACCTGACTGACTCGTCAACAGATGTGGGCAGTTGTCGCCGTTGCCCCAGTGGGCTGATTCCACCCCGCACGTACCCGGTTATCCGCTCGGCGTCGGCCGGGTCGGCCATCGCCGCGCGCTTACCGCCGAGCGAGGCGGCCATCGCCTTGAGATCCAGGTGACCGGACACCGGAACCACACCCACCGCGAATCCGCCGTCCACGCGGACCACGAGTGTCTTGAACACCCGGGACCGGTCCACCCCGACCGCGCCGGCCGCCTCCTCACCGTAGGAGGTGACCCGTGGGTCGTGTTCGTACTCGTGCAGCGTGTGTGGGACCTTCGCCCGGGACAGCATCGCCGTAGCCGGAGTACCTCTGGCAGCCACTCGGATCCTCTGTCGGTTGGTGGGGCGGTACGGGCGTGCCGCCGAACCGAATCTAGCTATGCCCGGGGCCACTCGGTCGCCGAGGTGTCCGAGGAGGACCAGGACCGGTTCGTACCGGTGGCCGACGAGCCACCCCAGGCGCCGGTGCCGGTCTGGTCGGCGGGCGGCCACGGGTCCGTCGGGTTGGGTTGGTCCCATCCGGTCGCCTCGTCGCCACTCCCGGCCGGGGTCTGTTGCCAGGCCTGGTCGCGGGCCTCCGCCGACTGCCGGGACGTGGTCACCGCGAGGCAGATGGTGACCACCAGCAGCAGGGCCGCCGTGGCGCCGGTGAGGATGACCGAAACCTCACGAAGATCCCCACCGAGGTCCTCCCGCAGGGAGTCGGTGTCGATCACGAACCGGGCGCCCAGTTCCAGGCCCACCGACAGGGTCGCACCCAGTGTGGTGCCCACCGCGGCCGCGCCGCACCGCGCCGAGGCGGCCATCACCGCGGTCACCACCAGCCCGAGAGCGGCCAGCACGGTCGCCCCTGCCCAGACCGACCCGCCCGAGTCGACCACCAGGTAGTGCGGGCCCGGCGTGTTGCCCGACCCGGTGGGGGACACCAACCACCACTGCAACAGTCCGGTCGCGGCGATCGCGCCGAGGAACGGGACCAACGCACCTCGGCGGGCACCCAACCGGGTCAGCACGACCAGGAACGCGAGCAGGCCGGCGAACAGTGCCATCGCCGTACCCGCGCAGACCAGCCAGCCGCCGAGCCGCAGTGACTCACGGTTCGACGAGGACAGCACGGCGTCGACCACCCTGGGTGCCCGCAGCGCCGCCGCGGTCGCCGCCGGGACGACGGACAGTCCCACCAGCGCGGTGCCGAACGGACGGCGGGAGAACAGGATGGCACCCAGGCCGGCCGCGGCCACCAGGCCGCCCAGCACAACCAACGACAGCGGGACCGGCAGGACGACCAGGTCGATCTCGGGCCCGGTCTGGTCGTCGAACGACAGGTACGGCCCGGCGGTGAGCAGGCCTCCTCCGACCAGGGCGACAACTCCGGCCAGGACCACCCGCAACGCGCCCGGACGTTCCGGTTCGTGGTCGGTTCCGGATGACGCCCATGCGGTGTCGTTGTTCGTCTCATCCTGGGGCGTTGCATGCGACCGGTGCAAGCCAGACCTCCCGGCGTCGGCGGTTACCCCCCGCAGGCCGCCATGGTAGGAGGCTGTCCGCGTCCGGTCGGGGGAATCGTTGGACTCTCCACGCTGTTGTTGTGCTCGAACCCGACGCCAGACCGGAGGAGCGATGACCGGGGTGGAACTACCGGAGCGGACGGCTGGCCGCGGAGACCCGCGGGCCTGGCAGGACTGGCGACCCGAGGATCCGCCCGCCGTGTCGGCGCCCGTGGCGCCGCGATCGACGGTTGGACGCGTATCCTCCCGGCACGAGGACAGTGCCAGATCGACGGGAGGCAGCGTGGTCGAGGAGACCGCCGAGCAGCGCCGCGCGCGATTCGAGCGCGACGCGCTGCCCTACCTCGACCAGCTCTACGCCGCCGCGATGCGGCTGACCCGCAACCCGGCGGACGCCGAGGACCTGGTCCAGGAGACCTTCGTGAAGGCGTTCGCCGCCTTCCACCAGTTCACCGCGGGTACCAACCTCAAGGCGTGGCTCTACCGGATCCTGACCAACACCTTCATCAACACCTACCGTAAGCGTCAGCGTCAGCCGCAGCAGGCCGCCTCGGAGACGATCGAGGACTGGCAGATCGCGGCAGCGGAGTCGCACACCTCGGCCGGCCTGCGTTCGGCGGAGATGGAAGCGTTGGACCATCTGCCCGACTCCGACGTCAAGGACGCGTTGCAGCAGTTGCCTGAGGAGTTCCGGCTGGCCGTGTACCTCGCCGATGTCGAGGGCTTCTCCTACAAGGAGATAGCGGAGATCATGGGCACACCGATAGGGACGGTGATGTCCCGGTTGCACCGTGGCCGGCGGGGCCTCCAGCGACTGCTCGCCGACTACGCCCGCGAACGTGGCCTGGTCCGTGCGGGTGCCACCGAGGAGGAGTCGTGAGCTGCGGCAACGCACACGACGCCGACTGCAGCGACGTGCTGGAGGCGGTGTTCCTCTACCTCGACGGTGAGTGCGACGAGACACAGCAGGTGGTCATCCGGCAGCACCTGGACGAGTGCTCCCCGTGCCTGCGTAAGTTCGGCATCGAACAGGACGTCAAGGCGCTGGTGGCCCGCAAGTGTGGTGGTGACGTCGCGCCGCTCTACCTGCGGGAGAGGCTGCGGGCCCGACTGGCCGAGGTCGGCACCGAGGGTGGCCAGGTCGAGATCGAGACGACCCAGATCGAGACCACCCGCATCGAGTACCGCCGCGACTGAACCGCCTGGCGCGGTGTTCGCCGGTCGCACTGACGAGCATGGTGTTCGTTCCTCCATGCGCGGGCGTTCCGGGTTGTTCTGGCGCCTTTCAGATTTGGTCAGTTCTGGTTCGGTCGGGTGAATCATCGGCCGGCAGGTCGCTGATCACCCGCACCAACTCACTGTCCGGTTCGGCCGTGCGGCGGTAGCGGGACGAAGCGGATGCCGTGGATCGGGCGGACGGCCACGTACCGCGCCGCAACTGCGGCACCACCCCCGGTCGGTTCCACACGGGTGTCGTCGGTCGGGGGAACCGGATCGTTCGGTGGGCGCCGAGCACGCCGGTGAGCAGGAACTGTGCCGCGCCGGCCGCCAGCAGTAGGTTCCCCACGCTGTCCACCTCCGGTCGACCCGGCAGCGGCACCGGGACGACCTCACCGAGTGGGCGTAGCACGGTCTGCTGGTCGGCCACGGTGTGTGTCACCCCGAGGGCACCCGGCAGGGTCGCACCGGCGCGCGCCAGTGCGTGTACCGACACCGGCATGGCGCCGTTCAACCCGATCACCAGCAGGTTCAGCCCCAGGCCGAGACCGGCCAGTCCCAGCCCCGGCACGCCGCGGTTGAGTACGCAGAACAGTGCGGCCAGCACGCCGGCGAACAGCACGGCCAACCACCTCGGCGTGGTCGACGCCTCGACCGCACCGACAGCGACCACGAGCGCCTGGATTATCAGGACCGCCAGGCAGATCACCAGCAACCGCCAGCCCCGCACCGGTGCGCCGGCCAACCGGGCCGGTCGGCCGCCGCACGCCCACCCGACGAGTACGGCACCGACCATGGCGAGAAGGATCAGCCCCACGCCGATAGTGTCCCGGACGGGTCAACCGCCGGACAGGTGAAAACGCCAGGAAGGATCGGTCGTGTTCGAGACAGTCCTTGTCGCCAACCGTGGAGAGATCGCGGTCCGGGTCATCCGAAGCTGCCACCTGCTGGGCATCAAGTCGGTGGCCGTGCACTCGTCGGTCGACGCCGGTGCGCTGCACGTCCGCCAGGCCGACGAGTCGGTGCTGCTCGACGGGGCCTCACCGGCCCAGTCCTACCTCGATGCTGAGGCGATCGTCGAGGCGGCCAGGGTGAGCGGCGCGCAGGCGGTGCACCCCGGCTACGGCTTCCTGTCGGAAAGTGCTGGATTCGCCCGCCAGGTGAGGAAGGCCGGACTGGTCTGGATCGGTCCGGACCCGGACACCATCGAGGCCATGGGCGACAAGATCGCCGCGCGGAACCTGATGTCCGCCGCCGGGGTACCGGTGGCGCCGGGCACCACCGAACCGGTGTCCGACCTGGCCGCCGCGGTGGACCAGGCGGCGAGGATCGGGTACCCGTTGATGGTCAAGGCCTCCGCCGGAGGCGGCGGTATCGGCATGGCCGCGGTGCGTGACGAGGCCGAACTCCGGGCCGCCTTCGACACCGCCCGCAGTCGGGCCGAGCGGTTCTTCGGGTCGCCGGCGATCCTGTTGGAGCGCTACCTGCCCGGTGCCCGGCACGTCGAGGTTCAGGTGCTGGGCCTGGCCGACGGGCGGGTGCTCGCGCTCGGTGAGCGGGACTGTTCGGTGCAGCGTCGACACCAGAAGGTGGTCGAGGAGAGCCCCTCACCGGCGGTGTCGGCCGCACTGCGGGAGCGGCTGTGCGCGGCGGCCGTTCGGGCCGCCGAGGCGGTCGGCTACCGGAACGCGGGAACGGTCGAGTTTCTGCTGGACCCGGCCACCGAGCAGTTCGTCTTCCTGGAGATGAACACCAGGCTCCAGGTCGAACACCCGGTGACCGAACTGGTGTTCGGTCTGGACCTGGTCGAACAACAGTTGCGCGTCGCCGCCGGGGAGGGCCCCAGCTTCGACCCGGAGCACCCGCCGACCGCGCGCGGGCACGCCATCGAGGCCCGGGTGTACGCCGAGGACCCGGTGCGCTTCCTGCCCGGCCCGGGTCGGATCGGTCGCTGGGTGGAACCGACCGGCGAGGGCGTGCGGGTGGACGCCGGTTACGCCGAGGGCGACGTGGTCACGCCACACTTCGACCCGCTGATGGCCAAGTTGTGCGTGTGGGGTGAGGACCGGTCGGCCGCGCTGGACCGGTTGGCCGCCGCGGTGGACGCCTTCCAGGTCCAGGGCCCGAAGTGCAACCTGCCGTTCTTCACCGAACTGCTCGGCCGGGACGAGTTCACCGGTGGACGTTACGACACCGGTCTGGTGTCCCGGATGCGGGCCCGCTGAGTCAGACGGTTGCTTGGAGTCGGTCGTCCAGCCAGATTCGACCATCAGATCGACCGTGGTCCGGGTGGGCGATGGCACGCCTGGTCGGACATGGTTGGATGCGCCTGGGTCGCACCGTTCCGCACCCGCCGACGGAGGGAGAACACGGGCCGATGGCCGAGCAGATCCGCGCCGAGATGGTGGCCAACGTGTGGAAGGTCGTGGTGTCCACCGGTGACACCGTCCACGACGGCGACACGTTGGTGATCCTCGAGTCGATGAAGATGGAGATCCCGGTGCTCTGCGAGACCAGCGGCGTGATCGGCGAGATCGCGGTCAGCGAGGGCGACGTGGTGCAGGAGGGTGACCTGATCGCGGTGGTCGAGCAACAGGACTGAGCCGGCTCAGCCCGACACCAGTGTGCCGTGCTCCGAACACCGGGCGGTCCATCCGGTCGGCATGATCTGTACCACCATCCGGCGACGGCAGCGTGCACACCACCGCGGCGGCTCCAGGTCGCGGAAGTGCGCGCACCGCTGGTGTTCGCCGGTAGCAACCGGCTCGCCACACCGGTCGCAGTACACCGGACCAACCGCCAGCGCGTAGGTCATCAGGTTGACCCCGGGCACCGGGGCCCAGTCCCGTTCCGGGGTGCGAACGAAACCGAGTCGTTCGTACAGCCGGTGCGCCGTGGTCATCTCGACCTGGGTGGACAGGCGAAGCGTGGCGCAGCCGGCCGCCCTGGCCTGTTCGACGCACTCCCGCACCAGGGCGGTACCCACGCCGCGTCGCCTGGCCGACGGGTCGACCACGAGCATTCGGAACTCCGACTCCCCGTCCCCGGCCAACTCCGCGTAGGGGCTGTCCGACGGTGCGAACGCGACCGCCCCGAGGACAGCCTCGGTGTCCGGGTCGACCGCCACCAGCAGGGTCGTCCGAGCGGCCCGCCCGGCCGCGTCCCGTAGTTGGTCGACGTAGGGCGAGTCGGGGTTGACGAATCCCTCGTCGAGGTAGACCCGGGCCGTCAGTTCACCGACGGAGGACAGTTCCGGTGGCGTGGCCGGTCGGATCAGGGCGGGCTCAGACATGTCAGTACTCATATCGCACACGACGCGGCGACACCCAGCCGGGTGCCGCCGCGTCGTTGTGCGGGGATGGGATCAGTGCGCCAACATGGGCACCGGTTCCACCCGGGGGTCACCCTCGTCGGCGAAGTAGTCGTCCGGGCTGGTCTCGTCGGTACCAGCCGGTGCCTTCACCGCACGCAGGATCACGGTGAACACCACCAGCACGACCACGTTGACGATGAACGCGGTGGCCGCGATGTACCCGAGCTTGTCCAACACCGGTACGGGGGCCAGCGAGGAGGCGAAGTGTGCCTGGGTGGCGTTGGACACGTTGTAGGCGGCAACCGTGCCGTAGATCATCCCGGCAGCCCATCCGGCCAGCAACGCCCAGCGGTGGAACCACCTGCTGTACAGGCCGAACACCACGGCCGGGAAGGTCTGCAGGATCCACACACCGCCCAGCAGCTGGAAGTTGATCGCGTTCTGCTTGTCCAGGGTCAGCACGAACACCAGGGCACCGGCCTTGACGACCAGCGACACCACCTTGGACACCTGCGCCTCGCGGGCCGGGTCGGCCGACCGGTTGATGAACTCCCGGTAGATGTTGCGGGTGAACAGGTTCGCCGCGGCGATCGACATGATCGCGGCCGGCACCAGGGCACCGATCGCGATGGCGGCGAAGGCGATACCCGCGAACCAGCTCGCGAAGTTGTCCTCGAACAACTGCGGCACAATCAACTGCGCGTTCGGCTTGCCGTCCAGACCGATCGGCTTGGTGCCCACCGCGATGGCCGCCCACCCCAGCAGGGCCAGCAGACCGAGCATCAGCGAGTACGCCGGCAGGATGGCCGCGTTGCGCCGGATCACCTTGCGGCTCTTCGAGGACAGCACGGCGGTCACCGAGTGCGGGTACATGAACAGCGCCATGGCAGATCCGACGGCCAGTGTGGTGTAGGCCAGGAAGGTTGCCGCCGATGGTACGAAAACACCCGCGGGTTTTCCGGTGGTCGGGTTGATCGCG
Source organism: Mycobacteriales bacterium (assembly GCA_036566245.1). Lineage (GTDB taxonomy): Bacteria > Actinomycetota > Actinomycetes > Mycobacteriales > DASULA01 > DASULA01. The sequence goes on along the minus strand of DATCWR010000392.1, from coordinate 4,315 downwards.
GTGAACTTGTCGTGCGCCGCGCCGAAGATACGGTCAAAGCCGATCTTGTGCGCCATCCACACGGTGGCCACGATGATCACCAGATAGATCAGCGTGTCCTTGACGAACGCGATGAGCGCCGGCGCGCGCAGGCCACTGGAGTAGGTGAACGCGGCCAACACCGCGAACGCGATCAGCAGCGGCAGGTCCTTGGCGAAGGCGTTACCGCCGCCGCCCAGGCCGATGACCTCCAGCACCGCCTGGATGCCGACCAGTTGCAGCGCGATGTAGGGCATCGTGGCGAGGATGCCGGTAACCGCGACGGCCAGGGCCAGACCCCTGCTGTCGAAACGGCCGCGCACGAAGTCGGCCGGGGTGACATATCCGTGCCGGTGCGCGACCGACCACAGTCGGGGCATGAACACGAAGATCAGCGGATACACCACGATGGTGTAGGGCACCGCGAAGAAGCCGCCCAGCGAACCACCGGCGAACATCGCGGCAGGCACCGCGACGAAGGTGTAGGCGGTGTAGAGGTCACCGCCGAGCAGGAACCAGGTGACGAACGTGCCGAAACCACGGCCACCCAGACCCCACTCGTCCAGGTTGGCCTGGTGGTTGTCACCGCGCTTCCACCGGGCTGCGGCGAACCCGAGCACGGTGACGAACAGGAACAGCACGATCACGATGGTCAGTGCGACGGTGTTCATCGGGAAGCCCCCTTACCGGAGCCCCCGGTGGTGTTGGCGTCGTCGGTCCCACCGGACGAACCTCCGGCGTTGGAACGGTGCCTGGATTCCAGGATGAGGTAGGCGACGCCGGTCAGCCCGGCCGTGAGGAAGACCCACAGCAACTGGTACCAGAAAAAGAAGGGGAAGCCCGCCAGTGTCGGTTCAACCTTGGCGTAACTTCCTACCCAACACAACGCGACGAATGGTGCCAGGAGGCACACCGCGACAACGACCATGAGCCCGGGGCTCAGGGACCTGCGGCTGCCCCGGTCGCGTGCAGGTTGTGTCACATCAACCTCCGCGGATAGGGTGAGCGGGAAGATTTCTCGCTGGCCGGCCGCACCAAGTGCACCGATGCCATCGGGACCGTCCATGGCTGTCACCACAACCAAGATCACCGTCCCCTGGTTGCGGCAGTACCAACAGGACAAGCCCGACGCGCCCCCGTCGCGCCGCCCGCACGCTACTACCCGATCGGGGTGGGACGCCCCTGATTCAGCCACCCCGAAATACAGCGGTGACCAATGCAGACCGCATAATCGCCGAACGGACAATCTGACACGACGGACGGTGCGGCAAGCGGTTGTCCGGCTCAGGGCCGGCCGTGAGCAGGCGAACGCGCTCGGTCAGGACCTGGCCCCGGAGCGATCCCAGGAGCGATCCGAGGAGTGATCCGGGGCCGGTACCCGCGGCTCACAACGTCTGGGACAGTGCCTTGATCGGCATCCGTAGGTCGGCCAGCATGCGCAGGTCCTCGTCGGCGGGCCGCCCGAGCGTGGTCAGGTAGTTCCCGACGATGACCGCGTTCACCCCACCGAGCACACCCCGGTCAGCAAGGTCGCCCAGGGTCAACTCACGACCGCCGGCATACCGCAGGGTGGTCCGCGGCAACGCCAGCCGGAAGGTCGCCACGGTCCTGAGCGCATCGTTGGCCGGCATCAACGGCAAATCCCCGAACGGGGTCCCCGGGCGCGGGTTGAGGAAGTTCAGCGGTACCTCGTCGGGCACCAGTTCGGCGAGTTGGACGGCGAACTCGGCCCTCTGGTCAAGGGTTTCTCCCATGCCAACCACCCCACCGCAGCAGACCTCCATGCCGGCGTCCCGCACCATGGTCAGGGTCTGCCACCGTTCCTGCCAGGTGTGGGTGGTGACCACCTGCGGGAAGTACGACCGGGCGGTCTCCAGGTTGTGGTTGTAGCGGTGCACGCCGATCTCGGCGAGCTCGTCCACCTGTGCGGCGGTGAGCAGCCCCAACGAGCAGGCGATGTTGATGTCCACCTCGGCCCGGATGGCGGCTACCCCCTCGCGCACCTGGCGCATCAACCGGTCGTCCGGACCACGCACGGCCGCCACGATGCAGAACTCACTCGCACCGGTGGCGGCGGTGTCCCGGGCGGCCCGGACCAGCGACGGGATGTCCAGCCAGGCCGACCGCACAGGCGAGGAGAACACCCCGGACTGGGAACAGAAGTGGCAGTCCTCCGGGCAGCCACCGGTCTTCAGACTGACAATGCCCTCGACCTCCACCTCGGGCCCGCACCAGCGCATCCGCACCTCGTGCGCGAGCTGGAGCAGGTCGTCCAGCCGATCGTCAGGCAGCCGCAGACACTCGACCGCCTGGGACTGGTCGAGCCCGAGCCCCTGCTCGAGAGCACGTTCCCGGGCGATGTCGAGGATGTCGGTCGTCACTGCTCCACCCCGTTTCGGAAGTCTGCCGCATCGAACACGCCACCGTATCGGGGCGCCAGTCCGGCCCTGGCCAGGCCGAGGAAGTCCGGGTGGGCCGCTGCCCCCCGCGGTATGGCGCCGCCGAGCGGTTCACCGGCCAACGTCTCCAGGTCGGCGATGTTGCACCGTTCCGCCAGATCAGGCCGCCCCGGCCAGCTCCCGATCACCACTCCGGCCGGACGCAGTCCCCTGCCGGCCATGACCTCCAGGGTGAGCGCGGTGTGGTTGAGGGTGCCCAGCCCGGCGGTGACCACCACCAGCGCGGGTGCGTCCAGCGCCCGCGCCAGGTCGGCAAGAGTCCATCCGTCCGGCCCGTACCTGACCAGCAGCCCGCCCGCGCCCTCGACCAGCACGAGGTCCCGGCTCGTGGCCAGGTCGGCGACCAGGCCGGCCACCTCGTCCCGGTCGAGTGGATCGACCCCGGACCGACGGGCCGCTGCCTCGGGTGACAACGGGTCGGGATAACGGGCCGGTTCATGCAGGTCGGTGACGCCGGACAGCCGTCGAACCTCGGCCAGGTCACCCGGCTCGCCCGGTTCCAGGCCGGTCTGGGCCGGCTTGACCACGGCCACCGAGGACCCCCGGGCGCGGGCCAGCGCCGCCACGGCAGCGGTCACCACGGTCTTGCCCACCTCGGTGCCGGTGCCGGTGATGATCAGAACGCTCACGTCCGCGACCCTACTGGCCCACCTCGCCCACCTCGTCCGCCCACCGCTCCGGTGAGTCCGTCCGACCGGCCATCCGGGCGGTCAGCCAGCGCCGGAAACGATCCGCCAGCACCACCGGGTCGACCAGCAGCAGCGGAATGTCTGGCGCGTTGCCCGGTTCGGTCCTGACGTGCAGCACGGTCGGGCCTGGCTCGGCGAACGCGGCGGTCAGCGCGGCGGCCAGCCCGGCGGTGTCGTCGGCCCGGGCCACCCGCAGCCCGCACGCCTCGGCGATCCGACCCAGGTCCAGGGTCTGCGAGTAGGTGGGCAGCCCGGCGGTCGACGCGTACGACCCGTTGTCCAGGATGACCAACACCAGTGCCTCGGGCAGCAGGTAACCGGCAGTCGCCAGCGCGTTGAGGTTCATCAGCAGTGACCCGTCACCGTCCAGCACGACCACGTGCTCCACCGCGCTGTCGGCCACCCCCAGTGCCAGCCCGGTGCCGACCGAGGAGGTCAGTCCCATCGAGTCGAGCAGGTACAGGTGGTTGTCCCGGTCGGCGACCGCGGCCAGTTCGCGGCTGGTCGCCGCGCAGGTGGCGACCACCGGCAGGTCGGCGGTCGCCGACGTGATGACCCGAAGTGCCTCGATCCGCCTCACGCCCGCCGTCCTCCTGCCACGCCGTCCCAGAACTCCATCAGCACCACGACCGGTCGAAAGGTCATCCGGGCGTGCCGCCCGGCCTCGTACACGGTCTCCCGCCAGTCGTCGGGGCTGTTGCGTCGGTCCAGTCGGAAGGTGGGGATACCGACGGCGGCCAGCAGGTCGGGCACTCCGCCGCTGACGGCGTGGATCATCGAGTTGTACTCGCCCAGGCCACCCCGGGTGTTGGCCACCACGAGCAGCGGCAGGTGGTAGGCGAGGCTGAACGTGGTGAGCGCGGTCAGCGCGTTACCGAATCCGTTGTCCTGCATGACGATCGCCCCGAACGAGCCGGTCAACGGCAGGGCCCCGATGATGCCGACGGCCTCCTCCTCCCGGGACACCGGGAAGACCCGGCGGGGCCCACCCCGGGCCCGGTCGGCCTCCTCCAGCCGGATGATGATCGGAGCCACCGTGTTCGACGGCACATAGCCGACCCGGCCGCAGTCGAGGCGGTCGATCGCCTCGGCGACTCCCAGGGCCCGATCCTCGGTCACACTCACTGGACCAACTCCTTACTGACGGCG
>DATCWR010000376.1:0-6015 GCA_036566245.1 Mycobacteriales bacterium | reverse complement strand
TGGGCGCACTGGTCCGGCGACCTGGCCCAGGCCGCCGTCGCGCAGGGTGCGGTGGGCTGATGGTGCCCAGGGGTGTCCACCTGGGCCGGACGATGTGGGTGATCGCCGAGGGGTGGATCCCGGCGGAGAGCCACGGCCCGGCACCAGCCATGACCGGCCACGAGACGGTGTGCATGCTCAACACCGGTAACGAGGACGCGCACGTGCGGATCACGGTGTACTTCACCGACCGGGAGCCGGCCGGCCCGTACCTGGTCACCGTGCCGGCCCGGCGCACCGTCCACCAGAGATTCAACGACCTGACCGAGCCCGAACCGGTGCCCCGGGACACCGAGTACGCCTCGGTGGTCGCCAGCGACGTGCCGATCGTGGTGCAGCACAGCCGACTGGACTCCCGACAGGCTGAGAACGCGCTGCTCTCCACCATCGCGTACCCGGTCTGATGCCCACCCCGACGCCGACACCAGGGCCAACGCCGAAGCCGACACCGGCCGTCGGTTCGGACGACCCTCGCGTCGAGCAGGTCGAGGTGGCCGTCTACACCGTGCCCACCGACCGCCCGGAGGCGGACGGTACGGCCAGTTGGGACAGCACCACGATGGTGCTGGTACGGGTACACGCCGGCGGACTGGTCGGCACCGGGTGGACCTATGGCCCGGCCGCGTGCGCGTCGGTACTGCGCGACGTGCTCACCGGGGTGGTGCGGGGCCGTCCCGCCCTCGACGTGCCCGGCGCCTGTGAGGCGATGATCCAGCGGGTCCGCAACGCCGGTCGAACCGGTATCGCGGGCTACGCGATCTCGGCGATGGACACGGCGCTGTGGGACCTGAAGGCCCGCCTGCTCGACCTGCCACTGTTCCGGCTACTCGGCGCGGTGCGAACCGAGGTCCCGGTGTACGGCAGTGGCGGGTTCACCAGTTACGGCGACGCGATCCAGCACGAACAGCTCTCACTGTGGGTACATGTGCAGCGAATCACCCGAGTGAAGATCAAGATCGGCGAGGCTGGCGGCCGTCGGACCGACCGGGACCTGCACCGGATGCGGCAGGCCCGCGACACCATCGGGGACCGCACCGAACTCTACGTCGACGCCAACGGCGGTTACGGCCGCAAGCAGGCGATCCGGGTCGCCGAGGCAGCCGCCGACCTGGGCGTGTCCTGGTTCGAGGAACCGGTGTCCTCCGACGACCTGGTCGGGCTGCGGGAGGTGCGCGACCGGGTGCTGCCCGACGTGGCCGCCGGCGAGTACGGCTGTGACCTGCCGTACTTCCGGCGGATGTGTCAGGCCGGCGCGGTGGACTGTCTCCAGGCGGACGTGTCCCGGTGTGGTGGGATCACCGAGTGGTTGCGGGTGGCCGCGGTGGCCGCGTCGCACGGGCTACAGGTGTCCGGGCACTGCGCACCACACCTGCACGCACACGTCGCCTGCGCGATACCCAACCTGCGGCACCTGGAATGGTTCCACGACCACGTCCGGATCGAGTCCATGTTCTTCGACGGGGTACTCGACCCCGGCGGCGGGGTGGTGCGCCCGGCCGGGGACCGGGCCGGGAACGGACTGCGACTGCGCACCGCCGACGCCGACCACTACCGCGTCGGTTGACCTCCGAAGGCGGGCCGGAGCGATCGCCTGGATGGATGCGGAACGTCACGAGGATCGGCTCGGGCTACTCCAGTCGACTGGTTTTCGTCCCCCGTTCCCGGGAACAGACCGGGTGTTCGCAGCCGGAGTCACGGACATCACGGAGAGGACAGCGGTGATGGCAGAGAAGGTACGAGATGTGATGACCTCCGAGCCGATCTCGCTGCAGTCGGACGCGCCGGTCCTCGAGGCGGCACAGCAGATGCGTGACTGCGCCATCGGAGACGTGTTGGTACTCGACGACGGACGCATCCGGGGCATGCTGACCGACCGCGACATCGTGGTGCGCGCCATCGCCGAGGGGCGCGACCCGACCGAGTGCACGGTGGGCGAGATCTGTAGCGAGGACGTGGTGTTCGTCGGGCCTGATGACGACGCCGACCGTGCCGTGGAGATGATGCGGTTGCGTGCCGTCCGTCGGATTCCGGTGATCGAGGGCGCCAACGTGATCGGTGTGGTGTCCATAGGTGACATGGCGATGGACCGCGACGAACGGTCGGCGCTTGCTGACATCAGCGCCGCGCCGCCCAACATCTGAGCGACGATTCGGATCGGGAGGGCCCGATGCAGCACGACGAGTTCATCGGCCAGGTACAGCACCGGGCGCGGCTGGCCAGCCGTGGCGAGGCCGAGCGAGTGACCCGGGCCACCCTGGAGACGCTCGGTGAGCGGATTCCCGAACACCTGGCCGAGAACCTGGCCGCGCAGTTGCCGCAGGAGATCGGTGAGCATCTACGAAGGACGGTGACGCTGGGCGGCGAGGGCACCGGGGAGCGGTTCGACCTGCCCGAGTTCGTCTCCCGGACAGCCGTTCGGGCCGGGTCCGACGAGCCGGCAGCGGTCTACCAGGCCAGGGTCGTCCTGGAGGTGGTCGACGACGCGGTCGCGCCCGGGATGATGGCCAAGGTCAGGGAGGCACTGCCCGGTGACCTGGAACGCCTGACCGAGGTCGGCAGTAGTGGTGACCTGGCCTGGGGTCCCTGAGCGAACCCGCGACGCGTGAGGGCCGAAGAACGCCGCCACGGTCGGTGCACGAACCTCATTGGCGGTCGCGGGTGTCGGGAGGTGTGCGGTGCGAGTCGGGTACTTCCTGGCCAGCGAGGAGCATCCGCCCGGTGAGTTGGTGCGCCAGGCCCAACTGGCCGAACAGGCCGGTTTCACCGGCCTGTGGATCTCCGACCACTACCACCCGTGGAACCAGGAACAGGGTCAGGCACCGTTCGTGTGGACCACGATCGGCGCGATCTCACAGGCATGCCGGTTGCCGGTGACCACGGCGGTGACCTGTCCGACCATCCGGATGCACCCGGCGGTGGTCGCCCAGGCAGCGGCCACCACCTCGGTTCTGCTGGACGGACGGTTCGCTCTGGGGGTGGGCACCGGCGAGGCTCTCAACGAACACGTCCTGGGTGACCGCTGGCCGGACGCGTTCGAGCGGCGGGAGATGCTGGCCGAGGCGGTGGTGCTGATGCGCCGGCTGTGGTCCGGCCGCAACGTGAACCACCGCGGTACCCACTACCGGGTCAGTGAGGCGCGCCTGTACACCGTGCCCGAGCACCCACCGCCGGTCTACGTGTCCGCGTTCCAGGCGCGTTCGGCCGCCCTGGCCGGCCAGATCGGTGACGGGATGATCTCGGTTCGTCCCGACCGCTCCCTGGTGGACGCGTTCCGTGACTCCGGGGGTGAGGGAAAGATCGTCCAGGGTGGCAGCAAGGCGTGCTACGGCACCGACGAGACGCAGGCACGCCGAACTGCCCACAGACTGTGGGGTAACGCCTGGCTGCCGGGCGAGCTGGGCCAGACGCTGCCGCTGCCTCGCCACTTCGAGCAGGCCACCGGCCTTGTCACCGAGGAGGCGGTGGCCGAGCACGCGGTGTGTGGCGACGATGTGGCGGGCCATGTGGGCCGACTCCGCGCGTTCGCCGACGCCGGCTACGACGAGGTCTATGTCAGCCAGATCGGGCCCACCAGCGAGGACTTCTTCCGCTTCTATGCCGAGCGTGTGCTGCCGGAGTTCGGCTGAGGGGTCAGACCCACCGACCCACGAACCAGCGGCCAACCATGACCGATCGTGACGTAGGGGGACGGGCATGAACCATCATCACCATGGTCGGGTCGGGTCGGTCGGTCGGTCGGTGCTCGCCTCGGTCGTGGCCGGTACCGCCGGCACCGCCGCGCTCAACACCGTGTCCTATCTGGACATGGTGGTTCGTGGTCGGCCGGCCAGCGCCGTACCGGGCCGGGTGGCCACCGGCATCACTGATGCGGTCGGGATCGGACTCGGTGAGGGATCCCGAAAGGACAATCGTGGTGATGCCATCGGCGCACTGCTGGGGACCTTCACCGGCGTGTCGGTGGCGGTCTGCTACGGGCTGGCGCGGCGGCTCACCGGCCGACTGCCGGTCCTGCCCACCGGCCTGGCCGTGGGGGCGACCGCGATGGCGGCCAGCGACGTGCCGGCCGCGGCCACCGGGGCGACCAGTCCCGCGCGCTGGGGATGGGTCGGTTGGCTCGCTGATATCGCACCACATGTCGCCTACGGTCTGGTCACGGTCACCGTCCATAACTCACTGTCGGGTCAGCGAAGCTGATCGACCGTGCGGCGCACCACCGTGACCGTTCGACGTGCCGGTGCGCCATGCCGGAGCGACTCAAGCCCACAGCAGCCACTGCCGATATCCCGGTGGAAACGACGGCACGGGCCAGACGGGGCTCGCCGGTAGGGAGGTCATGGCTCATGTGGACGCGGTCACATCGGATGGTGCCGATCGGCGCCTCGCTGGTCGGCATCACCGCTCTGTTGATCGTTTCGGCCGGTCCGGCCGACGCGGACCCGAGTGCGTCCACGACCGTAACGTTCGCGGTCACCGCGGCGACCCTGGACATCACGGCTCCGGCAACCGCCACGCTGACGAACGTCGCGCCGGGCGATACCGCCACCGGGTCGCTCGCGGACACCGTGGTGACCGACGGACGGGCCGCCACGGACGCGTCATGGACGGCGACCGTGCTGTCCACCGCGTTCACCTCGGGCTCCCAGTCCATTCCGGCGTCGGATGTGCGGTACTCCTCGGGGTCACCCACAGCTACCACCGGTAACGGTGCGTTCAACGCGGGCGCCACCGTCACCCCTGATGCGACGGCACCCGAGGCGACCGCGTTCAGCCACACCGGGGGAACCGGTAACAACACCTCGACCTGGAGTCCGACCCTGTCGGTCATCGTTCCGCTCGGTACCTCGGAGGGTACCTTCACCGGCACGGTGACCCAGTCCGTTGCCTGACCGGATCCACCGTGCGTTCACCCTGTCCCTGGTAGTCCTGCTGTGTCACACCGGGCCCACCGCATGGGCGGGAGACCCGGTCGGTTCGGGCGTCGGGGCCTCCTCTGTCGAGAGCATCGGCATCAGACTGCTCGAGGCTCCGGTGGCCCGACGCCATGATCCCCGCGCCCTCGTCTACGTCGTCGACCACGTCCGGCCAGGCACGTCGTTCCGGCGCCGGATGTTGGTGAGGAACGGGTCGGACACCGCTCGGCGCATCCGGCTCTACCCGGCCGCGGCCGACGTCAGGGACGGGAACTTCCTCATCTTCTCCGGTCACACCAGCAACGAGTTGTCCGACTGGATATCACTCGACCGCGACAGCGCCGTCGTCCCCGCGCACGACTCGGCGGAGTTCCAGGCCACCGTCTCGGTCCCGAGGTCGGCCAGTCGGGGCGAACGGTACGCGGTGATCTGGGCGGAGGTGGGTTCTCGATCCGACAGCGCCCACAACGTCGGTGTCACCAGCCGGGTCGGCATCCGGGTCTACCTCGACGTGGGACCAGGCGGCGAACCGCCGTCGGACTTCCAGATCACCCGGGTCACCGCAGTTCGGACCGAGGCCGGGGTTCCCCGGTTGGTCGCGACGGTCCACAACACCGGCGAGCGCGCGTTGGACCTGTCTGGATCACTGCGCCTGCGCGACGGCCCCGGAGGCAGCAGCGCCGGGCCCTTTCCGGTCCGAGGAGGAGTCACACCCGCCCCGGGGGAGACCGTGCCCGTCGTGGTGGCGCTGAACCCGGGACTGCCCGACGGTCCCTGGACGGCGACGCTGGCCCTCCACAGCGGTCAGGTGCAGCGCCAGGTGACCATGCGGGTCACCTTCCCGCCACCGGGTCAGGCCCACGACGTGTCACTGGGCAGCCGCCTGCTCAGCCCGCTGTCGATCGGCGGCTCGGTTGCCATACTGGTACTGCTGCTGTCCGTCGTACTGCTACGAAGGCGCCGCCGCGCACGGGCCCGGGTGACGTGATCACACGGTGGAGTGGTGACGCGATGAGCCCGCACGGCGGCGGGCGAGACCACAGCGCCCCTGGTTCACCGGCCGGCC
>DATCWR010000234.1:0-10715 GCA_036566245.1 Mycobacteriales bacterium | reverse complement strand
GGCCCCAACAGCAGAGTGTCGCGGCAGGAGTCCGGTAGCGTGTCGGAGCCGAGGCATGACGACTCCCGGTGGTCGCCGGGTCGCCGTCGGCCGCCACGCGGTAGGAAGGGAGACCGGTGCCCGACGATCCACTGAACGGTGGTCACGTGCTACTGACCGGTGCCACCGGATTCCTCGGGCAGGCGGCGTTGGAACGTCTGCTGTCCTGTCGGTCGAACACCCGGGTGTCGGTGCTGATCCGGCGGCGCGGGACCCAGTCGGGCGCCGACCGGTTGGCCCACCTGTTGCGCAAGCCGGTGTTCCGCGCCTGGCGCGAGCGGGTCGGTGCCGACGGGGTGGCCGCGGTGGTCGCCGACCGGGTGGACGTGGTGGAAGGTGATCTGGGCACCGTTCCGCAGTTACCGCCCGATCTGACCGCGGTCATCCACTGTGCCTCGACGGTGTCGTTCGATCCGCCGATCGACGAGGCGTTCACCACCAACCTGTCCGGGGTGACGAACCTGTACACCGCGGTGGGCCGGACCGGTGCACGTCCGCACGTGGTCCACGTGTCCACCGCCTACGTCGCGGGCAACCGCAGGGGGGTGGTTCCCGAGGCGTCGCTGGACCACTCGGTGGACTGGCAGGCCGAGCTGACCGCCGCACTGGCCGCCCGGGCGGAGGTGGAACGGGACTCACGCCGGCCCGAGGCGCTGCGTCGGGCGTTGCGTCGGGCCCAGGCCGAGCATGGCAAGGCCGGCCCGCAGGCGGTGGCCCGGGCGGCCGAGGAGGAACGCCGGTCCTGGGTGGCTGAGCGACTGGTGGACTACGGCCGGACCCGGGCACGCAGTCTGGGCTGGCCGGACGTCTACACGTTCACCAAGGCCCTGGGTGAGCGGGCGGCCGAACAGTTGGCCGCGGACCTGCCACTGTCGATCGTGCGTCCGGCCATCGTGGAGAGCGCGTTGCGGCATCCCTATCCGGGATGGATCGACGGGTTCAAGATGGCCGAGCCGATCATCCTGGCGTTCGGCCGGGGTGTGCTGCCGGAGTTTCCCGGTACTCCTGACGGCATTCTGGACGTCGTTCCGGTGGACGTGGTGACCAACGCGCTGCTCGCGGTTGCCGAGACGCCACCCGAGCCGGGCAGCCCGGCGTACTACCACGTCGGCTCGGGGGCCCGTAACCCGTTGACGTTCCGGGACATGTACGAGCACGTGCGTGAGTACTTCGGCCGCCACCCGCTGCCCGACCGTGGCCGTGGGCAGGTGCCGGTGCCCACCTGGCGGTTCCCGGGTGGCCGGCGGGTGGAGCAGATGCTGCGCACCGGTGAGCGGGCCACCGACCTGGCCGAGCGGGCGCTGTTGCGGATGCCGGCCGGTGGCCGTACCCGGGAGTGGATGACCCGGGTGCACCGCGAGCAGCGCCAGTTGGAGTTCCTGCGCCGCTATGCCGATCTGTACGGGGTCTACACCGAGGCCGAGGTGATCTACACCGACCAACGGTTGCTGGCCCTGCACCGGTCGCTGCCGGCCGAGCGGCAGCGCGACGAGGGGTTCGACAGCGCGGTGGTCGACTGGCGACACTACCTACAGGAGGTGCACTGCCCGAGCGTCACCGCCTCGCTGCGGCACGTCGGGGGGTCCGCGCGCCCGGTGGGCAGCCGGGCCCTGCCGACCGGGCGGGACATCGTGGCGGTCTTCGACCTGGAGGGGACGGTGTTGGCCTCCAACGTGGTCGAGGCGTACCTGTGGGCCAGGCTGGCCGAGGCACCCAGGGCCGCATGGCCGGGTGAGTTGGCCGCTGTGCTGACCTCGTTGCCCCGGTATCTGGCGGCCGAGCGGCGGGACCGCGGCGAGTTCCTACGGACGTTCATGCGGCGTTACGCCGGGGCCAGCGAGGCGCAGCTGCGTCGGCTGGTCGCCGAGCGGTTGGGTGACACGCTGTTGCGCCGTGCCGCGCCCGAGGCGGTACGGCAGATCCGACGGCACCGGCAGGCCGGGCACCGCACCGTGCTCATCACCGGGACGATCGATGTTCTGGTCGAGCCGTTGAGCGGGTTGTTCGACGAGGTCGTCGCCAGCAGGTTGCACGCCCGCGACGGGGTCTACACCGGATTTCTGGACCGGCCGCCGCTGGTGGGTGAGGCGCGGGCGGCCTGGGTTCGTCGGTACGTGGCCGATGCCGGGATCGACCTGACCCGTAGTTGGGCCTACGCCGACAGTTACTCTGACCGGCCGTTGTTGGAGTTGGTCGGTAACCCGGTGGCGGTCAATCCGGACCTGCGGCTGTACCGGCACGCCAGGCGGCGCCGCTGGACCGTGGAGCAGTGGGGCCGGTACACCGCCGGGGCGGCTGAGGCGTTGGTGGAGGCGGCCCGGTGACCAACCTGCGTACGTGGTGCGTGGTGTGGACGGGGTCGCGGGGGGTGTCGCGGTGATTCTGGCGTTGGAGTACCACCGATCCGCGGCCCGCTACCTGGTGGCCCGTGGTGCGGCGGCCAGTCCGGTGACCAGCCGGTTCGGTGCGGCGTTGGCCGGTAACCTCGCCCCGCTGCGGTTGGTGTCCCGACCCGATCCTCGGCGGGCGCAGGACGACTGGGTACGGGTGCGTCCGCTGTTGTCCGGCATCTGCGGGTCGGATCTTGGTCTGTTGTCTGGCCGGTCCTCGCCGTACCTGTCGCCGATGGTGTCCATGCCGTTCGTGCCCGGCCACGAGGTGGTGGGTGAACTGTTGGATGACGCCGAGGGGGTGCCGCGGGGTGCTCGGGTGGTCCTGGACCCGGTGCTGTCGTGTGCGGTTCGCGACCTGCCCGCCTGCGTGTGGTGTCAGACCGGGCGGGAGAGCCGGTGTGACCATGTGACGGCCGGGCGGGTGTCGGCAGGTCTGCAGACCGGCTTCTGTGGGGACACCGGCGGTGGGTGGAGTCGGATGTTGGTTGCCCACGCCCACCAGTTGCATCCGGTGCCCGACGACATGTCCGACGAACGGGCGGTGTTGGTCGAGCCGTTGGCCTGCGCGATCCACTCGGTGCGCCGGGTGTCGGTACCACCCGGCGCCTCGGTGCTGGTGGTCGGTGCGGGAACGGTCGGTCTGCTCACCCTGTTGGCGCTGCGGGAGTTCACCCAGGCCGGGCCGGTGTACGTGGTGGCCAAGCACGGTCACCAGCGGGAGCGGGCCCGGCAGTTGGGTGCCACCGAGGTGTTCGAACCGAGCCGGGCGGCCCGCGCACTGCGTCGGGTGACCGGGGGTTCTCTGCAGCAGCCGGACCGGGGCGCGGAGTTCCTGTTCGGTGGGGCCGACGTCGCCTTCGAGTGCACCGGCGGGTCGGCGGGCCTGGACCTGGCGTTGCGGCTGGTCCGGGCGGCGGGCACGGTGGTGTTGTCGGGGATGCCGGCCGGGCCGGTGGATCTGACCCCGGTGTGGTACCGGGAGTTGAACCTGGTCGGTTCCTACGCCAGCGACAGCGGCGGTCCCGGGCCGCAGCCGGAGCCGGGCCGAGACCGGGCCGGTGACTTCGCCGACGCGATCGCGTTGGCCGGCCAGGCGCCGCTGGATTCCTATGTGGACGCGGTGTATCCACTGTCGCGGTGGCGTGAGGCGATCGGACACGCGTTCTCGGCCGGCCGGTTGGGGTCGGTCAAGGTGGCCTTCGATCCGCGTAGGGACTGACCGATGGTGACGACGGGAGAGGTCGAGTGAGCAGACCGGGCTTCGTGCTCGAGGTGGACGAACGCACTCCGCCGCTGCTGGTGCACGAGGGTGAGGGGTTCCGGCTCGAACAGTTCCCGCTGGGCACCCGGGTGATCTACCCACCCGAGTCGCTACCGGGCATCCGTGACGTGGACGCGGCGATCGACCACGCGTTGCGCCACCCGGAGGGGATGGAACCGTTGCCAGAGCTGCTCCGGGCCGGGATGCGGTTGACCATCGTCTTCGACGACATCTCCCTTCCGCTGCCGCCGATGCGTACTCCAGACGTCCGCCAGCGGGTGATCGAGGCGGTGTTGGAGATGGCCGCGGCTGCCGGGGTGGACGACGTGGAGTTGATCGCGGCCAACGCACTGCACCGGCGGATGACGCCGGGCGAGCTGCGTCGCACGGTCGGCGACCGGGTGTATGCCTCGTTCTGGCCGGACCATCTGCGTAACCACGACGCCGAGGACCACGCCAACCTGCTGTACCTGGGCCAGACCGGGCACGGTGAGGACGTGGAGATCAACCGTCGGGCCGCCGAGAGCGACCTGATCGTGTATGTCAACGTGACCTTGACCGCGATGAGTGGCGGGGACAAGTCGATCGCGGTCGGGCTGGCCTCCTACCGCAGCGTGCGGGCGCACCACAACGTGCACACCCTGCGGCACTCGCGGTCGTTCAACGATCCGCCCTCCTCGGCGATGCACCACTCCTACGCCAGGATGACCGGGGTGTTGGACCAGCACATCAAGGTGTTCACCGTGGAGACCACGCTGAACAACGACACGTTTCCGGCCCATGTCGGGTTTCTCAACAAGCGCGAGTGGGAGTGGTCGCTGGCCGACCAGGCGGCGTACCTGGCCACCCGGCGGGCGAACGAACTGGCCCCGGCCAGGTTGCGTCGGGCGGTGTGGCAGAAGACCGTGGCGCCCTACGGTGTCACCGGCATCGCCGCCGGTCGCCCGGCCGACGTGCACCCGCTGACCATCGAACGGGTGCACCGGCAGCAGCTCACCGAGGTCGACGGTCAGTCCGACATCGCGATCATGGGACTGCCCTACATCTGCCCGTACAACGTAAACTCGAT
Organism: Mycobacteriales bacterium; assembly: GCA_036566245.1. Lineage (GTDB taxonomy): Bacteria > Actinomycetota > Actinomycetes > Mycobacteriales > DASULA01 > DASULA01. The sequence goes on along the minus strand of DATCWR010000234.1, from coordinate 5,953 downwards.
CATGAATCCCATTCTGGTCATGTGTCTGGGGATGGGGTACTTCTTCAACCTGTACCGGGGTCGGCCGATCGTGCGGCAGGGCGGGGTGCTGATCATGTACCACCCGATGCGTAACGAGTTCGACCCGGTGCACCACCCCAGCTACATCGACTTCTTCGAGGAGGTCCTCGCCGAGACGACCGACCCGGTGATGATCGAGACGAAGTTCGAGGAACAGTTCGCCACCGACCCCTGGTACATCCACCTGTACCGCAACAGCTACGCCTACCACGGGGTGCACCCGTTCTACATGTGGTACTGGGGTGCGCACGCCATGGAACACCTCGGTGACGTGATCTTTGTCGGGGCGGACCGGACCGCGGCCGCGCGCATGGGTTTCCGGGTTGCCAGCACGCTGGCCGACGCGTTGGAGATGGCCGGGGACACCGTCGGTCGCAGCCCGTCGATCACCTACCTGCACACCCCGCCACTGACCATGGCCGACGTGCGCTGAGCGCCGGGGGCGGTGCGGAGAGGGGGTACCTGATGGGACTGCTCGACGAGGCCAGGTTGCTGGCCCGGGGGCGCGACTGGCGGGGCCGGTCGCGGACCCCACGTTCGGCCGAGCCGTACGCGCCACGGCGGGCGCCGCGGGAGTTTCCCACCGGCTGGGCGCGGACACCCGTCGCCGGATCGGTGCGGACCGCGATCCAACGTGGGGTGCTCAAACCACTGGTGTGGAGCCAGACCGCCCCGGAGGTGACCGGGTTGGACCTGCTCGAGACCGTGCGCGGCCCGGTGATCTTCATCGCGAACCACACCAGCCACCTGGACGCGCCGCTGATCATCAGTTCGCTGCCACGCCGGTTCACCGGTCGGATGGCGGTCGGGGCCGCCGCGGACTACTTCTTCGACGCCCGGTGGCGTGCCACCCTGACCGCGCTGGTCTTCAACGCGTTCCCGGTGGAACGCCAGGGCAGCCGTCGGTTGCGCAGCCTGGCACCGCAACTGCTTGACGAGGGTTGGAACCTGTTGCTGTTCCCCGAGGGCACCCGGTCCCAGGACGGCTGGATGAATCCGTTCCGGCTGGGCACCGCGCAGTTGTGCTGCACCCGTGGGGTGGCTGCGGTGCCGTTGGCGTTGCGGGGTGGTTTCGCCGCGATGCCCCGTGGTCGCAACTGGCCCCGGCCGGGACGACCCAGGGTGACCCTGCACTACGGTCGGCCGGTGCGTCCGGGTCCTGACGAGTCGATGCGTGACTTCAACGAGCGGTTGGGCCAGGCGGTGTCGCGGCTGTGGGCCGAGGAGGAACTGGGCTGGTACCGGTCGTTGCGGGTGCAGGCCGAGGGGACCCTCCCCCGGCCCACCGGTCCGTCAGGGGCGGGATGGCGGCGGGTCTGGGAGTCCACCCGACCGCTGGCGGCCGGCCGGCCGCCCCGGGTGTGGGACCACGACCGGTAGACCGGGACGAGTGGGGGGTCCACCGGGTGGCGGTTCACCCGGGTCGGGCCAACCTGGAGGGCCACCAGACGGTCCTGCCGATCTGGACGGTCAGGGCCGGAACCAGGATGGTACGGACCACCAGGGCGTCGAGTAGCACCCCGAAGGCGACGGTGAGACCGATCTGGGTGAGTGCCACCAGCGGCAACACGCCCAACACGAGGAACGTGGCGGCCAGTACCACTCCTGCGGCGGTGATCACCCCACCGGTGACCGCCACCGCGGCGACCACGGCGTCGGTGGTGGGCCGGGTGCGGGCCTCCTCCCGGACCCGGGTCATCAGGAAGATGTTGTAGTCGATACCCAACGCGACCAGGAAGATGAAGGTGAACAGCGGAAAGGCCGGGTCCGAACCGCCGAATCCGAAGATCACGTCGAAGGCGAACGCGCACAGGCCGGTCGCCGCACCGTAGGACAGCACCACGGTGGCGGTCAGCATCGCCGAGGCGACCAGGGCACGCAACAGCACGGCCAGGACGCAGAGGACCACCGCCAGCACGGCGGGGATGATCACCCGGGTGTCATGTGAGGTGGCACGGCGGATGTCGAGACTGACCGCGCTGGTGCCGCCGACGCTGGCCTGGGCGTCGGGTACCGCGTGGATCCGGGCACGCAACCGGTCGACGGTGTCGAAGGCGGGCTGGCTGTCCGGTGGCGCTGCCAGTACCGCGTCGATTTCGACCAGCGGGCCGCTGCGTCGCGGTGGAGGAACCTGGGCCACTCCCCTGGTTGCGCGGACCGCGTCGGTGAGGGCGTCGGTCTGTGTGGCTCGGCCGATCACCACCGCCGGGCTGCCCAGTCCGGCCGGGAAGTGGTCTGCCAGTACCCGCTCACCCTGCACCGAGTCGGGGTTGGTGCGGAACGCCTGCTGGTTGGACAGGCCCGTGGTGTCGAGGGTGACCAGTCCCAGACACATCACCGCCAGGGCTGCGGCGGTGCCGAGCCACACCGGCCGTGGGTGGCGGGCCACAGCCGCCCCGAGCCGCCCCCAGAGGCCGCGACGTTCTCGGCCGTGGGTGCCCAGATGTGGCACGAACGGCCAGAACGCCCTGCGGCCGACGAGGACCAGCAGGGCCGGCAACAGGGTGGTCATGGCCAGCAGCACACAGCCGACACCGATCGCGGCAACCGGTCCCAGGCTGCGGTTGGAGTCCAGTTCGGCGGCCAGCAGGCACAGCAGGGCCAGGATGACCGTTGTGCCCGAGGCCCAGACCGCCGGTCCGGCGTGGCGCAGTGCCAGGGCCATGGCCTCGTGTGGGTCGGTGTGTCGGCGTAGTTCCTCGCGGTAGCGTGCGATCAGCAACAGCGCGTAGTCGGTGCCGGCGCCGAAGACGAGTACCAGCAGGATGCCTACGCTCTGTCCGTTGACGACCAGCCCGGCGTACCGGGCCAGCAGGTAGTTGACCGCCTGTGCGCTGATGAGGCAGACCCCCGCGGTAAGGACCGGTGGTATCCACAGGAACGGGCTGCGGTAGGTGAGCAGCAGCAGTGCCACGACCACGACCAGGGTGGAACTGAGCAGGGTGCTGTCGATGGTCTCGAAGACGTCGATGGTGTCGGCCTGCACTCCGGCCGGGCCGGTCACGTGGGTGACCGCGTCGGTGTCGCGCGCGGCGATCTGTCGCACGGTGCTCACGTCGTCGGCGACGGTCCCCCCCTCGGCGGCCCGGATCGGCACGATGAGTTGGGCGGCCCTGCCGTCGTCTGAGCGGACCGGTCCGGTGACCTGGCCGGCGACGAAGTCCTGTGCGCGGAGTTGCTGTGCGTCCGACCGTGCCTTGGCGAGATCGGCCTGGGTGAGTCCCGAACCGCGGAGGTAGACCACCACGGCGGGCAGGTTGTCCCCACCGGGGAACCGCTGTTGCAACTGGAGCACCCTGGTCGACTCGGCCCCGCCGGGAAGGTAGAACGAGGGATCGTTCTGTTCCACGCTCCCAAGTCGTCCGGAGGCCGGCCAGGCGAGGGCGACCGCGATCAGCCAGATGGCGATCACCACCCACTTGGTCCGGCGACCCGCGGGTAGGGCGGCAAGGCGGCGGAGTGCGGCCATCGGTCTCCCGCCTGGTTCGCGCAGCGTTTCCACACGTGTTGGGGTCAGTATCGGCGAACCGGTCAGATGTGGCGCGGTGGCGACGTCGGCGGCGTTGGCGACCCGGCGGCGCCCGATGTGGACGGAGTCTGGTCACCCGGTCCCGGCGGTGGGGAGACCAGCGCAACGGGCTGCTCCCTGCCGTCGCGAAACGGCGACGGTGGTCAGATCGTCGGTTGTCGACCGGGATGGTGAAAACCAAACGGCCAGATGTCGCCAGACCGAAATGCGGCACATCATGGTGTCCGCTGGTCCCCGTCATCGCCGCCATCCACTGACAACCCACCGATCACAGCCATCTACCGGGGCATTCCAGGCCGGTGCCCTGATTACCCCAGATCTGCCATCGACCAGGACGACACAGCCTGATCTGTCCCGACCGGCCACAGCTGACCGGTTGCCCTACCCGGGCGCGGTGGCCCTGCGTGGCTGGGCTACCCCCGATCCGCCGGGAGGTGGCCGCCGAAAGAATCTTGGCGACAGGCGGAATAACTGGTAATCACTCCCACGTCAAAGCATCGTGGTTGTGGACGACCGGGTTCGACGGGCGTGTCAGGTACTCTCCTTCGGGCCCCCTTTCCGACGTGACACAAACTCGATTCGACGGCGGGAGGCCGCTTGACACGGGTTCCACACGACGCCTCAGGTGAGGAGGCGTCAACGGAGGGTATTCCCGCGGGGTTACGTAACGATGATCCACGCCTACGAGCCGTCCTTCCTCCCGAACTACGGGCCGCGGGTCTGGGTAGGGTCCTGCCGGTCGCCGACCTGGCCGGCCGGCTCACCGAGCGGGCCCGGGACGCGGTCGTCGAGGTGGCCCACGACATCGCGGGGATGCCGCTGGAGCGCGCCCTGGTCGACCTGCTGCGTGCCGCCGACGCGGAGTTCCACAGCACCGGGCGGCGGCGTCCCTGTGAGGACCGCTGGTTGACGGCCATGGCACTGCGCATCGGGCTGACCGGGGCGCCGCCGATGACCCTGGAGGAGGTGGGTCGGCGCCTGGGGGTGACTCGTGAGCGGGTCCGTCAGGTGATGGCCAAGCATGTGTCGTTACCGAACTGCCTGCGTCCCTACCTGCCCCAGGTCGACCGGGTGATGACGTTGCTCCACGAGTTGGCGCCGGTGAGTCTGGAGGAGTTGGGCGAACGGTTCCAGCAGGAGGGGTTGACCGGCGGACCTGTCTCGTTCGACAGTCTGCGCGCGGCCGCGGTGTTCACCGGTCGAACGTTGCACGTGACCGCGTCGCACGGGCTGGTGGCCGGCGATCTCCGCGAGGCCCGGGCCGTTCTGGCCGCGGCTCGTAAGCTCACCTCACGGCACGGGGTGTTCCAGGTCGAGCAACTGGCCGACGAGGTGGCTCTGGAGGGGTGGAAGCTCACCGACGAGGACACCGAGCGGTACCTGCGTTCCGCCCCGGACGTGTCGCACCTGACCGACCGCTACTTCGTCTGCCCGGGTGCCACCCGCAACAGGTTGGTGACCGCGCTGCGCACCACGCTGTGCGTGTACCGGCCGATGCCACTGCCGGCGCTGACCGCCGCGGTGCGCCGACTCTACGAGTGGCGCAACTTTGGTGGGGGGTCGGCCGGCCGGGAGGTGGTGCCACCCAGTGCGCGGGCGCTGCGGGCGTTCTGCGCCGGGCACGGTGAGTTCGTGGTCAGCCAGCAGGGCGGCACCTGTCTGGTCTCCACCCGTGAGCCACTGGACTGGCGGCAGGTGCTGGGTGCGGAGAGTCGAACCATGGTGGCGGTGTTGGACGAGGCTCCCCACCGGGTGCTGGACCGGCAGACCCTGCTGGCCCGGTGTGAGGCGCGTGGCGTGCGGTCGCAGACCGCCGCGGCCCACCTGACCTACCATCCGGCGTTCGTTCGGCTGGGCCGAAACCTGTGGACGCTGCTCGGACAGGAGGTTCCCGCCGAGGTCCTCGACCGGTTCGCCCGACAGGATCCGCGTCGGCCACGGGTACGGCGCTGATCAGATCGGGTTGGTGAGGTGACGTTCATGCGGGCGCGACTGGACCAGATCGTCTTTGACTGCCATGAGCCTCGAACGCTGGTCCGCTTCTGGGCCGGGCTGGTCGGTGGTGACCCGGTCGACCGGGGGCTGGGCTGGTCGCACGTCCAGCCGCCCGACCTGCCGCGGTTGGCCTTCCAACCTGTGCCTGAGAACAAGGGTGTGAAGAACAGGGTGCACCTGGACATCGGGGTCGACGACATCGACGCTGCGGTGGTCAGGGCACGCAGGCTGGTTGCGGTCCGGGTGGGCGAGACGGTCACCGACGCGCAGGGCAGCTTCCAGGTGATGGCCGACCCGGAGGGGAACGAGTTCTGCTTCGTCAGCGACTGAACGTGGTCGTCCTCGCCGGGGTCGGACCGCGCCCGGTGG
>DATCWR010000373.1:0-5248 GCA_036566245.1 Mycobacteriales bacterium | reverse complement strand
GGCCGCCGATGTCCTCGGACAACCCGTCGTAGCGGCCGCCGCCGCCCAGCGCTGCCTGCGCGCCCAGCCCGCCGTGGGTGAACTCGAACGTGGTACGGGTGTAGTAGTCCAGCCCGCGCACCAGTCGTGGCTCGTCGGTCCACGGGATGGACAGGTCCGCCAGCAGGCCGCGCACCGTGTCGTGGTGTTCCCGACAGGCCGGGCACAGGTGGTCGGTGATCAGTGGGGCGTCGCCGAGTTGGGCGATGACCTCGGGTCGCTTGTCGTCGAGCACCCGCATCGGGTTGATCTCGGTCCGCCGGCGGGTGTCCTCGTCGAGGTCCAGGCCGCGCAGGAACTCCTGTAGCCGCTGCCGGTAGGCGGGTCGACACTCCCGGCAGCCCAGCGAGTTCAGTAGCAGCGTCTGACCGGTCAGCCCCAACCCCTGGTAGGCGTCCCACCCCAACGCGACCACCTCGGCGTCGATCGCCGGGTCGTCGGTGCCGATGGCCTCGATGTCCATCTGGTGGAACGCCCGGTACCGGCCGGCCTGCGGTCGCTCGTACCGGAAACACGGACCGGCGGTCCACAGCTTCAGCGGAAGTTGGCCCCGGTACATGCCGTGCTCGAGTACCGAACGCAGCAGCCCGGCGGTCAGTTCGGGGCGCAGCGACACCGACCGGCCACCGCGGTCGGTGAAGGTGTACATCTCCTTGGTGACCACGTCGGTGGACTCGCCCACCCCGCGGGCGTAGAGCTGGGTGTCCTCGAACAGCGGGAGTTCGATGTAGGAGTACCCAGCCCGGAGCGCCGGCGCCGCCAAGCCCCGGCGAACCGCCATATAGGTGTCCGAACGAGGCGGGTAGTACTCGGGGATGCCCTTGGGCGCGGTGAAGCTCTGACTCACGGTGCCGTCCTCGGTGCCGGTTCGCTGGCCGACCTCAGGTAGCGGTTGGTGGCCCGTTCGCGTCCGATGGTGGTCGACGGGCCGTGTCCGGGATGGACCACCGTGGCGTCGTCCATCGGCAGGATCACCCGGGTCAACGAGTCGTACATTGCCGTCTCGTCCCCACCGGGCAGGTCCATCCGACCGATCGAACCGGCGAACAGCGTGTCGCCGGAGAACAACAGCGGAGCCTGCGCGGTGACCAGGCCGAACACCATCGATCCGGGTGTGTGCCCGGGGGTGAGCCGGACGGACAGTTCCAACCCGGCCAGGTTCAGCACCTGCCCGTCGGCCAGTTCACGCAGGTCCGACGGTTCGGCGAAGGTCAGCCGACCGAACAGCGGGGTGCCCGGCGACGCCCCGAGTCCGCTCCACGGGTCGGACACCTGGCGTCGGTCGGCCGGATGCACGAACGCCGGCACGTCCCGCGCCTGACACACCGGCAACACCGAGAAGGTGTGATCCACGTGCCCGTGGGTGAGCAGTACCGCCACCGGATGCAACCGGTGCTCGGCGAGCACCTCGTCGAGTCGCGCCACCGCGTCGATACCCGGATCGATCACGACACACTGCTCCCCCGCATCGGGGGCGACGACATAACAGTTGGTGGCCGGTGGGCCGGCGGGAAACCCGGCGACGAGCACGCGTGAACCCTTCGGTGCGGGCGGGAGGTGGACGGTGACGAGCGTACCCAGCGCCGCGACCGAACCACGAACGGTATGGCCCACCGGCCGGGCGGGTGGTCAGGAAGATCGTCCGCGGGCCGGATGGAATCGGCCGACCCGGTACACCGATCGGCCTACGATTGCGGGCGGGAGAGGTCGGCGTCCGCATGCCCAACCCACAGGCGGACCGGCCTGTTCACGCCCGGGCACTGCCGGCGTTGCGCCCTGACCGCGCGCAAACCGCCGTAACCCCCAGCACCGTAAACTGACCAGGGCCCCGGTATCACGCCCGCGAGGAGAACTCCGTGCCGACCACGAAACAACGCCGGCAGTCCGCCCGGCGTCGCCTCCAACGCCAGCTTGACCGCCGCCGGGAGGCCGCCCGGAGGCGACGCCAGCGAAACTCGATCATCGCGGTGGTCGTGGGAGTCCTCGTGGCGGTCGGCGGGGTGGCCTTCTCGGTGAACAGGTTCGGGGGCGACAGTACGTCCACGGCCGCGGTCAGCACCCCCAGTGCCACGACCAAACCGCCGCTGCCCACCCGTACGCCTGCGGCCAAGGAGAAGCGGGCCCCGAAGAAGACCTCGGGACCCTGCGGCTACGCCGAGACCCAGTCCACCCTGTCCTCGCCGTACACCTTCGACGTGGGGCTGCCGCCCGACCCCGACCAGTTGCCGAACAAGGGGACCACCGGCGTCACCCTGAAGACGGGTGTCGGCAACATCGTGCTCAGTCTCGACCAGCACGCGGCACCCTGCGCCGTGCAGAGCTTCCTGTACCTGGTTGACAAGGGCTACTTCACCCAGAGTGTGTGTCACCGGCTGACCACCTCGGGTATCTACGTGCTCCAGTGTGGTGACCCCACCGGCACCGGCCAGGGCGGGCCGACCTACCAGTTCAAGGACGAGAACCTGACCACCGCCTCGTACACCAGGGGCGTCGTGGCGATGGCCAACAGCGGCCCCAACACCAACGGCAGTCAGTTCTTCATCATCTACAAGGACAGCACCACCCTGCCGAAGAGCTACACCCCGATCGGCACGGTGACCGAGGGGTTGGACGCGGTGGAGAAGGTGGCCGAGGCCGGCGCGGACGACTCGAACGGACCGGGTGACGGGCACCCCAACACCGACGTGGTGGTCGAGGGCATCACCCGCAGGTAGCCCACCGTCCCCACGCCGGCCGCTCGCGGGCCGGCGTGGGGATCGGGTAGCTCGGACGGACGTGACTGTGCCGTTGGTCCTGAACCGGCCGGTCAGGAGCCCGAGGTCACCCGGTACACGTCGTACACGCCCTCCACGGTGCGTACCGCCCGCAGCAGGTGCCCCAGATGCTTGGCGTCACCCAGTTCGAAGGTGAACCGGCTGATCGCCACCCGGTCGCGGCTGGTCGTCACCGACGCGGACAGGATGTTCACGCTCTCGTCGGACAGGACCCTGGTCACGTCGGAGAGCAGTCGGTGCCGGTCCAACGCCTCGACCTGGATCTGTACCAGGAACACCGAGTCGGTCGACGGAGCCCACTCCACCTCGACCAGTCGCTCGGGTTCACGCATCAACGAGGCGGCGTTGGTGCAGTTCCTGCGGTGGACCGACACCCCGCCACCCCGGGTGACGAAACCCAGGATCTCGTCACCCGGCACCGGCGTGCAGCACCTGGCCAGCTTGAGGAAGACGTCGGTGGCACCCTTGACCACCACACCGGGGTCCCCGGACGGACGGTGTCGCGCCGTCCTGGTCGGCGTGGCGGTCTCGGCCAGGTCCTCCACCGCGCCCTCGGCGCCACCCAGCGAGGCCACCAGCCGCTGGACCACCGCCTGGGCGGACAGGTGGTTCTCTCCCACCGCGGCGTACAGTGCCGCGACGTCGAGGTAACGCAGTTCCCGGGCCAGCGTGGCCAGGGTGTCGCCGCCGAGCAGCCGCTGCATCGGCAGGCCACGCTTGCGCATGGTGCGCGCGATGGCCTCCTTGCCCGCCTCGATCGCGTCCTCGCGCCGTTCCTTGGCGAACCACTGCCGGATCTTGTTCTTGGCCCGTGGGCTGGCCACGAACGACAGCCAGTCCCGGGACGGTCCAGAGCCCTCGGACTTGGAGGTGAAGATCTCGACGGTGTCGCCGTGCTCCAGGGCGCTCTCCAGCGCCACCAGTCGGCCGTTGACCCGGGCGCCGATGCACCGGTGGCCGATCTCGGTGTGCACGGCGTAGGCGAGGTCGACCGGGGTCGAACCGGTGGGCAGTGAGATGACATCACCCTTGGGGGTGAAGACGAACACCTCACGGGAACCCAGGTCGAAGCGCAGTGACTCCAGGAACTCCCCGGGCTCCTGCGCCTCCCGCTGCCAGTCCAGCAGTTGCCGCAGCCAGACGATGTCGTCGATCTTGTCGTAGTTCCCGCCGCCGCCTGCCTCCTGCTTGTACTTCCAGTGCGCGGCGATGCCGTACTCGGCGGTGCGGTGCATCGCCTCGGTCCGGATCTGCATCTCCACCGGCTTGCCCTCCGGGCCGATCACGGTGGTGTGCAGCGACTGGTACATGTTGAACTTGGGCATCGCGATGTAGTCCTTGAACCGCCCCGGCACCGGTTGCCAGGTGGCGTGGATCACACCCAGCGCGGCGTAACAGTCGCGGACCGTGTCCACCAGGACCCGGATGCCCACCAGGTCGTAGATGTCGGCGAAGTCCCGGCCGCGCACGATCATCTTCTGGTAGATCGAGTAGTAGTGCTTGGGTCGCCCGGTGACGCTGGCCCGAAGTTTGGCCGCGCGTAGTTCGGCATCGACCCGTTCGATCACCCTGGCCAGGTAGGTGTCCCGCGACGGCGCCCGTTCGGCGACCAGTCGTACGATCTCGTCATATCGCTTGGAGAACAGGATCGCGAAGGACAGGTCCTCCAGTTCCCACTTGATGGTGTTCATTCCCAGCCTGTGGGCCAGCGGCGCGAGTACCTCCAGCGTCTCTCGGGCGATCCGTTCCTGTTTGGCCGGCGGGAGGAACCGCAGGGTCCGCATGTTGTGCAACCGGTCGGCGAGCTTGATGACCAGCACCCGTGGGTCCCTGGCCATCGCCACGATCATCTTGCGGATCGTCTCGGCCTGCGCAGCGTCGCCGTACTTGACCTTGTCCAGCTTGGTGACACCGTCGACCAGGTGCGCGACCTCGGCGTTGAAGGTGCTCTCGATCTCGGCCAGCGTCAGACCGGTGTCCTCGACCGTGTCGTGCAACAGTGCGGCCACCAGTGTGGTGGTGTCCATGCCCAGTTCGGCCAGGATCGTGGCGGCTGCCAGCGGATGGGTGATGAAGGGGTCGCCGCTCTTACGGAGTTGGCCGCGGTGGTTCTGTTCGGCCACGTCGTAGGCCGTCTGGAGAATACGGATCTCGGCCTTGGGGTGGGCGGCACGGTGGGTCGCCACCAGCGGTTCGAGGACCGGCTTGATCCCGGACGGCCGCTGCCCCGAGGTCATCCGTCGGGCGATACGGGCCCGTACCCGGCGCCGGCGGTGGATCCGGTCAGGCGACGGGTGCACCGGCGGTGGCTGCGGGTCGGTCGGCTCCTCCACCGGCTCCGCCCGAATCGCCGGCATGGGCACGGTGGGCGGACCGGTGTCCAACTCGGGCCGGTGGTGTGTCGCGGCGGTCGGCGGGACGGCTTCGGCGTGCCC
>DATCWR010000371.1:0-7689 GCA_036566245.1 Mycobacteriales bacterium | reverse complement strand
GGCCCGGGCCGACCGGCCGGCCGAGCCGAGGTCGTGCGCGGTGGGACCGACCACCACCGGCCCCGGGCCGAACTCCGGCAGCAGTGGTTTCAACGCGGCCACCGCATCGGTGGCACCCCCCAGCACGGCCACCAGGCGGTTCCCGTGCACGCCGGCGAGCAGGTCGGTGCCCGAGTACCGGGCGGCTCGCTGGAGCGCGTCGAGTACGGTCTGCGCGTCGCCGGGCGGTGGACTGCCGATCACCACCGTCACCGGTGACATCGACCCCCAGCCCAGTGCCGAGGCGCGGCCCGGTAGTGCCTCGTCGGTGTCACCGCGCAGTAGCGCGTCGACGACCAGCGCCTCCAACCGCGCGTCCCAGGCGCCCCGGGTCTCGGCCACCCCCGCGTAGACCTGGGCCGCACCGAAGGCGATCTCCCGGCTGTAGCGGAGCACAGCCTCCCGTAGCGCCGCCTCCTCGCCCGGTGCGGCGAGGCTGTCCACCATCGACTCCACCGTCTCCACGGTCACCCGGACCAGGTCCACGGCCTGCTGGAGACTGATCCACCGGGCCAGTTCCCGGGGTGCCGCGCCGAACACCTCGCCGGTGATGGGGGGCAGTTCGGTGGGGTCGCGGAGCCACTCCACGAAGGAGGCGATGCCGGCCTGGGCCACCAGCATCACCCACGAGCGCTGTTCGGCCGGGGTCTCCCGGAACCAGGGCAGCATCTCGTCCATCCGCGTCACACTCTGTGTGGCCAGTCCTCCCGTGGCACGCTCCAGGCGGTGCAGGGTCGCGGTGAGATCCGGTGTGGTCACGCCGTCGAGCCTCCCATGCGTCGGTCCGCGCCGGGCGGGAGGCCGGCGACCGGGCCGACACGGACGGGGGCGGGAGGGGGTCGTCATGCCAACCGGACTGCCGCGGCGGGCGTTGGCGGTCACCGCGTTGGTGGCCGTCGGGCTGGTCGTGCTGTTGGCGGTGGCCATCCGGTACGAGCCGGTGCGCTCCTTCGACAGGTGGAGTTCTGACGGCCTGACCGGGTATGGCCACGACCACCCGGGCTGGACCGCCGCGGCATGGTGGGTGACCCTGTGGGGTGGACACGTGGCCGCGGTGGTGATCCTGCTGCCGACCGTGGTCTGGTTGGGTGCCGCCCGTCGTTGGCTGGCCGTCGGGTACGCGGTGGTGGCGGTGCTGGCCACCGGCGCACTGGTGGAGGCGGTCAAGTACCTGGTGCGTCGACCCCGGCCCCACCCGGTCGAATCATTCGCCCACTTTGCCAGCTACGCCTTCCCGAGCGGACACGCCGCACACGCCGCCGCCGAGGTGCTCGTACTGTGGATCCTGCTGCTGCCCGTGGTGGCCGGCAGGGGCCGACGGGCCGTGGTGTCGGCTGTCACGGTCGGTGTGGTGGCGATGCTCGCGGTGGGCTGGAGCCGGGTCGCGTTGGGCGCGCACTATCCGACCGACGTGGTGGCCGGATGGGCCCTGGGAGTGGCCTGGGCCACCGGCACGGCCTGGCTGGCCACCCGGAGATCGACCAGGGCGGGTCGGAACAGGTAGCGCGCCCGGAACATCGGGACCTCCACGGTGGTGGAGGCGGTGCGGTCGTTGCCGGGACGGCTGGTTGTGTCTGCAACAATCTGGGGTGCGATCACCCGGGAGGAAGACGGCATGGCAACCCTCGACGTGCGTACGAGCGACCAGCGGTTCCGGACCGAGCTGTCCTGGCTCGACTCGCGACACTCCTTCTCCTTCGGCGGCCACTACGACCCGCGCAACACGCACTTCGGCCTGCTCGTGGTGTCCAACGACGACCGGGTCAGCCCCAACACCGGCTTCGAGACCCACCCGCACCGGGACATGGAGATCGTCACCTGGGTGCTCGAGGGTTCGTTGGTGCACCAGGACTCCGAGGGCAACCACGACGTGATCTACCCGGGCCTGGCACAGCGGATGAGTGCCGGTACCGGCATCCTGCACTCGGAGAAGAACGACGCCTGGCGGCTGGACGGCAACGTCGAGCGTGTCGAGCCGGTGCACTTCGTGCAGATGTGGGTTCTGCCCGACGAACCAGGCGTGACCCCCGGGTACGAGCAGCTCGAGATCGGCGACGAACTGTCCCGGGGTGGGCTGGTGACCGTCGCCTCGGGCATGGCCCGGCATCGGGACAGCACCGCGATCCGTATCCGGCAGAAGTTCGCGGCGCTGCACGCCGGACAGCTCGAACCCGGCGGGGTGGTGACCCTGCCCACGGCGCCCTACCTGCACCTGTTCGTGGCCCGGGGCGAGGTCACTCTGGAGGAGGCCGGCGGGCTTGGCACCGGAGACGCGGCACGGATCAGCGTCGGGGGCGGCCAACGGGTGACCGCCGGCCCGACCGGGGCCGAGATCCTGATCTGGCAGATGCACCGGGATCCGGTCACCGCACGGTCCTGATCCGGCCGGCGCCGGTCCGCTCCCACGGATCTCGACAGAAGCTGCCCAGCCGCGGTCATCCCGACGATAATCGTTGCCATGCCTAACGATTTTGTTCTTGAGGCCGCCCAGGAACTGATGCCGCACGTGGTGGCGCTGCGGCGTGAGATCCACCGCCAACCAGAACGTGGACTACACCTTCCGCGCACCCAACAGTCGGTGCTGGCCGCCCTGGACGGGCTCGGCCTGACGGTACGCACCGGCAGCGCGGTGTCCTCGGTGGTGGCCACCCTGGACGGGGCCGAACCGGGCCGCACCATCCTGCTGCGCGGCGACATGGATGCCCTGCCGTTGACCGAGGACACCGACCTGGACTTCACCTCGCAGGCCGACGGTGTGATGCACGCCTGCGGCCACGACACGCACGTGGCCATGCTGGCCGGAGCGGCCCGGTTGTTGGCCGAACACCGTGACCGCTTCGCCGGTCGGGTGGTCTTCATGTTCCAGCCCGGCGAGGAGGGCTTCCACGGCGCCCGGTACATGCTGGAGGAGGGGCTGCTCGACGCCGACGGTGCCGAGCCGGTGAGCGCGGCGTTCGCCCTGCACATCACCACCCAGTTCCGGTCCGGCACGATCAACCTGCGCGGCGGCCCGCAGATGGCCTCCTCGGACACCCTGCGGATCACCGTGCACGGCTCGGGCGGGCACGCCTCGGCGCCGCACGACGCGCTTGATCCGATCCCGGCGGCCTGCGAGATCACCCAGGCGCTCCAGACCATGGTCACCAGGCGGGTGAGCGTGTTCGACCCGGCGGTGGTGACGGTGGCCAGGATCTCCGCCGGTACCACCTCCAACATCATCCCGGAGACCGCCGAGATCGAGGGCACCATCCGGGCGCTGTCCGAGCAGACCAGGGCGGCGGTACAGGCCAACGTGGCTCGGGTCGCCGAGGGGATCGCCGCGGCACACGGCCTGACCGCCACGGTGGAGATCGAGAGCGGCTACCCGGTCACGGTCAACGATCCCGGGTTCGCCGAGTTCGCCACCTCGGTGGCCGTCGGGCTGCTCGGTGCCGACCGGGTGACCACCATGCCCGACCCCATCATGGGCGCCGAGGACTTCTCCTACGTGCTGGCCCGGGTCCCGGGCGCGATGGCCTTCCTCGGTGGATGTCCGCCCGAACTCGACCCGGCCCAGGCTCCGGCCAACCACTCCAACCGGGTCGTGTTCGACGAATCGGCGATGGCCACGGGGGTGGCGACCTACGCCGCGGTCGCGCTGCGCCACCTGGCCCAGCGCTGACCGACCCCGAACCGGCCTGACCGACACAGACCGCGGCTCCCCGGAGAAGTCCCGGGGAGCCGCGGTTCGGTGTCAGGAGGTGGTTCCTACGCCTCGGTGGGCGGCACCTCGTCGATGCGGTACCGACGGAGCGCCTCGTTGACCGAGTCCGCCTTCACCTCGCCGCGCCGAGCGAGTTGCTCCAGCACAGCCACGGTCACCGACTCACCGTCGACGTGGAAGTGTCGCCGGGTCGCCGGTCGGGTGTCCGACAGGCCGTACCCGTCGGTACCCAGCGACGCGTAGTCGCCTGGTACCCACCGGGAGATCTGGTCGGGTACCGCCCGCATCCAGTCACTGACCGCGACGACCGGTCCGGATGCATTGGCAAGCGTCGAGGTCACGTACGGCGTGCGAGCCGGGTCGTCGGGGTGCAGCAACGCGTGCTCGTCGCAGGCCATGGCATCGCGGCGGAGTTCGGTCCACGACGTCACCGACCACACGTCGGCGGCCACCCCCCACTCCTCGGCCAGCAGTCGCTGTGCCTTGAGTGCGGCGTGGATGGCCACCCCCGAACTCAGGATCTGTGCCTGCGGGCGGTTCTGGTCGCCTTCGGGAGCGGCCTGGTAGCGGTAGATGCCCCGCCGGATGCCCTCCTCCATCGCCGCCCGGTCAGCCACCTCCGGCATGGCCGGCTGCTGGTAGGGCTCGTTGTAGACGGTGAGGTAGTAGAAGACGTTCTCCCCGTCGGGGTGTTCGGGGCTCGACCCGTACATCCGACGGAGTCCGTCCTGGACGATCACCGCGATCTCGAACGCCCACGCCGGGTCGTAGGACACGCAGGCCGGGTTGGTGGCCGCGATCAGCAGCGAGTGGCCGTCGTTGTGTTGCAGGCCCTCGCCGGCCAGCGTGGTGCGCCCCGCGGTGGCGCCCAGCATGAAGCCCCGGGTCATCTGGTCACCGGCGGCCCAGATCAGGTCGCCGATCCGCTGGAAGCCGAACATCGAGTAGAAGATGTAGACCGGAATCATCGGCTCGCCGTGTGTGGCGTACGCCGACCCGGCGGCGATGAACGAGCCCATCGCACCGGCCTCGGAGATACCCTCGTGCAGCAGTTGGCCGGTCTTGGACTCCTTGTAGGACAACAGCAGGTCGCGGTCCACCGCGTCGTACCGCTGTCCGTGCGGTGAGTAGATCATCGCGGTCGGGAACAGAGAGTCCAACCCGAAGGTCCGGGCCTCGTCCGGGATGATCGGTACGAACCTGGGGTTCAGTTCCCGGTCCTTCATCAGGTCCTTGAGCAGCCGGACGAAGGCCATCGTGGTGGCCACCGCCTGCTTGCCGGTGCCCTTCTTCGCCATGGTGTAGGGCGAGGCGTCGGCAGCCGGCAGCGCCAGCTTGCGGTCGCGGACCACCCGCTTGGGCAGGTACCCACCCAGGGCGGCCCGACGTTCCTTCATGTACTGGATCTCGTCGGAGTCAGGTCCGGGGTGGTAGTACGGCGGCAGTTCGGCTTCCAGCGCGGCGTCCGAGATCGGCAGGTAGAGCCGGTCGCGGAACTCCTTGAGCTCGGCCTTGGTCAGCTTCTTCATCTGGTGCGTGGCGTTGCGCGCCTCGAAGTCGCTGCCCAGCGTCCAGCCCTTGATGGTGTGGGCCAGGATCACCGTGGGCTGGCCGACGTGCTCGCGGGCGGCCTTGAACGCCGCGTACACCTTGCGGTAGTCGTGCCCGCCCCGCGAGAGCTTGCGCAGGTCGTCGTCGGACAGGTGCGCGACCATCTTGCGCAGCCGGGGGTCGCCACCGAAGAAGTTCTCCCGGATGTAGGCGCCGGACTCCACCGAGTAGGTCTGGAACTGCCCGTCGGGGGTGGTGTTCATCTGGTTGACCAGTACACCGTCGACGTCCGAGGCCAGCAGCGGGTCCCAGTCCCGACCCCAGATGACCTTGATGACGTTCCAGCCGGCACCCCGGAAGAACGCCTCCAACTCCTGGATGATCTTGCCGTTGCCGCGGACCGGGCCGTCCAGCCGTTGCAGGTTGCAGTTGATCACGAAGGTGAGGTTGTCCAGTTCCTCACGGGCGGCCACCCCGATCGCGCCGAGGGCCTCGGGCTCGTCGGTCTCGCCGTCACCCACGAACGCCCACACGTGCGAGCGGGAGGTGTCCTTGATGCCCCGCGCGTACAGGTAGCGGTTGAACCGGGCCTGGTAGATCGCGTTGAGTGGGCCGAGTCCCATCGAGACGGTGGGGAACTCCCAGAAGTCGGGCATCAGCCGAGGGTGCGGGTAGGACGGCAGCCCGCCACCGGGGTGGGACAGCTCCTGCCGGAAGCCGTCGAGTTGGGACTCGGTCAGCCGGCCCTCGAGGAACGCCCGGGCGTAGAAGCCCGGCGAGGCGTGGCCCTGGAAGAAGACCTGGTCACCGGACTCGCCGTGGTCCTTGCCGCGGAAGAAGTGGTTGTATCCGACCTCGTAGAGGCTGGCCGCGGACGCGTAGGTGGCCATGTGCCCACCCACGCCAAGCCCCGGGCGGTTGGCGCGGGACACCATGACGGCCGCGTTCCACCGGATGTAGGCGCGGATCCGCCGTTCGACATACTCGTCGCCCGGGAACCACGGTTCACGTTCGGGTGGGATGGTGTTGATGTAGTCGGTGCTACGGAGTGCCGGTACGCCCACCTGCCGTTCGCGGGCTCGCTCCAGTAGCTTGAGCATCAGGTAGCGTGCACGGCCTCGCCCGGCGACGTTGATGACCGTGTCGAGCGACTCCAGCCATTCCTTCGTCTCATCGGGGTCGATGTCCGGGAGCTGGCTGGGCAGCCCGTCGGTTATGACGCTGAAGCGCTCGGGGGTCACGTGGTGGATTCTCCTCGTCTGTCCAGGGCGCGTCGTTCGGGCACGCCGACAGCTCCATCGTCTTACCTGCCTGCCTGTGACGTCACCTTTACCGACCGGTAGGACGCAGAGCCGTGGGCAGGCCGAAAGGCCGCCTGGCTTGACGGCCCACCTACGACGATAGACCCGACTCGGGCGGCGTCCCCCGGTGAGTCCGACGCCGGGCGGCCGGGTCGTGCGGATGTCTGAACCGAGCAAGTGGACGAACTGGTGTTTTCTACTTCTTAAGATATCATTTTACCTGCCGTTAGATATCTGTTCGGACAGAACGGCGTACGGTGCGAGCCTGCCGCGCCGGTGAGCCGTAATCTCCAACTCGGCGAGCGCACTTGCGCGTCGTGCCCTGAGTGTGTGGACTACCCGCACACGCGGCCGGGCTGGCCCGGACGCACCGTGAACACAGGAGGCTAGGAGAACAGTGAGCGCCACCGCGGACCAGGCTGGCGGGCGGGGCCTGGCTGAACGCCTTGGCGTGGAGCCCGGCATGGTCGTGCAGGAACTCGGCTTTGACGAGGACGTGGACGAGGAGCTGCGCGACACCGTCGTGGCACGCTGCGGGAACGAACTGGTCGGCGAGGACTCTGACGAGGTGGTCGACGTCGTCCTGCTGTGGTGGCGGGACGGCGACGGGGACCTTGTGGACGCACTCGTGGACGCGATCGGCCCGTTGGCGGAAAGCGGCGTCGTGTGGCTGCTGACCCCGAAGGTCGGCCGGCCCGGACACGTCGAGCCCAGCGACATCAGCGAGGCGGCTCCCACGGCGGGACTACAGCAGACCAGCAGCATCAGCGCCGCGAAGGACTGGTCCGGTGCGCGGCTGGTCTCCCCGAAGGCGGCCCGATCACGGCGATGAGCGTGCGCTGACCGGTCGGCGCGTTGCCGAAGGCGCGCGCCGGTGATGCCCGTGACGCCGGTGACAGGTACGGCCGGTGTTGCTCCAGACGGAGCCGGACACCGAGGGTGACGGCCGTCCCGTGGTGGTCGGCTGCTCGTGGTCGTTGTCTGCCGCGTGCGTCACCGTGCTCTCCACGGCACACCAGGTGGGCCCGCGCCCAGGCACGCCGTGCCCTGCCGTCGGAGACCCCGCGACGGTCACGCCGCGCCGCACCGCGCCCG
>DATCWR010000368.1:0-8242 GCA_036566245.1 Mycobacteriales bacterium | reverse complement strand
GGCCGTGGAGCGGTTGGCCGACTATGTCGGGCCGGATTTCCTGGTGGACCGGTTCACCCTGTACCGCAGCCACCCGCCCACCGAGCCGGGCGCCCAACACCACCACGAACCCCTCGACACCTGGCCGCTACCGCCCGCGCCGCTGTCGTCCTGCTGACCCGAGTCGCCACGTACCGCCATGGGGAGACCTGGCACATCACAGATGCGCGTCAGCACCAGGGGCCGCCGTGGGTTGTGGTGTTTGTCGGTTTCCTGAGGCCCCGTGCGGACACCCCTGTCCGCGCACCATCGAACCGGAGCGAACCTTCTGTGACATGCGCGAAGGCGCCATCCTGAAGATCATTCCTGAGCCGGTTCACCATGCTGTTGCCGCCAGAGGCGGTGGGTGTCCTGCAGATTGAGCCACAGCTCGGCACTGGTACCCAGAGCCGCTCCGATCTGGGCAGCGGACTCACGGGTGATCTCCTTCTTGCCAGAGACAATCTCGGGGACGAACTGCGAGGGGCGACCCAGGATTTCGGCGAACTCGGCCTGGGTCCAGCCACGCTCCTCAAGCTCCTCGGCCAGGTGTTCGCCGACGGGAAATGTCTCCGCGGGTGTGCGGTTCACGGTCCCGTTTCCTCTGGTGACGATCGATGGTGTGGGGGCGGCGACCGTGGACCTGAGCCGAGGTACCACCTCGGTCCAGATCCGCCGATCCGTGATCTCGTCACCAGGCGTAGTGCTCGGGGGCGGGCTGGTAGCCGGGGAAGATCTCGTCCAGCCGAGCCAGGGTGTCCTCGTCCAAGGCCAGGTCCAGCGCGCCGACCGCGCCGTCGAGCTGTTCGATGGTGCGCGGGCCCACGATCGGTGCGGTCACCGCCGGGCGGGTCAGCAGCCAGGCCAACGCCACCGTCGCCGGTTCGGCACCCAGCTTGTCGCACAGGTCCTCGTATTCGGCGATCTGGTCGCGGTGTGCCTCCAGCGCGTCGGCGGCCCGGCCGGTGAGCCGCCGCACCCCGGCCCGCTCCTTGCGCAACACCCCGCCCAGCAGTCCGCCGTGCAGCGGGCTCCACGGGATGATGCCCAGCCCGTAGTGCTCGCAGGCCGGCCCGACCTCCAGTTCCAGCCAGCGGGTGAGCAGGTTGTAGATCGGCTGTTCGCTGACCAGACCGAGGAAGTTCCGTCGGGCCGCGGCCGCCTGGGCCTGGGCGATGTGCCACCCGGCGAAGTTCGACGAACCGGCGTAGAGCACCTTGCCCTGCGCCACCAGCACCTCGAACGCCTGCCAGATCTCGTCCCAGCCGGTGTCCCGGTCCACGTGGTGCATCTGGTAGATGTCGATGTGGTCGGTGCCCAACCGGCGCAGCGACGCCTCGCAGGCCCGCCGGATGTTCAACGCGGACAGCCGGCCCTCGTTCGGCCACTCACCCATGGCCCCGTACACCTTGGTGGCCAGCACGGTGCGTTCCCGTCGGCCGCCGCCCTGGGCGAACCAACTACCCAGGATCTGTTCGGTGCGCCCCTTGTTCTCACCCCACCCGTAGGTGTTGGCGGTGTCGAAGTAGTTGATGCCGTGCTCGTGCGCCCGGTCCATGATCGCGTGCGCGTCGGCCTCCTCGGTGACCGGACCGAAGTTCATGGTGCCGAGCACGAGCCTGCTCACCCGCAGGCCGGTACGTCCCAGTCGTGTGTACTCCATGGTCGGCAGCCTCGCACACCGCCCGACAGCCACCCCGGGCGCCGGTCAGGAGTGCGACGTCAGTGCGGTTCGGGGATGCCCTCGGTCAGTGCGCCGTCGTGCATGGACAGGATCCGGTCGGCGTAGCCCCAGGTCTGCGGGTTGTGGGTGGCCACCAGCGCGGCCGAACCGGCGCCCACCAGGTCCCGCAGCGCGGTGAAGATCACCTCGGTCCAGTGGGGGTCCTGGTGCGCGGTGGGTTCGTCGGCCAGCAGTAGCCGCGGCGCCAGCAGCAGCGCCCGCACCACCGTGCAGCGCTGCTGTTCGCCCAGCGAGGTCTGCCCGGGATAACGGCCGGCGAGGTGGGTGATGCCGACCCGTTCCATCAGCTCGTCGGCGTGCGCGGTCTGTTCGCGCAGCCGACCGGTGAGTCGGGCCGGCATCAGCACGTTCTCCCGTACCGTCAGGTCCTCCAGCAGGCCCAGGGCCTGGGGCACCAGGGCGAGTTCGGACCAGGTGAACGTCTCGGGTGCCCGTCCGCCCAGTTCGTCGGCCCAGGTCAGCGTGCCGGACTCGGCATGCTCCCAACCGCACAGCACGTTCAGCAGAGTGCTCTTACCCGAACCGGACGGTCCGACCAACGCGACCAGTTCGCCGGGGTGCAGGTCCAGTCGCACGTTCCGCAGCGCGTGCACCACCTCGTCGCCACGTCGGTAACTCCGACACAGGTCCCGGCCGATCACCAGCCGGTCCGAGGCCGCACCCGGGGAGGGCTTCGGCGACAGTGATGTCACCACGATTCGGCGGTCCTTCCGCGTTCGAGTCGGAGCAGATGGTCGGTGGCCTCGATCACCCGGGCGTCGTGCGAGGACAGGATGAACGCCACGCCCTCGTCCCGCAGGCTGCGCATCGCGTCGAGCACCCGGTCGGCCGAGGCCGAGTCCAACTCGGCGGTGGGCTCGTCGGCGACCACGATGGCCGGGTGGCCGATCACCGCGCAGGCCACCGCCAACCGCTGCTGTTCGCCACCGGACATGTGCACCGGCCGGTGGGTTCTGCGGTGCGCCAGGCCAAGCAGCTCGAGTAGTCGATCCACGTCGGTGGCCGAGCCCGAACCGGGTCGGACCCCGCGCAGCCGGGCGGCCAGTTTGAGCTGGTCAACCGCGTCCAAATACTCCACCAGGTTGTCCATCGGGTTCTGGAACACGTACCCCACCGCGGTCCGGCGCAGCGCCCGACGGCCCCGCGCACCCAGCTCGGCCACCTCGGTGGTGCCGATGCGTACCTGCCCGAAGTCGGGCCGGTCCACGCAGGCCAGGATCCGCAGCAGCGAGGACTTGCCCGAACCCGACGGCCCGGCGATGGTGGTGATGCGTCCGGGCAGGAAGTCCTTGTCCACGTCGCGCAGCGCCTCGACCTGCTCGTCCATGGTTCGGTAGACCTTGTGGATGCCACGGCAGAGGGCGGCGGCTTTGACCGTGCCGACCGAACCCGGTGCCCCCGCTGCGGTGAACTGGTCGGTCATCGGAGTACCTCCCTCACGACTGTTCGACTCCTATCCACCAAGTCGCAGCACCTCCGCCACGTCGGTGCGCCGGGCCGAGCGGTGCGCGTGGGCCGCCGCCGCGACGGCAACCACGGCGGCGGCCAGCGCCGTGCCGACCAGGGCGGCCACCGGAACGGTCAACAGTGGTCCCGGCGGACGGGACTCGTCGATGTTCAGCCGCCCGTACACCAGCAGCACCGCGGTCCAGGCCAGGCCGGTACCCACCACCAGCGCGGCACCGAGCACCATGCCCGTCTCGGCCAGCATGGACCACAGGTGACCGCCTCGGGTCAGGCCCATCCGTTGGCCCATCGCGTAGGAGGCGGCCCTGGACCTGGCCCGGGTCTCCAGGTAGAGCAGCAGCCCGCCGACCGCGATCAGCCCGACCAGGGCGGCCAGCGCCTCCAGGTACCCGAACGACCAGGTGACGGCCAGGAAGTTGGCCACGTCCTGGACCTGGGCCTGGGTGTGTACCACGAACACCCGGATGCCCAGCGGGGTGAGTACCCGCTGGAGGTCGGCCGGCTCCCCGGAACTCCAGAACTCGGTGAACCGCGACGCACCGGTGCCCCGGTCGCCCAGCGACGCGGCACTGACCACCACCATCGGGTCGTGCGAGTGGATCCCCGGGAACACCCGTGGGGTGTCCACGATCCGCAGCGGCACGGTCGAGTCACCGACCCGCACCTGGGTGGCATCGGTGTCCGGGGTGGCGCCGACCAGCAGCGCCGGTGTCCGGCCGTTCTGCCCCGGCCGGGCCAGCAGCGACATCAGGTCGGTCAACGGGCGGTCGGCGAACCGGTCGTCCCAGAAGGCGAACCGGGGCAGGGTGTCCGGATCGATCGCCAACACGGTGACCTCGGTCCCGGTGGAGTCACCCAGCCGGGCGTTTTCGTACCGGTCCACGACGGTGGCGATCCGGTCCAGTTCGGCGCTGCGCCGTGCCTGGTCCACCGAGATGACCGAGGAGTTCGCGCCGATGAAGACCCTGGTCTTGGCGTCGACGGTGTACTGGGAGGTCTGGGTGATGCCGGCCGAGTACACCACCATGGCCACCGGCATGGCCAGCGCGGCCAGCAGGGTGACGCTGACCACCGGTGCCGAGGTGATCCGACTGACCGCCAGGTAGATCGGCACCGGCCACCGGCGGGAATGTCGACGCAGTGGTCGCAGCAGCCCGGTGAACAACCGCACGACGAGCACGGCACCGCCGAGCAGGAACAGCAGCGGCGCGGCGACCAGCAGCAGGTTCACCTGGGCCACACCGTGGTCGAGGGTCACCGCGTCGCGACCACGCAGCCGCAGGAAGCACAGCCCGGCCCCGACCAGCAGCAGCAGTTCCCACGGCACCACCGCCGCCCACGATCGGCGGGCACCAACCGGTCGCTCGGTGGCGTTGCGGGCCCGGATCCCGGCCACCGCCGACAGCAGCAGCACACCGGCGACCAGGCCGGCCAGGGCGGTGAGGGCGGCGTCCCGTGGTGCCGACGGGTCGAGGTCCGGGCTGGGGCCCAGGGTGGCGACCAGTACCCGGGCCAACAGCCAGCCCAGCACCGTGCCGACCACGGCCGGCAGGGTCAGTTCCAGTGCGGCCTTGAGCGCCAGTCCGCCGGGGCCCACCCCACGGGAGGACAGCAGCCGCACCTCACGGGCTCGCCGGTCGGCCCAGTAACTGCCGGCCGCGCCGACCAGCAGCAGGGCCAGCAGCGCGCCGCCCAGGGCGATCGGCACCACCGGGCCGTGCAGCCCGTCTCGGATGCGGGTGGCCTGGTCGGTCATCTTCGGCAGTTGTGACTGGTTGAACGCTGCGATGACCTGGTTGGACTGGTCCAGACCGAGCCGATCGTAGGTGGCCTGTTGGGCGTGGAGGACCCCGTGTGCCCTGCTGAGGGTGAGGTGTCGGGTGTCCACCGGCGAGATCCACTGGTAGGTCAGTGCGGCGGTGGTGTCACCCGAGGCGGCCAGTTGTCGGTAGAGCCGTTCGAACGACGAGGCGTCGGTGAAGATGCCCAGCGGTGGCGGCGCGGTGCCACAGGTCTCGCAGGGCACCAGGCCCAGGTCGGTGTAGGAGCACCAGTAGGGCCGTAACGGTTCGTCGTAGAGGTTCTGGTAGACCCCGACGACCTTCACCGGGGTCCCGGCGAAGGTGATGGTGTCGCCCGGGCCGGCAGACAGGATGGTCGCCCCGGCCGAGGAGAGCATCAGGCCGTTCCCGTCGACCCTGGACAGTGGGGTGACGTTCCGCAACGCGCCGTCGCCGTAGAACAGCCGCATGGTCTGGTGGGTCTGCCCGTGGGTGGCCGCGGGGAAGCCCTGTCCCGAGTGCGGCGTCCTGATGGTGCGGGTCGGCGCGGCCAGGCCGGAGTCGGTCATCGCCCGGGGCACGTCCCGTTGCAGGGCGGCCAGGTCGGGCAGGTCGGTGATCCGCCGTTCGAAGGTGACCGGGTCGGTGGTCACGGTGGGAGCGGGGGTCAGGTTGACCGTCGGGAACGAGGCATCCGGACACTGGGCCGCCAGGATGCGGTGCAGCGCCTCGGACGAGGACGAGGACAGGAACAGCGACGCGGACGAGGCCGCGCAGGCCAGGATGGCAGCCGCCGCGACCACCGCCAGCAGAACCGCCGGCTGCCTGAGGGCGAGCATCGGCGCCCGGGTCCAGGGAGGCAGCAGGAACGTGTCCCGGTGGGAACGACGCGGTGGCCGCACGGTCGCCGGCGGTGACGCCGTGCCACCCGACCGCACCCGAACGTCCGCGAACTCCACCATGGTCATTGGTACGTGTACTCCCGGGACGAGGCTCGCGTTGACAGGGCGTCCCTGCCTGCGCGCCCTGGCCTGACTCTACGGAGAGCGGTACGGGTCTTTCGCCCGGCATGTGGCCTAAAACCGCTTCCTCCGTGGAGCAGGAGAACCAGGGCAACAGCCGGTAATGAACTCGACGACCGAGCCGGACGCCCCCAGACTGGCGGGGTGTCCGCCTCGCTCGTCGCCCGAGAGGTCACCGTGTCGCGCGGCTCGCGGGTTGTGCTGGCCGGAGTCGATCTCACCGTGTCCGCCGGAGACCGAATCGCCGTGGTCGGCCCCAACGGGGTCGGCAAGACCACCCTGCTGCGGGTCCTGGCCGGCGAACTGAACCCCGGGTCCGGCTCGGTGGGTCGTCATCCGGGTGCCGCCACGGTGGTGCACTTTCCACAGGAGGCCGGTGCGTTGCCCGAGGAGACCATCGTCGGGTACCTGGCCCGGCGTACCGGGGTGGGCATCGCCGAGGCCGCCCTGCGGAACGCCACCGCGGCACTGGCCGAGGGTGCGCCGGGAGCCGAGGACGGGTACTCCGCCGCGCTGGACGGCTGGTTGGCACTGGGCGGTGCGGACCTTCCCGAGCGTGCCGGGCCGGTGTTGGCCCGGCTCGGCCTGCCCTGGCGGCCTGAGACCGACCCAACCGTGCCGGGCCGAACAGTCGGGACACTGTCGGGCGGGCAGTCGGCCCGACTGCGGTTGGCCGCTGTGCTGCTCACCCGTGCCGACGTACTGCTGCTCGACGAGCCGACCAACGACCTGGATTCCGCCGGACTGGACGCGATCGAGCAGACCGTCACCGGCTTCCGTGGCGGCGTGGTGCTGGTCTCCCACGACCGGGCGTTCTGCGCGGCCACCGCCACCAGGGTGGTCGAACTCGACGAGTTCGACCACGGTGCGGTCGAGTACGCCGGCGGTTGGCAGACCTACCTGGATGAGCGGGCCGCGGCACGCGCCCATTCCGAGCAGAAGTACGCGACATATGTTGCCGCACGCGACCTCATGACCGAGCGAGCCCGCAGGCAGCGTGAGTGGGCCCGGTCGGGCACCCGGCGTTCGTCCGACCCGCGGCGGGAGGGCGACAAACACATCCGATACCGCGAGACGCAGCGTTCCCAGCGCACCGGCGCGGGCGCGGCCAGGCTCGAACGCGCCCGCGACCGGTTGACCGAGGTGGAGGAACCACGCGACCCGTGGGAGCTGCGGCTTTCCATCGCCTCGGCCGGGCCGGGCAGCCAGATCGCGTTCTCGCTGCGAGATGCGGTGATCGAACGTGGCGACGTGCGGCTCGGGCCGGTGAACCTGACCATCGGGTCCGGCGACCGGTTGCGTGTCGCCGGACCGAACGGCAGTGGCAAGACCACCCTGGTCGAGGCACTGCTGGGCCGGCTGCCGCTGTCGGCCGGCCAGCGTTACGTCGGGCCTGGTGTGGTGGTTGGGGAGATGGGTCAGGCGCGCGGTGAGCTGTCCGGTCCGCAGGTACTGTTGGACGCCTTTCGGGCTCTGTCCGGGTTGTCCCCGGTGGCCGCTCGGACGTTGTTGGCCAAGTTCCGGCTCGGTGCCGACGCGGTGACCCGGCCGCTGGACACGCTGTCCCCCGGGGAGCGCACCCGGGCCGGGTTGGCGTTGTTCCAGGCCCGTGGTTCGACCTGTCTGGTGTTGGACGAGCCGACCAACCACCTGGACCTGCCGGCCATCGAGCAGCTCGAGACCGCTCTGGTCGACTACACCGGCACGCTGCTGCTGGTCACCCACGATCGGCAGTTGGCCGACGCGGTGCCGGTGACCGCCGAACTGGATGTGACCACGCTGTGGGCCGCGTCGACGCGCTGACCGGACCGGCATGCTGACGCCGACCGCCTGACCTGGCTTGGCCGAGCCCTGCCAGACGAGATCCGCCTGCCGAGAAACACTCGGCAGTTCTTGTCCTGCTCCGGATGTGGAGCAGGACCGTGTCGTCGGTCGGCCCGACGACCGGTCGGGCGGGTCGGGCATGATCGGGGCCGTGGCACCCTTCATCCACCTCGACGACCCGGCCGACCCGAGGTTGGACGACTTCCGTGACCTGACCCGGGCCGACCGCCGCCCGGACCGGCCCGGGGGTCGCGGCCTGGTCATCGCCGAGGGCGTGCCGGTGGTGCGCCGACTGCTGGACTCCCCGTACCCGTTGCGCGCGGTGCTGGGCGTGCCGGCCCGGGTCCAGGCGCTACGCGTCGACCTGGCCGACGTCGACGCGCCCG
>DATCWR010000364.1:0-4410 GCA_036566245.1 Mycobacteriales bacterium | reverse complement strand
CGGGCGGCCTGGACGATGTTGTGGTCGGTCATTCGCTTCTCCTTGGTACGTTGGTGCCGGTCATTCGCTGACCGGTTGGGCCGCCCCTCGCACGGGTGGCCCTTCTGGTTTTCAGGCCGTCTTTCGGGATGCCCGGGCCCTCGACGACGCGAGGGTCATGCGGGCCATGTGCTCGGCCTGCTTGTTGGCCACCCGCCGGGCCAGTTCGTCGGGCGGCAGCTCCCCGTCGGGGTCGACCTCGGCGGCCCACTGCTCCCGGTGAACTCGTCGGGCGGTCGCGGTCCCAGCGGCCCGGTCGGCCTTGCTGGCACGGGACCAGCGGGCGTTCGAGGCGATCCGGGCACGGAGCACACGCTGTTCGGGGGTCATGCCGCACCCTCGATCAGTCGGAGTTGCTCCGGGCCGCCGAGTTGGATCGGGCGGATACCGCCGAGCTTGGTGTGCAGGTACCGCAGACCGGCGACGGTGACCCGAACCTGACGTCCGGCGGTGTCCTCGCCGGTGACCCGGTCGGGGTAGGTGTAGGTCCGCAACCGGACGTGGTCGGCGTGGGCGGCGTACGGGGTGTTCCGTCCGTCGACCATCCGCAGGTCCCGCAGGGTGTCGAACAGGCGGTTCTGCCCGGTGGAGATCCCCGGGTCGCGGTTGAGGATGTGGGCGGCCTCGCGAACCGAGTAGTCCCCGGTGGCCTTGGCCAGTGCGTCCCACGCGGCGGCATCGGGGGCGAGTTCGGCCACTCGCGTTTCAGCCAGTTCGGCGCGAGCCCTTTCGGCCCGGGCGATGGCGACGGCCTGTGTGGTCCGTTGGTTCGCCGCTTCGATCTCGTCAAGCGGGTCACCGAGGGTCAGTGCGACCTCGTACCGGCCGGTCCGGCGGAGCGTCGGGAGCACCTCGTGGGTGATCCACCGCTTGAACGCCTTCGCCGCCGGCTTGCGGCTGCGGAGTACCAGCGAGTACAGGCCGGCCTCGCTGACGATGTTGGTGGTGAGGGTCCGGTCGGACCCGTCATCAGTAGTGACGGGTGATTGGGAGACCTCGTCGTCGTCGAGGTAGCTGACGGCTTGCCGGGCGTTCCCGACTTCGAGGACTGCGCAGACGTCGACGGCGACGAACCACGGTGCCCCGTCGACCATCACGGTTCGCACGGTCTGCCCGGTGGTCGGGAAGACGAACGGTGTCACGTCGGCGGCCATCAGGAGGCCACCGCTTCGCGCTCGGTGTCGCGCAGCAGGTCCTCGACCGGGCACCCGAGGATGTCCGCGGCGCGCTGGACGTACTCGATGGACAGCGCCGCGTCGTTCGATTCGACGTTGTAGAGGGTTTGGCGGGCGATCCCTACTCGGTCGGCGAGCGTGGCCGACTTGATGCCCCGCTCACGCCGCGCCTTTCGGATCTTCGCCCCGTCGGAACGGGGTTTCGGCATGGGGTAAGACTAGGTAGGTTGCGGCAGGTTGCGCAACCCCATAGGGGTAAGTTGCGGTAGGAACTACACAGAGTAGCCAACTAGGTGCCTGCGTATACCCGAATGGCGGCTACCTACCTACTGCAAGTGCGGCATGCTAGGTAGTTATGAGTAGCTACAAGGAGCAAGTCGGGGAGTGGATCCGCGTACGACGCGACGAACTACAGATCCCTGGCAGGCGCCTGGCGCTGCTGGCCGGGATCAGCTACAAGACCGTCACCTCGGCTGAGGCGGGGCGGACCGAGATTCGGAGCAACCGCGCCGCGGTGGAGGACGTGCTGCGCTGGGAGCGTGGGTCACTCACGCGGGCCTACAGGCACGGCGAGAAGCCGGCCGAGCGACGTCTCGAACATCCCAGCGCGACACCCGAACCAGCCCATCACCAGGTTCTCGCCGGAACAACCAAGCAGGAAGCCGCCGTGCTGCTGGCGGTGCTCAGCGCGATTCGTCAGCAGTACGGACAGACAGGGCACCCGTCCCAATCGGCCACCAACTACGTCTAAGCGCTCACCACTGTTTAACTCGTGGCGTAACGTGATCATCTCCATGCACCGGGGGGTTGCTAGGAGGGCACATGGACTCATGGCTGTGGCGGGTGCCGGGGGTGGCTGCGGTGGTCGGTTGGTCGATGGTCGTCGGCGCGAACGTTGCGTTGGCGGCCACCGGTGGGGGGTTGCTCCCTGGGCAGGTCAATCAGATCGCGTGTGCCGCTGCCAGTACGTGCACCGTCATCGCGGTGGTCCGAGTCATCGCCACGCGGCTGATCTCGGCCGGGTACGCGCAGCGCCTGGACGACGAGCGGGCCGGGGTGCACCGCATCGGGCGTGACGCAGCGGTGAAGTAGGGTCGACGGCGCGACGGCTGCCGTGCACCGGGGGATGGACGTAGGCCGTCGCGCCGTCTACCTATAACCAACGATAGTTAGCTATAGGTAGATACGCCGCCGAAGCTCCCACAGCGGATAACTTTCGAGTCTAGGGTGCCGCCAGCCACGCTCACTCCCGCGTGTAGCACTAGGGTCACGCGCGGACTGCTCTTAATCAGCGGGTTCGGGGTTCGAGTCCCTGGCGGCGCACTCTAAGCCTCTGACCTGCATGTTTACCCCATCCGAGCGCCCCTGGTCCCCCGCTTGGGCGTAGCACTAAGCTCTCACAGCGGATAACTTTTCGGCCGTGGATGACGACTTCGCGCCCGTTCTGCGGGCCTTCCGCCGACACCTGGCGGCCCGGAACAAAGCCGAGAAGACCATCAGCGGGTACCTGGAGGCCGGCCAGCAGTTCGCCGACTGGTTGCGTGCCGACCCAGACCGACCCCGGTCGTTCGCCGAGGCGGGCCGGGTCGAGTTGGAGGAGTTCTTCGGGGACCTGTTCGCCCAGGGCCGGTCCGCCTCCACCGTGGCGAACCGGTACCGCAGCCTCCAACAGTTGTACCGGTGGCTGTTCGAGATAGAGGAGGAGATCGAGGTCTCCCCGTTCGTGCGTCTGCGTCCCCCGGAGATCCCCGAGCAGGACGTCGAGGTGATCGACGTCGACCACATGAGACTCCTGCTGGCGGCCTGCAAGGCGCCCAAGGGTGCACCCGCGGTCGACAGGTTCATCGGGTTACGCGACACCGCGCTGATCCGCCTGCTGTACGACACCGGTGTTCGGGCCGCTGAGGTGATGGGCCTGACCGTGGACGAGGTGGACATGGAGATGGAGGTGATCCACGTTCACGGTAAGGGCCGGCGGGACCGTGCCGTGCCGTTCGGTGTGAAGGCTGGCACCGCGTTGGACCGGTACATGAGGGTGCGGGCGAAGCATCCGCACGCCCGGCGCCCGGAGTTCTGGTTGGCCCAGAAGGGCGGGATGACCGACAGTGGGCTGCGTCAGATGTTGGAGCGGCGCGCCAGGTTGGCTGGGCTGCCGCACATTCACCCGCACCAGTTGCGGCACTCGGCCGCGGATGCGTTCTACGCGGCGGGTGGTCAGCAGAAGGACGCCAAGCGGTTGTTCGGGTGGAAGTCTGATCAGATGGCCGAGCGGTACGGCAGCGTGAATGCGGTGCGGCGTGCGCACGAGGCGAAACGGAACCTGTCCCCCGGCGACAAGGTGTGAGACGTGGCAGGGCCCCCGGCATCGTCACCGGGGGCCCTGTTGGTGGTTCAGGTCAGGCGGCGGGCCTGCCCGTCCCGGGGCACTGCTTCCGGTCTCCTCTGGCCTGGTGGGCGCCCACTGGCTTACCGGGTGCCGCGCCGACCTGCGCGCCGCACACCGGACAGCTTCCGGCTGGTGCCATTCAGATCACCTCCGCTGGTTGGTGTTCCTTCCGCGGGTCCACGGTCTGTCCGGCGGGTACGGCGTGCAGGGGCAGGGCGTAGATCATCGCGCCGCTGTGGCAGCGCACGGCGACCCCGATCCGGTGGTAGGACCGTGGGGCCCCCGCGAACCCGCGGACCTCGGCGATCTCCGGATTGGCGGCGTTGGTGAGCAGGGCGACGATCCACGCTTCGAGGTCAGCGGCCGGGAGCCGGCCGGCGGGGAGGGTGGGGACGGGTACCCGGACGGGTACCGGGCCGGTGACTGGCTGTTCAGGCTTGGCCCAGTCGTCGCCCGTCGGGGGTGAGGTGCGGACGAGCTGGAGGTGGGCCTGGCCGCCGGTGGCGGTGCGGATGACCACCCCGTGCGGCCGGTCCGCCCCGGCGGCGCTGAATGGTTCGGCGCGGGCGATGGCCGGGGACGCGGCGGCGCGGATGGTGTCGATCAGGAAGGGCTCGAAGCGGTCGAGGCGCATGGGCTGATCTTCCCATCGGTGGTGCCGGGCGCCACGCGGTCCGGGGGCATGGTGGGCGTGGCGCCCGGCGGCATGCCCTGGCCAGGATCCCCACTGGCAGGGCTGGGTTGGTCCCGCCCCCGGGCGAGGGCCGTCGTCCGGGGGCGGGGGTTGGTGGCCGGTGCGATGCCCTCCAC
>DATCWR010000349.1:0-5634 GCA_036566245.1 Mycobacteriales bacterium | reverse complement strand
CGCGACTGGTTTCATCCTCCCGTCACCGTCACCGGTGGACGATGCTCCTCGGTTGGACGGACACCATCGGCTGGCACTGGTCGACGCCGGCCTGGGCCGCACCGAGGACTTCGCCCATCTTGACGCGCGAGGTAAGGCGGTGCTGGTCATCCGCCACAACACCGGGGAGGACAGCGACACCCCGGTGCAGTTGCGCAACGCGGCAGCGGCCGGCGCCGCCGTCGTGCTGCTCAGCAGCGACCGCCCCGGCCCGTACCGGGACGGGAGCGACGCGACGGTGCCCGCGTACACCGTCGAACAGGACACCGGACAGCGACTGCGTGAGCTGCTGGCCGGCGAGACAGGGGTCACCCTGGACCTGGTCGGAATCGCCGAGAGCCCGTTCCGCTACGACCTGATGCTGACCGAGACCGACCAGATCCCGGCCGACCTGAACCACGACCTGAGCCGGAAGAACCTGGCCCGCGTCGCGGTCGACTATCACGCACACACCGACCAAATGGCCGCATCCGCCGGGCGGATGTCATTTCCATCCGGTGTGGACATCGCATTCGAGCTCCAACGCCAGGTGCGCCCACCGCTGCACCGCACCGAGTACCTGAGCACCGGCGGAACCCAGTGGGTAGCTCACACGGTGGCTGACACCTGGGACTGGCTGGGGCACATGTACAGCCTGCCCCGGCAGTATCGGCCGGGCGAGCAGGACCATGAGGTGTGGTTTCCCGCGATCACCCGGCCGGCGCTTCCGGCCGCGCCGCCCGACACCGCGCACGGCGCACCGGTCAGCCGGTTCGGCGACGCGATCCGGGTCACCATGCCGCAGCATTCCGACGGTGCCGCGGACCACTACGGCTTCGCCGATCCGGTGTCGGAAACCACCGAACTCGTCCTGACCCGCGACGGGCGCACGCTCGGTCGTTCGAACGGTCCGATCACCCAGTTCGACGTTCCCGGTGAACCGGGCGACTACCGGCTGACCATGCGTTCGGAACGCACCCAGCCGTGGCACAGGGACTGGTGGACGACCTCGACCGCCACGGCCACCACATGGACGTTCGGCTCGGCTCGGCCCGTGCCGGGTCGATACGCGGTTCTGCCACTGTTGCAGGTGGACTACGAGTTGGCCACCGACTTCCACAACCAGGTCCGGGCCGGGCATCCGACCCGGTTGGGACTACGGGTCGGCTACCAGCCTGGATACCAGTCTGACCAGGGTGACGGCGGCGCTGGGCAGTCGGTCAGTACCCAGGTCTCGGTGTCCTTCGATGACGGGAACACCTGGCGCGAGCTCGCGGTGCACCACCGGTCGGATGGCGCGCTCACGGTGATGCTGCCAGAGGCACCGACCGGGGCCGGCTTCGGTTCACTGCGGATCATCGCGAGCGACCAGCACGGCAACCGGTTGGAGCAGACCATCGAGCGGGCCTACCGGATCGCACCGCCACGATGACCTCGACCCGCGCTGCCCTACGGACGTCCGATCAACCCCGACAGCACAGACCAGGCGGCGAACGCGACCGCACCCACCTGGCGAACCGAGCCGCCCCGGTGGTTCCGACATCTCACGAGGAGGCCTGATGCGACCCCGCGTCGCGGCAACCCTGACCCTTGCCCTGGCGCTCGCCGCCACCCTGGCTGTGTCTCCGGCGACCACTCCCGCGCAGGCCGCGCCACCCGGTGAGCCCGCCGCTGCCGGGGAGGCGGCCGCGTCGTCCCAGTTCCGGGTCACCCTGCTCACCGGTGACATGGTCGGTCTGACCGTCCATCCCGACGGGACCTCGCAGGCCCGCCTACTGGTACCTGCCCGGGGAACATCGGATTTTCACCAGTACACCCAGGACGGTGATGCCTACCTGGTGCCGGCCAGCGCCGAACGCCTGGTCACCCAGGGCCTGTTGGACCAGCAACTGTTCAACATCAGCGGACTGGTCCGCCAGCACCTCGACGACAGCCGCGCCGGCTCGCTCCCGTTGATCCTCACCTACCCCGGTGCCCGAGGCGCCGCCGGCGCACTGGCGCGAACCCCTGCGCCGGCGGGCGCACACACCCGGGCGGTGTTGACCTCGGTGCACGGCATGGCCGTCGCGGAGAACAAACGCGACGCCACCGACTTCTGGGCCGCGGTGACCGGCTCGGCGACCCCGAACGCGGCCGGTCATCTGTCCACGCCGAACGCGGAGGTCAGTCCACGGCTGGCGGCGGGCGTCGACCGGATCTGGCTGGACGCGCGGGTGCACACCACCCTCGACCAGAGCGTGCCGCAGATCGGCGGTCCGGCCGCGTGGGCGCGTGGGTTCGACGGCTCCGGCGTGACGGTGGCGGTGCTCGACACCGGCGTCGACCCGACTCATCCCGACCTCGCCGGCCGGATCGAGGCCACCGCCGACTTCACCGGCGGCGACGACCCGGTCGACCATGCCGGTCACGGCACCCATGTCGCCTCCATCCTGGCCGGCTCCGGCGCGGCCTCGGCCGGCCGGTACCGGGGAGTCGCCCCGGCCGCCCGGCTGCTGGTCGGCAAGGTTCTCGGGGACGACGGCTCGGGGACACTGTCCGGGGTGATCTCCGGTATGCAGTGGGCCGCCGCACAGGGCGCGGACGTGGTCAACCTCTCCCTCGGCGGACCGGTGACCCGTGGCGACGACCCGATGAGCCAGGCCCTCAACCAACTGTCCGAGCAGTACGGCACCCTGTTCGTGGTGGCCGCGGGCAACCATGGCGTGTTCGAACCAGGTGACGGCTCGGTCAGCGCCCCCGCCTCCGCCGACGACGCGCTGGCGGTCGGGTCGGTCGACGAGAGGGACCGACTGGCCTCCAGTTCGCGGCGTGGCCGGTTCGGCGACACCGCGATCAAACCGGAGCTGGTGGCCCCCGGAGTGCGCATCACCGCGGCCCGGGCAGCCGGTACCGGCGAGGGTACCGACCCTCGCTATGCCACCTACAGCGGCACCTCCATGGCCGCACCGCACGCGGCCGGGGCAGCGGCGTTGCTCAAGCAGGAACATCCGGACTGGACGTTCACCACACTCCGGGCGGCACTCACCTCGACCTCGGTGCCGCTTGACGGCACCACTGTGGTGGAGACCGGAGCCGGTCGGCTGGACGTGGACCGTTCGACCCGCCAGCAGGTGTTCGTGGACCAGGGCACCGTGGACCTGGGGTACCTGTCCCGGCCGTTCGATCAGGACGAACTGCACCAGCAGAGGGTGCTCAGTTACCGCAACGACACGGACTCGGCGGCCACCCTGCACCTGTCCACCACCCTGGTCGACCGGTGGGGCACGCCGGAGCCTGACGGCGTCCTGACGGTGGCACCGGCCACGCTGACCATCGCCCCGCACACGTCAGCGACGGCCGCGGTGCTACTGGACGCCTCGGTTGTCGCCCCGAGCACCTACACCGGACGGGTCATCGCCCGGGACGGCGCGGACCTGGTCCTGGGCACCGCGGTCGGGTTCTACAAGCAGGACGACACCGTCGACCTCACCTTCCGGGCCCTGGACCGTCACGGCGCACCGGCCTTCGCGACACTGCGGTTGGCCCCGTACAAGAAGCAGGACGTCGACGGCCGCTACTACCCCGACCTGTTTGGTGTCCAGCCGGACGAACCCGAGGCGATCCTGAGGGTGCCCGAAGGTGACTACAACCTGTGGGCGGTGATCGTCACCCTGGACACCTCCGGCCGGTTCGTGGAGGAGCGGAGCATCGTGGGTCTGCCCCGGGTGCGCGCCCACGCGCCGAACCAGACGATCGTGTTGGACGCGCGCACAGCCAGTCCGGTGTCCCTGTCCACCCCGCGTCCGTCCACGATCCGTTCCTTCACCCTGGTCTGGTGGCGCGGCACCCCGGGGACCCCCTATCGCAGCTCCGACTCGATAGGCGTGATGGTGGGTGACGGCTCACCTGAGCGGGTGTCGGTGGCCGGCACCGAGCAGGTCGACGACGCGCCGTTCTCGGTGACCGCCGCCTACGACGCGGCACCGCCGGTGCTGGTCACCCGGGTCGACGGGCACGCGCTGGACGCGGTGTGGGAGGGTGGCCCACCGATCGACCAACGCGATCTGCGCCTGCGTGTCGCCGACGCGGGAAGCGCCAGGGTGACCGACCTGGACGGCAGGTCGTTCGACGGTCAGGTCGCGCTGGTCCGCGAAACTCCTGATCTGTCCTATCAGGACCAGATCGACGCTGTGATCGAACACGGTGCGCGGGTGGTCATGCTGTACTCGGCGGCACCCGGCGTGTTCTGGCCAACGGTGAACGGCAGTCGGACCGTGCTGGCACTGCCCGGGGACCAGGGCGACGCGCTGCACCGCCGACTGGCCCGTGGCCTGCCGGTGACCGTGCGCTTCGACGGGCAACCGAACGCTCCCTACGCCTACGATGTCGCGTTCACCGAAACCGGCTCGGTGCCCCACCCGTTCACCCACACGGTGCGGGCCCAGGATGTCGCCGAGGTTCACACCAGGCTCCACGGCACCGGCACGGGCGAACATGGTCTGCGGATGCACGAGTTCTCCTACCTGCCCTGTGGCTGCCACACTCCGTTGCTCGTGGACTACACGGCATCGGTTGGCCATGTCCGGACCGAGTACGTCACGGCCCGACCCGACACCCAGGTGGACTCCTACTGGCAGTACGTCCACGACCTGCCCGGTGCCGTCATGTACCCACGGGACCCGATGACCTACCAGCCGGGCCAACGGGTGACCGACGACTGGCTGAAGGCACCGTTCTCCCCCGGTCCGACCAACGCCTCCTTCCGGCCACTGGTTGAGTGGCACCAGACCACCCGGTTCGGTGACACCATCGGATACGACATCGCAGACTGGACCGACTCGGCCGGGCACTGGACGTCGCAGGCAGCCTCCACCGAACCGGTGAGCCGGCTCTACCGGAACGGAGTCCTGGTCGGTTCGTCAGACTTCGCGCTGCGTGCGAACGTCCGGGTACCGACCGAGGACGCCACCTACCGGCTGGAAGCCGACGTGGACCACGACGGGTCCCTGTTCGGTCTGTCCACACACACCAGTTCGGCGTGGACCTTCCACTCGGCCGGTGCGGCCGGGTTGGTGGTGCTGCCGCTGGTCGACGTGGACTACACCGACGTGGTGGACCGGCATGGTCACGGTTTGCTCGACCTGGCCAACACCGCTCCGGCCGACACCGAGGCGACCCTGGTGCTGCGGGCTGGCCACCAGTCGGGTGCCACCGCGCCACCGGTCGACACGGTGGCCGTGTCGGTGTCCTTCGACGACGGGAGAACCTGGACGGCGGCCCAGGTCAGCGCCGACGGTGACGGTGTGTTCCACGCTGGCTACCGGCATCCAGGGGCCGGTCCGGACGGCGGGTTCGTCTCGTTGCGGGTCAGCGCGTCCGACCACGACGGCAACGCGGTGGAACAGACCCTGATCCGGGCCTACCGGTTGGCCCGAGGTTGAGCCTGGTGGGGTGCGCGGTCGGACCGCGCACACCCACCCGGTGTGGCAGACACGGCCCGGGTGTGGCGGCGGTCACGATCTGCGATCTCACGTTCCGGGTCGCTGGATCGTTTACCAGGTGTGCGCGCACCTTTCGAGCAGGTCGTGGCCGAGTACGGGCCGGTGGTCCTTCGGGTCTGCCGGGCCGTACTCGGCC
>DATCWR010000341.1:0-5481 GCA_036566245.1 Mycobacteriales bacterium | reverse complement strand
GGGGGATGGCGGAGGCACAGGGGGCTCCGGGGGATCGTCCCCCGGGCGAAAAGCGAAGAGTCCGCAGGGAAGCCGCAAAGCGGCGACCATACGGACTCCAGACTCGTAGCGGGGGCAGGATTTGAACCTGCGACCTCTGGGTTATGAGCCCAGCGAGCTACCGAGCTGCTCCACCCCGCGTCGCTGTGACCAAGTGTAGTGACGCCGGGCCGGGACTGCAAATCCGCGCCCCGGCGTCACTCTCCGCCGTCGTCAGCCGGTCGGTGTGGGGGTCGGAGTCGGTGTGGCCGAGGCCTGGCCACCGTCCGAACCACCGTTCGACTTGGCCCGGTTGAACTCGTCGATGGCCTTGGACAGATCCGACTGCGCCTGCCCGATCTTGGCGAAGTCGCCATCCTTGGTCGCGGTGCGCAGCGCCTCCAGTGCGTTCTGGATGTCACCGACCGCCTTGTCCAGTTCCACCGGCAGTGCCTCGGTGTCACCCGGGCCCGGCGGGGTCGCCGTCGAGCCGGGCGACGGACTCGGCGTCGGGGTCGACGGGGTGGACGGTGCGTTGCCGGTGTCGGGTGCCTGTTGTCCGGCGCCCTCGCCGAAGATCTTGTCCAGGGCCTGGGCCAGGGTGTCCTCGTAGGCCACCTTGTCGCCGAACGCGGCGAGCACCTTCCGCATCAACGGGTAGGCGTTGCCCTGACCCTGCACGTACAGCGGCTCGACGTAGAGGAGACCACCGCCCACCGGCAGGGTCAGCAGGTTGCCGTACAGCACGTTCGAACCACGTTGGTCGAGCAGGGCGATGCTCTGCGCGATGTTGATGTCGGAGTTGAACTGGGCCTGCGCCTGTTTGGGCCCCGGCACGGTGGTACTGCTGGGCAACTCGAGCACCCGGATGGTGCCGTAGTCCTCGGGGTCGCTGGACGCGGTCACGTAGGCGGCCAGGTTCGGCCGCTTGAGCGCGTTCAGTGCGCTGGTGAGCTGGAACGTCGGCCGCTCCTGCTCGGGGGTCTGCGCCAGCAGGTAGTACGGCGGTTGCGGTTCGTCGCTGTTGGTGGCCGGGTTGGGGTCCTCGGGCACCTCCCAGAAGTTCTGGTTGTTGTAGAACTGCACCGGGTCGTCGACGTGGTACTTGGTGAGCAGCGTCCGCTGCACCTTGAACAGGTCCTCCGGGTAGCGCAGGTGTTCCCGCAGGTCCTTGGGCATCGCGTTCTCCGGCTGGACGATGCCGGGGAAGACACCCTTCCAGGTCTCCAGCACGGGATCGCGCGGGCCGAACTGGTAGAGCGTCACGGTGCCGTCGTAGGCGTCCACCGTGGCCTTCACCGAGTTGCGGATGTAGTCGATCTGCTGCTGGGGTTGGCCGGCGGTGCCGCGCCCGGTCAGCGAGTCCTGGGTGGCCTCGCCGAGCTGGGTGTGCTCGGAGTACGGATACCCGTTCAGGGTCGTGTAGGCGTCAACCACCCACAGCACCTTGCCGTCAACCACCACCGGGTAGGGGTCGCCGTCGGCCTTGAGGAAGGGTGCTGCCTTCTCCACCCGGTCCCGGGGGTCGCGCACGTAGAGGATCTTGGACTCCTCCCCGATGGCGCTGGAGAAGAGGATGTTGCGCTCCTTGTAGTGCCAGGCGAACGCCAGCCGGTTGACCACTCCGCCGATGTCCACCCCACCCTTGCCGTCGTAGGTGGACTTGATGTCCTGCCCGCCGGCACCGGGCAGGTCGAACTCACGATCCTGCTCGTCGGCGCTCTTACCCACGATCGAGTACACGTCGTCGAACAGCTCGCCGTAGTAGATCCGGGGCTGGTCCACCTTGATGTCACCGGTGGTGGGCAGGTCCTTGGTGGTGAAGTCGGGTTGCCCGTCGGTGGTGACCGTGTTGGCCGGCGCGGCCACGAACCCGTTCCCGTGTGTGTACACCAGGTGAGAGTTGATCCAGTTCGTCTGGTTGGCGGTCAGTCCGGACT
The DNA here is from genome assembly GCA_036566245.1 of Mycobacteriales bacterium. Taxonomy (GTDB): domain Bacteria; phylum Actinomycetota; class Actinomycetes; order Mycobacteriales; family DASULA01; genus DASULA01. Next base: position 3,523 of record DATCWR010000341.1, on the reverse strand, counting down.
GGTCCAGTTCCCGTGCCCCGACGATGTAGTCCTGGGTCTTCCCGTCGACGGTGTAGCGGTCAATATCCAGTTTGTCAGCGAATCCGTAGAAGTTGAGGATCCGCTGCAACTGGTCGTAGGTCGGCGACAGCACGTTGGGGTCGAGCAGTCGGGCGTTGGGGATCGTCGTGGTGTCGTCACGGATGGAGGCCAACGCGTCCGCCGACGGCTTGGTCTTGGCGTCGTAGGGGATGTACTTCACCTTGTCGATGCCGTAGGCCGCCCGGGTCGCCGCGATGTTGCGCACGATGAACGCCTGCTCCTTCTGGTCGGCGTTCGGCTTGACCTGGAACTGCTGGATCAGGGCCGGGTAGGCGCCGCCGATCAGGACGCTGGACAGCACCAGCAGGACCAACGCGATCGTGGGGAGTTGGAAGTTGCGGAACCAGACGTTGGCCAGGAAGGCGATCGCGCACAGCACGGCGATGATCATCAGGATCGTCTTGGCCGGCAGCACCGCGTTCACGTCGGTGTAGGAGGCGCCGGTGACCTTGGCCGCGCTCCGCTCGGAGAACGCCAGGCCGTAGCGGTCCAGGTAGTAGGCGGCGGCCTTCAACAGGACGAACAGGCCCAGCAGCACCGACAGGTGCGCCCGTGCCGCCGGGGTGACCCGCTCCCCCGGGGTCTGTAGCCGCAGGCCACCGAACAGGTAGTGCACCACCACCGCGCCCAGCAGGCCCAGCAGCACGGCGGCGAACAGCATGCCCAGGATGAACCGCTGGAACGGGTAACTGAACGCGAAGTACGCGATGTCCCGGTGGAACTGCGGGTCGGTGATGCCGAACTGCTGGCCGTGCCGCCACAGTTGCCACACCTGCCACCTGCCCTGCGCGCTCAGCCCGGCGAACAGGCCAACCAGAGCCGTGACGACCAGCAGCCAGGTACGGCGGCGTGGTTCGATCACCGACCGGTAGCGCTCCAGGTTCTGCTGTTCGAGTGACATCGGCCGGAACGGCGGACGTACCCGGTAGGCGAGCACCAGGTTCCCGCCGACGGCCAGCGCCATCAGCACGCCGAACACGACGAAGAGCAACACCCGGGTGCGCAGGATGGTGTCGAAAACCATACGATACCCGGTCTCACCAAACCACAGCCAGTTGACGTAGAGCGAGACAAAAGAACCCAACAGGCTGAGGAACAACACCAGGGCGACGGCGATCAGGATGACGACGCGCGCGCGGCGTGAGATCGTCGGCACCGGCAACGGCGGCCGCATGGCCACGGGACTCTCCAGGGTTGGTCGCGGGGTCGGTCCGACCGCCAGTCTGGCGGAAGCGCCCAGGCAGACAAAAGGCTGGACGTCATGGAAACTTACTCGCCGGCCCAGAGGTTCCCGGCAGGGCCGAATGGCGTGCGCGGGCGGTTACCGCGACGATGGGCCCCATGAGTGACCTCCCCACTGCGTCAACCGCCCCACTGGAGAACATCGCCGCCGAGGTCGAGCGGCACGTCGGCAGTGCGGGATGGGACCAGCCGCCACAGATATTCGCGCTGGTCGACACCGCCGAGTTGCTGCGCACCCAACCCGGACTGGCCGACAGCGTGGGGGTGGGGGCTGGCGTGGTGCCGGACGGCTCGCTGACCCCGGTGGAGCAGGAGCCGTTGCCCGACGCGCCGTTGGACGAGACGTTGGGGCGGATCGCCTGGCCGGAGGGGGTGCGCGGCTGCGCGTTGGTGCACGAGATCGTGGTGCTTCCCCCGGGTGCCGAGGAGGCCATGCCGGCGGACGCCGACGCGGCCGAGTACGCCGCCAGCCATCCGGACCGCCGAGAGGCGCGGCTCTCGGTCGCCGTGCTGCGGGACGGTTCCCGGGCCAGTGTGGTCCGGTTGCGCGGTGACGGCCAGGAGGATGACTCCCTGCTGACCGCGCCCGACCTGGCACCCAACCTCGCCGAGGCCCTGTTGGCCACCCTGCGGTGACGACCGGCGGCGGTGACCCGCCCGCCGCCACGGTCAGCAGCCGGCCGGGTCACCGCCTCGGTCCAGGTCCCGCAGTGCCTGCACGGCGGCGTGCAGGCTGCCGACCCGGATCAGGCGCAGGCCGGAGGGCACCGTGGCCCGCGCCTCGGCGCAGTTGTCCGCGGGCACCAGGAAGACCGAGGCCCCGTCGCGTTTGGCCCCGAGCATCTTCTGTGGGATCCCCCCGATCGGGCCGACCTTGCCGTCGGCGTCGATCGTCCCGGTACCGGCCACGAACCTCCCGCCGGTCAGGTCCTGCCCGCCGACCTTCTCCACGATGCCCAGGGCGAACATCAGGCCGGCCGACGGACCACCGATGTTGCCCAGGGACACCTTGATGTCGAACGGAGCCACCCGTTCGGACGAGATGAGGACGCCCAACGCCGAGCCGCTGCGCTGCTGCGCCCTGGTGGTGGTGATCTGCGTGGTGGCAGCCTGCCCCTTGCGCTGGTACCCGACCTCGACCGTGGTACCTGGTTGGATCGCCGACAGCGCGCTGACCAGTTGGTCCGGGTCGGTGACCTTCCGGTCGTTCAACGAGGTGACGACGTCGTCGGCGGCGAGTCTGTGCTCGGACGGGGAGCCGGACGTCACCTGTTTGACCACGATCTGCTCGGGGTAGTGCAGCTCCCCCAACGCGGCGGCCTCGGCCGCGTCCTGGGAACGCGCGAACTCCTGGGTGTTCTCCTTGTCGACCTCCTGCTCGGACTTGTCCGGAGGGAAGATCTCCTCGCGCGGCACCACTGCCACGGAGCCGTCGAACCAGCCTCGCAGGGCGGTGAACAGGTCCAGTCGATCCCGGACTCCGACGGTGACCAGTTGCAGGTGTCCGGAGGTGGTCGTGTCCTTCGGCGTCCCCTTCTCGTTGGTCACCGTGATGACCTTGGTACCGTCGACGGAGCCCAGTGTGTCGAAGGTGGGACCGGGGCCCAACGCCGCGTACGGCACCGGAACGCGGACTCCGAGTATGGCGAGTGCCAACAGCAGAACCCCGCCAACGGACATGGTGACTCCGCGTCGGCTCATGTCGCCAACCCTATCTTCGGCACGCCGTGACACGGCAGTGGTGTTGTCAGCTCTCCTCGACGTCGTCGGTGTCTTTCGGGGCGGACGCGGAGTCCTCCGGTCTGGCCGCCCGGGACAGCGCCCGGACGAAACGCCGATGTCGGGCGACGCTGTCAAACCCGTCCCGGGACACGCCCGGATATTTGCGCCACAGCGCCCACACGACCGCGGTCAGGGTCGGAATCAGGAAGATGGCCCACCACGTCAGTTGCCACATCGGGTGCCCAGTTGGTCGGTACGGCGATCCCCCGGTCGAACCGTTCGGCCAACCGGGTGATTCGGGTCGGTCCCCCGTGGGAACCGGCACACAACGCTCTCTCGCGACGTTACGACACGGCGGTGGTGCCGTCGTGTCGAGCGGTGCTGCCGACACCATGTCGGTAACGGTGCGGGTGTTCGCCGCGCCGTCGGCCTCAGCCCCGGCCGGACCGTTTCCGACGGGCCCTACGGACCAGTGCCG
>DATCWR010000336.1:0-21290 GCA_036566245.1 Mycobacteriales bacterium | reverse complement strand
CCTGCGCCTGCAACCGGGTGAGGATCCTGCGGGCCTCACGCTCGTCGGTGCTCGACCCGGTCAGGTAGTGCGGCTTGCCGGTCAGCGGGTCAGTTCCGGCGTACACCCGGACCTGGAACGACGCCCCGCGTCGACGGATGTTGCCGCGTGGACGCGACTCCGCGCTGGTCCTCCTGGCCACGAGCCGACGCTAGCTGATGGACACCGCCATGGACATGACCTCTTCGGGTGACCCTGCCTGAGACCTAAAACCGCAGGTCAGAGGGGTGGGGCAGGCGGGGTTCGAACCCGCGACCGATGGATTATGAGTCCACTGCTCTGACCGGCTGAGCTACTGCCCCTCGACCCGTGCCCGGTGCTGGACCACCATTACAGGCTGGACCACCACCACAGGCTAGGGCACCACCACCGGTGTGGCCCACCGCCTGGCGCCCCTCGGCTGGAGTGGTCGTGCCCATCCGGGCGGTCACTGACGGTACCAGCGACCAGGGACATGGCGGACGGTAACCAGATCGCCACCAGCACCGGAGAACGCCCCGCAGGTCGCGCAGGGTGGCCGTGCCGCACGCGGACGCTCCATCGCCTGTGGAAGACTGACCGGGCATGAGACGCAGAGGTGCTCGGCGGCACCGAACCCGCCGACGATCCAACGCCGGCAGTACACCCGGTCATTCCGGGCGGTGACGCAGGGTGGCGATGACGCTCGGCCTACTCGCGATGATCGGCCTGATCGCACTCAATGCGATCTTCGTCCTTGCCGAGTTCTCCCTCACCTCTGTTGACCGTACCCGGCTGAACCAACGTGCCCGGGACGGCGACCGGCGTGCCGCCGGCGTACTCGACGCCGTGCACGACCTGTCCTTCCACCTGTCCGGCGCCCAACTGGGCATCACGGTCAGCTCGCTGCTGCTCGGTTTCCTGACCGAGCCGGTGCTGTCCGAGTCCTTCGGTCAACCGTTCGAGGCCATCGGGCTGGACCCCGATGCCGGCCGGACCGCCGGCGCGGTGACCGCGCTGCTGGTGGCCACCCTGGTACAGATGATTTTCGGTGAGCTGGTGCCGCAGAACCTGGCCCTGGCCCGTCCGTTGCGCACGGCCCTGCGGGTCGGACCGCTCCAGCAGGCGTTCTCGCGCACCGCCGGGCTCCTTATCGCACTGTTCGACAACTCCGCCAGCGCGATCGTGCGCGGGCTCGGCGCCCAACCCCAGGAGGAACTGAGGGCGGCCCGCACCCCGGTGGAACTGCGTTCGCTGATAGCCGCCTCGGCCAAACAGGGCACCCTGGCCGCGGACGTCGCCCTGTTGCTGCGGCAAACCCTCGCCTTCGACGAGAAGAAGGCCGGCGACGTGCTCACCCCCAGGGTGCACGTGGTCGCGCTGCGGACCGACCAGACCGTCACCGAACTGCTCGACACGGCCCGGCAGTCCGGGCACTCCAGGTTCCCCGTGCACACCGGGGATCTGGACGAGGTGGTCGGTCTGGTGCACGTCAAGCATGCCTTCGCGATCCCACCCGAACAGCGGTGGCGCACCAGGGTGGCACAGATCATGGTGGATCCGATCGCCGTGCCCGAGTCGCTGCACTGCGACGAACTACTGACCAGACTCCGCCGGGAGAGTCTGCAACTGGCCGTGGTGGTCGACGAGTACGGCGGCACCGCCGGCGTGGTCACCCTTGAGGATCTGGTCGAGGAACTGGTCGGTGACGTCCGGGACGAACACGACCTGCCCGAGACGCCCCCGGTGCTGCCGGCCGGTGAGTCGGCCTGGTCGGTGTCCGGTCTGCTGCGACGTGACGAGTTCGGACTGGTCGGTGTGCCCGAACCGGACGGTCCCTACGAAACCCTGGCCGGGCTGATGCTGGACCGGTTGGGTCGGGTCGCCGACGTGGGAGACAGCGTCGAGGTGGACGGGTGGCGGCTGGAGGTGACCTCGATGGAGGGTCACCGGATCGACCGTATCTGGGTCGCCCGCCCGCTGCCGGAGCACCAGCGGCAGCATCCCGGACATCGGCCAGGTGGCAACCGGTGAGCTGGCTCAGCCTCCTGCTCGCGGTGGTGTTGCTGGCCGGCAACGCGTTCTTCGTCGGCGCCCAGTTCGCGCTCATCGCGGTGCGCCCGGACCAGATCGAACCGCTTGCCCTGGCCGGCAGCAGGGCCGCCCGGATCACCGCCGGGCAGATGCGGCGGCTGCCCACCATGCTGGCCGGTTCCCAACTGGGCATCGCGGTGTGTTCCCTGGGACTGGGTGCGGTGGCCGAACCGGTACTGGCCCACCTGCTCACCGACGGGTTCGTTCTGCTCCGGGTGCCCACCTCGGTGCTGCACCCGGTCGCGTTCGCGATCGCGTTGGCCTTCGTCGCCTACTTCCACATGGTCATCGGTGAGATGGTGCCCAAGAACCTGGCGCTGGCCGGGCCGGTGCGGGCCGCGCTGGTGCTGGGTCCGGCGATGGCCGGCTGGGTGCGGGTGACCAGACCCGTGTTGCGGGTGCTCAACGCGGTGGCCAACCGGGTGCTGCGACTCGGCGGTGTCACCCCGCCGGCCGGACTGTCCAGCGCCTACAGCCCCACCGAACTGGCCGAGATGATCACCGAGTCGACCGCCGAGGGTCTGCTCGACCCGGAGGAGCGGCAACGGCTGGGACGGGCCCTCACCCTGGGTCGCCGCACCGCGCGGGACGTGACGATCCGACTGGACCAACTGGTCACCGTCACCCCGTCGGTGACCCCCGCCCAACTGGAACAGTTGGTGGCCGACACCGGTTTCTCCCGTTTCCCGATTCTCGGTGACAGCACCGACCTGATCGGCTTCCTGCACGCCAAGGACATCCTGGAACTCTCCCAGCGCGACGCACCGGTGCCGGCCCGGCTGTACCGGACGATGACCAGCATCGACGGGGATCTGCCACTGAGCCGGACGTTGGCCACGCTTCGGCGGGTGGGCAGTCACCTGGGCCGGGTCGTCGAGGGTGGCCGGACCATCGGCGCGGTGGCGTTGGAGGACGTGATCGAAGAGTTCGTCGGCGAGGTGCACGACGCCAGCCACCGGGCGCCGTGACCGCCCGCCGCTGACCGCCAACCGGCGAGAACCAACAGCGGCACGGTCAGAACGTCGGAAACCGTCACGACACGCGGTAAGGTATTGCGAGCCACTGATTTGGCGGGTTTGTGCCATGGCGCCAATCCGCCTGCCGCGAAGTCAGGGGGTCGGCGTGCTGGAGGCCATCGGCATCTCTGCCACCGAGGAACGGTTCTATCTGGCACTCCTGAAAGACCAGGGGGCACCGATCGGTGAGATCTGCCGGTCGGTGGGAATCTCAGCCCAGCGGGGTGCTGCCATCGCCGCCGCGCTGGAGTCGAAGGGGCTGGTAAGCCGGCTTTCCGGGCGTGAGCACCGGGTGGCCGCCGCCCCGCCCGACACGGCGCTGGAGCCCCTGCTGCTGCACTCCCACGAGATGCTGGAACGTGCCGGCAAGTCCATCGCCGAGTTGGCCAACCTCTACCACTCCAACCGTGAACCTCGCGACACCCACGAGCTGGTCCAGGTGGTGCTGGGAACCGACGCGGTACGCAAACGGTTCGAACAACTCCAGCACGGCGCCCGTGACGAGGTGCTGTTGTTCGTCCGCCCGCCGCAGATGCTCACCGGAGCCAACCAGACCGAGTTGCGGTTGCTGCGCCAGGGCGTGCGGTACCGCACGCTCTATGATCGCGCGTCGTTACGGACACCCGGCGCCATGAACGAGATCCTGCTGTACCAGTCGGAGGGTGAACAGTCACGCACGGTTGAGGGACTACCCATGAAACTCGCCGTTGCCGACCGCTCGCTGGCCCTCATTCCGCTGTCCACATCAGACTCTTCCATGGATCCGGGAGCGGTGGTACTGCACTCCTCGGCGCTGCTGGAGGGTCTGGTCGCACTGTTCGAGTCGCTGTGGCGAGACGCCGTGCCGATGGACCGTGGCAGCGACGACCCCGGACACAAACCGCATCGGCCACCGCTGGCCGAGCAGGACTCTCGCATCCTGGGTCTTCTGCTGGCAGGTCAGACCGACGAGGCGGTGGCCCGGCAACTCGGGTTGAGTCTGCGTACCGTGCAACGCCGGGTACAACGGCTGATGGCCTCGGCCCGGGTCACCACCCGACTCCAACTCGGCTGGTACGCACACCGCCAGGGTTGGCTGTGAACCCGCTCACCCACCCCGCTCACCCGGCCCGGTGACCACGGGCTGGTCCGTTTGCGCTGCGGCCCGCCCCCGCATGGCCGGTGGAAAGAACTGGGGTGACCGCCATACCGGCCGTCGCGCCTGGGACCGGAGCGGCCCTGCCTGGCCGCAGCACCGCGACTAATCAGATTATTCTACGATGGGCTCATCCATGAGCCTGATCGAGAATCCGCCGCGCCCCTCCTCCCTCACCCCACGAACCACGGTCCGGGCCGTCGCCCCCGCGAGCACGTCGGCCAGGACGACCCACCCGCCGGCGCACACCACAACGTCCGGCCGGAACCTCACGCGGTGGATCCTGGTGGGTCTGGTGATCCTGGCGGCCGCCAACCTGCGCCCGGCCGTGATCAGCATCTCCCCGTTCCTGGGTGACATCACCGCCGGCCTGGGCATCAGCGCGGCCGCCGCCGGACTGCTCACCGCACTGCCGGTGCTGTGCTTCGCCGTGTTCGGCGCGGTCGCACCGGCCATCGCCCGCCGGTTCGGAGCGCGCCTGACCGTGGGCGGCGCGATGGTGGTGGCAGCGGTGAGCGTGGCCGCCCGGTCGTTGACCCATGACGCGACGGTGTTCTTCCTGCTGAGCGCCATCGTGTTGGCCTGTCTGGCGTTGGGCAACGTCATCCTTCCGGCGCTGGTCCGTCTTCGCTTTCCGAACCGGATCGGTCCGGTCACCGGCCTGTTCTCGATGGGCATGGGACTGGGCGTCGCCGGGGCCGCGGCGGTCACCGTGCCGGCCGCCCACCTGCTCGGCCAGGGCTGGCGCACCGGGTTGGGGATCTGGGCCGTCGCCGCACTGATGGTTGCCATACCGTGGCTGGTGCTGTGGCCATCCGGGAACCGGTTCCGCCAGCCGGACGCCGTACGGCAGAGATGCCGGGTATATGCCAGCCCGACCGCGTGGGCGATCGCACTGTTCTTCGGAACCCAGTCGGCCTCCGCCTACGCGATCATGGGTTGGATGCCGCAGATCTACCGGGACGCGGGGCTCACCGCCACCCACGCCGGCCTGCTGCTGGCCCTGACCACCGGACTGTGTATCCCGATCTCGCTGGTACTGCCCTCCGTGGTAATCCGCCTACGGCACCAGGGGCTGCTGGTCGTCGGACTGACCACCTTCATCGGGCTGGGTTATGCCGGTCTGGCCTTCGCCCCGGCGCACCTGCCCTGGCTGTGGGCCCTGTTGATTGGCATGGGCAACGGTGGATGCTTTCCGGTGACGCTCACCATGATCAGCATCCGGGCCAGGTTCGCCGGTAACACCGCTGCACTGTCCGGTTTCGTGCAGAGCACCGGCTACCTGATCTCGGCGATCGGGCCGTTGACCGCCGGCCTGCTCTATGAGATGGCCCACAACTGGTATCTGCCGATCGCCATGCTCAGCACTTTCCTGGTGGCGCAGGGGGTGACTGGGTACCTGGCCGGACGCCCCCGGTTCTTCGAGGACGACCTGGTCACCCCGGCGCCGGCCACGGTTGACACCCGCCGGTAACCCGGCGTCAACGGTGACGCGTCAGCCGGGTTCCAGACGCGAACGTCAGGCGAAGGCCAGACCGGGCGGCGGAAGTTCGGTGGGCGCCTCGCATGGACGGGCCGCCAGCAGACCGACCAGATACGGGTCGAGGTAGAAGGCCTCGATGGCGCGATTCTCGTAGGGTTCGACCGTTCGGGTCACCTCGCCCGCCTCGACCATCTGGGTGATCTCGACCTGCTCGGATATTGGCGTGTCCGGGTCGGTGGATGAGTTCGTCATTCCAGCACGGTAGGGCCGCCCGTCCTGTTCGAGGCGCCGGTGTGTGCACCATGTGTGGGACACCGGTGGTGACCGTCGGGGGCACCGAGAGCCGGCCCGAATCAGTCGGTATCCGCGCCTCCCTGCCGGGCCGCGACGAGGTGGTCCACCACGTTGTGGGTGACGACCCGCCAACCGCCGTCGACGTGGTGCAACACGTTCACGCACCCGTTACCCAGACTCCCCGGCGCCACCGCGATCGCGCCCCCGGAAAGGGCCGTCAGCAGCGCACCGATGACCCCGCCATGGGTCACCACCAGAATTCGCCCACCGGGATGACGGCTCGCCCAGGACACCAACACGGCCAGGGAGCGGTCCCGCGCCGACGCTCGACTTTCCTCGCCGGGCACCACACCGTCAGCGAACCGAGCCTGTTTCTGGGCACGGGTCAGCCCGGAGGCCACGCCGTAGTCCCGTTCGACCAGGTCGGCGATCTCCACCACCCGAGGCACGGATGCGACATCCGCGATGATCCGCGCCGTCTCGGCGGCTCGTCGCAGCGGACTGGTCAGCACAACTTCCCAACCGGCCACGGCCAGTGCCTGACCGGTGAGCCGCGCCTGCTCCCGACCGTGTGCGTTCAGCGGAATGTCCTCACGCCCCTGCAACCGACCGGCGACGTTCCAGTCGGTCTCACCGTGCCGGACCACACACACGGTGGTGGCTCTGCCGTCACGGCGTGGCTCATCTGGATCGCTGTTTCGACGGCCTCCACCCAGATTTCGGCCCCGAACGCGGAACAGTCCGGTGTCCGGGTGGCCGTCCGGATCGCTCGGGCCGGGAACATCGGTGCCGGAACAGCCAGGGTCGGATACCGGATGCTGCCGCTGCTGTCCACCGTGGGTATCCATCTGGAGTCCCAGTGTCCTCCTGCCGGCAGAACCAGTCATAACCGGCCCGACCATTCGCGACCAGTCAGATTGGGGGTGGGCAGCAGCAAACAACACCGGATCCTTCGGATCAGGGTCGTGGTGTTCGGTCATGTGGACGCGCCCACCGCAGCCTCACCGCAACCTCGCCGCGGCGCCAGGAACCGAGACAACAGAGGGACCGTGTGCGGTGGCCCGATCGACGGGTGGCGCATACAGGGCAGACAGGGCAGACGATGATCGCGCCGTGATCCCCGGGGACCGTGATGCGGGAAAAAAATTTCCCCACCCCCACGGGCCGCATCTGCGCCACATCCGCGCCCGCATCTTGCCCGCATCGAGTTGTGCCAGGGGAGGCTGGTCGACCCGGCCGACCCGGTCACGAGCCCAGCGCACGGATCGACAGAACCACGTCGGCGGGGGCCAGCAATCGCTGACCCCCGCCGACGGTGGTACTGGTTCAACCGCGCTCGGCGAGATACCGATCCATGACGCTCGCCGGCACCCTGCCCCGGTCGCTCACCTTGATGCCCTTCTTGGCCGCCCAGGCGCGCACGTCGCGGGGATTGGGGCGAGCCTCGGCCGCCGCCTTTCCGCGTCGGGCCGCCGCCGCCGGAGCCTTGGTGACACCGCGGCCGCTGAGCCGCCGTCCCGAGGCCACGTACGGCTGGAGAGTCGCGGCCAACTCGTCCTGCTCCTTGCCGGTCAGGTCGATCTCGTAGGTGGAACCGCTGAAACCGAAGGTCACCGCCGAGGCACCTTCCTTACCGGACAGGTCGCTGTAGGTGATGACCTGCACCTTCTGAGCCATCTCGGGTCCTTTCTTCGAATACACGCCGGGTCGCCGTGGGGTAAGTAGGCAGTACCGCGGGGCCGGGGATGCGCCACCGACGGTTCTGATCCGAAAATCTGGGAACCGCCACCAGCGTCGGGTACCCCCGAACACCATTCGGGCGTGCGCGGACACTGCCTACCATCGCTGTTGGACAGATCATAGGCAGAGTGAAACAGAATCAACAAGGAGGCGCGTACCCAGCCCTCACCATCAGCGAGGAATGCGGCGAAACCACGCCCGAAACGACTGCACACAGTCACCCCACGTTCACACACACATCCACGAACACACGGTACCGGGAATGGAACGATCCAGACGGGACGTGATCGGGCGCGACACATCAGCATGGAGTAGCTGTTCTCCTAACCGGTTACCCGACCGGGTCGCGGTGAGGTTCCCCGTTCCGAGCCATCCGCGGTCCAACGACCACCACGGCTGCCGACGCTATCCGCGTATGAGTCGCGTACCACACCCGCACACCGGTCCACCAACACCCGAGCAACGTGGAGTGGTGAACCTTCGTTGTCGGATCACCTCGCCGACTTCTTGCGACCACCCGGCGCAAACCAACACCCATCCTGCCGGGACCACACGGTGGGTTTCGGGCCCTGTCCTGGCAGAGTCCGGCCTCACCCAAACCCCACGCCGGTGGTGTGATCGGGGTGGTCCGGGTCGGCCGGCCCCCGTCACGGCGCGCTGCGGGCACGATCGGCGAAGCCCGAGAAATCAACGGTTCGGCGGCGGGATCCGGTGGTTGGATGCGACGGCGAGAGTGGACAACCGTGGGCCGGCTCCAACGGTCAACGTCGCCATACCGCAACAGGATCCGGAGATCCACGAAGATCCCACCGCGGTCACCGGTGTGACGGGAAAGGCGCGCCTCCACCGGCCGTACCGGCCGGCATGTGCGCCGGGTACCGGCGCGGGAGGTCGGGTGCACGGGTTTACCACCCGCGGAGGACACCACGACAGACCTCAACGCGAGTGACCGGGCGACGAAGGTGAGGGCGGAGGGACGACCGGGCACGCAATCCTGGCAGGGCCCCGGCATCACGCCGGCTCGTTACGCGCGGTAGACCGGTACCGGCCGGGTTGGAGGTTCTCGCAGATCGGCGGAAGCGCCATCCACCACAGGAAGCTCCCCCGGTTGGACTCGAACCAACAACCCTGCGATTAACAGTCGCATGCTCTGCCAATTGAGCTACGGGGGACCGGGTGCGCAGGCGCAATCACCGCACCGAGCGGTCAGAGTACAGCACACAGGGCCCCGAGCGCTCGGCCGGGGGGTAACCGGCGCAACGTCGGTGCTCCCGTCCATGCCGCCACGTCCGGTGTACGTTCCGGCCATGCTCGTCCTCCCCCGGGCCAGGTGAGGCCTGATCGTCCCGGGGCCTACGGCCCTGTCCGGGCGATTCGGCCGGTGTGGTCCGGGAAGGTGAAGGCGGGTAGTAAGGGAAGGAACCTGCTCACCGTGAGCAGACAACCGAGCGGGCGACCACGGAGGCAGCCATGAAGTACAAGATGGGTTTTGTGGTGGGGCTCGGGATCGGGTACGTGCTGGGTGCCCGGGCCGGCCGGCAACGGTACGAGTCGATCGTGCGGACCGCACGCCGGGTCAGGGAGCATCCCACCGTGCAGAGCACCGCCGGCATGCTCCAGGCTCAGGCCGGGAGCGTGATGGGGACCGTCCGGGAACGACTCGGTGCGACCGCGCACCGGCCGGACGGTGAGTCGGCCTGGTGGGAGCAGCAGGAGACCTCGGTCGGCGAGCACCGGCCCGAGCGCCCCTGACCGGCGCCCACCACCGCACAACCCCCGGTCGGTATCCCACACCCGTGCCCGCTCGGGCGCCCACCCGCTACAGGTTGGTGGCTGCCCGGGCCTGACCGAGGAGTTCCTCGGCTCGTGCGCGTACCAGGGGGTCGTCCGGGTTGGCGTCGGCATCAAACACCAGGTACCAGGTCAGCCCGTCCTGCCCGGCCACGCGACGCCCCACCACATAGACCGAACCGGTCGGGTCGAGGTGGTGCCGTGCGGTGTACCCGATGCTGTTCTCGATCCGCTGACGCACGGTGTGCGGCAGTCGGCGGGGCTCGACCAACCGGTACCGCCGCGGCGGCGACTCCACCATCACGCCGGGGTCATGTTCGACCGCCTCCACCAGGCCCAGTACACCGTCTCGCCAGGTAGCTCGCACGATCCTGTACCAGGGCAGCAACCGCTCGTCCCGGTCGGGCAGCCACAGGCCGTAGCGGGTGGCCAGCATCAGTTGACCGTCGTCGAGGGTTGCCCAGGTCAGTACCCGGTCGTCGGCCGGAAGGCCCGCGAGGGCCGCGCGCGGTGGGCGTTCCCGGCGCGATCGGAACAGCCCGGGCATCAGGTTCCTCCCATGGCCTGCTCCCGCAGCCCACGCCGGAACTGCTCCAGCGCGACCAGTTCACCGAACAGTCGGGTGTGCTCGTCGGGCCGCTCCAGAGGGTTGATGCGCTGGAGCCTGCCCTTGAGTTCGGCGACCTGTCTGGCCAGCGTCATCTCCCGTAGCCGCGCGAGCACCTCGCTGACGTACCGGCCGTCCACCTCGGCGGCGGTCCGCAACCGTTCCACGGCCAACTCCGAGACGGTGGAACGGAGCAGCAGGTCGGCCAGGCCCTCGCTGATCCGTTCGACCCAGGCCGGCCCGGCGGTGGCCGTGGCCACCCCGCCAGCCTCGGCGATGGCCTGACGGATGGCGCAATATGTCGGATCCGTAAACATTGTCGGGTCGGTCGCGTCGAACAGTGGCCCGGCCAGCACCGGCACCTGCACCGCCAGTTTGAGCGCCTCCCGCTCCACCCGCAGCCGTGGATCGTCGGGGTCCGGTCGGCCACCGGGAGCGGTCCGCCCACGCGGTCTGCCCGCACCGGCCGTGGCCGGGGTCGCCGTGCCCGCAGCCGCACCAGACCCCGCCCCCGAACGCCCGGCCGTGCGGGTGGCACCGGTCCCCTGACCGGCCCGCACCAACTCGGCCACCCGGGCCAGCACCGGTTCGACCTCCATACCCAGGTCGCCGGCCAGCCGGCGGGCGTACTCCGGGCGCAAGGCGCGGTCCTTGATCCGGGCCACCAACGGGGCGGCCCGATCCAGGGCCCGCACCCGACCCTCGGCGGTGTCCAGGTCGAAACGGGACAGCAGGGCCCGCAGCGCGAACGCGAACAGCGGCTGGCGGCGGGCCACCAGGTCGCGGACTGCCGCGTCGCCCCGGGCCTGACGAAGCTCACACGGGTCCAGGCCGGACGGCTCGACCGCCACGAAGGTCTGCATGACGAACCGCTGGTCCTCCTCGAACGCGCGCAGCGCGGCCCGCTGACCAGCCTCGTCCCCATCGAAGGTGAAGATCACCTCGCCACCGAACTCGTCGGAGTCCATCAGCAGCCGACGCAACACCCCGATGTGCTCGGCGCCGAACGCGGTGCCGCAGGTGGCCACCGCGGTCGGCACACCGGCCAGGTGACAGGCCATCACGTCGGTGTATCCCTCGACCACCACGGCCTGGTGCCGGCGGGCGATGTCGCGGCGGGCCAGGTCCATGCCGTAGAGCACCTGGCTCTTCTTGTAGACCGGGGTCTCCGGGGTGTTCAGGTACTTGGCCTCGATCGGGTCGTCGTCGAACAGTCGGCGCGCGCCGAATCCCACCACGTCGCCGGAGGTGTCCCGGATCGGCCAGAGCAGCCGGCGGTGGAACCGGTCGATCACCCCACCCCGACGGGAGTCACGGGACAACCCGGCGGTGACCAGTTCCTTCTGGCTGAACCCCCGGCCGAGCAGGTGTCGGGTCAGTGACTCCCAGCCGGCCGGGGCGAACCCACAGCCGAACCGCGCCACCGCCTCGGCGTCGAAGCCGCGCTGGTCGAGGTACTCACGGGCCGGACGGGCCTCGGCGATCGTCAGTTGCTCGGCGTAGAACTCCTGGGCGGCGGCGTTGGCCTCCAACAGCCGGGACCGTTCCCCGCGCGGGCGGATCGGAGCCGATCCACCCTCGACGTAGCGGAGTTGGATGCCGGCCCGGTTCGCCAGCCGTTCGACCGCCTCACCGAAGGCGACATGTTCCACCTTCTCCACGAAGCGGATGACGTCGCCGCCCTCGCCGCAGCCGAAGCAGTACCACAGGCCCCTGGCCGGGGTGACGTGGAACGACGGGGTGCGTTCGTCGTGGAACGGGCACAGCCCCTTCAGCGAGCCGCCGCCGGCGTTGCGCAACGCGACGTGCTCACCCACCACCTCATCGACCGGGGAGCGCTCACGGATCAACGCGATGTCTTCGTCGCGGATCCGGCCTGCCACGTCGGGCAGTCTATGCGCCACCCCGAACCGCCCCGCCGCCCGGCCCGGGTAGCGTCCCCATCATCGACAGACCAGAGTTCTGACCATGAGGACGCTACCGCTGTCCCCGACCGTCGCCGCGTCCGGATCAGCGAACGTCGAGCATCGGCGCGACACGCGCCGGACTGACCCGGCATCCCGAGCGGGGTGACCGGGTCAGTCCGGTTCGGCACGTCGATCAGATCGATCGGGTCATCAGGGCAGTTCGGTCAGCGGCACGTCCGGGTCGGCCAGCCTGGCCAGGTCGACCTGCTTGCCGGTGCGGATGATCCGCTGGATCTCGTCGCTGACGTCCCAGACGTTGACGTTCATGCCCGCCAGCACCCGGCCGTCACCCACCCAGAAGGCGATGTACTCACCCGAGGCCGGGTCGCCCCGGAACACCACCTTGTCGTAGTTGCCGGCCGAGGTGTAGCCGGCGTACTCCATGCCCAGGTCGTACTGGTCGGTGAAGAAGTACGGCACCGGGTCGTAGCTGACCTCCTGGCCGAGCATGGCCTTGGCCGCGGCGGGACCACCGGCGAGTGCGTTGGCCCAGTGTTCGACCCGGATGTGGCTGTTCAGCCGCGGGTTGAACGAGTTGGCCACGTCACCGGCGGCGAACACGTCCGGGTCCGAGGTCCGCAGCGAGGCGTCCACCTTCACGCCGTTGTCGATCTCCAGGCCGGCCGCCTCGGCCAGTTCCACCGCCGGGGCGATACCCACGCCGACCACGACGGCGTCGGCGGGCAGTTCGGTGCCGTCGCTCAGCACGACCGTGCTGACCCGGCCGTCGGTGCCACGGAACTCCCGCAGGCCGGTACCCAGCCGCAGGTCCACGCCCCGGTCCCGGTGCAGGGTGGCGAAGATCTGGGCGACCTCGTCGCCCAGCACACGCTGCAACGGCAGCGGGGCCATCTCCACCACGGTGACCGACGCGCCCTTCTCACGGGCTGCGGCGGCCACCTCCAGACCGATCCAGCCGCCGCCGATGATCACCAGTCGGGCGCCGTCACGCAGTTCAGCACCGATCCGGTCGCTGTCGGGCAGGTAGCGCAGGTACAGCACACCGTCCAGGTCGGACCCGGGCAGGCTCAACCGGCGCGGTACCGAACCGGTGGTGAGCAGCAGCTTGTCGTAGCCGATCCGGTCGCCACCGTCGAGCACCACCTGGTGGGCGTCGCGGTCGATGGCGGTGGCCCGGGTGCCCAGCCGCAGTTCCACGTTGTGCTCGTCGTACCACTCGGCGGGATGAACGTGTACCGACTCGCGTTCGTCCTTACCCAGCAGGTAACCCTTGGACAGCGGAGGCCGCTCGTAGGGCCGGTCGGTCTCCTCACCGACCAGGATCACCCGGCCGTCGAAACCCTCCTCCCGGAGCGTCTCAGCCGCCTTCGCGCCGGCGAGACTCGCCCCCACGATGACGAATGTCTGGTCCTGACTCATGTACTCCTCCGCTTCTGAGTGTTCACGCAAGGTGATCACACTATTCCCGGCTGGGACAGACCCGCGGGTCCGGTGAGCCGGGCATGCCATTCCACCGCCGACATGTCGGTGAGCCGCGCCACCTGGTCGACCACGACCCGAAGCCGGGCCGCATCGTCAGGCGCCTGCTGCCAGGCAGGGCGCAGCGCGAGGTCCAGCCGGTCGGGGGCGTGCCGGGTCAACGCGTCGACCAGTTCGGTCAACAGTTCACGCTGCCGTTCCCGCATTGCCGCCACACCCTCTCGCAACAGCACGTAGCGCGCTGCTAGTCCCTTGAGCAGCGCACATTCCGCGGCGATCCTCGCTGGTACCACCAGGTCGGCCGCGTACCGGGCGAGCGGACCGGCACCGGCCGCGGTGAGCGTCGCGCTCACCGCGGCGGAGGTGAACCGGCCGGTCAGTTCACTGGTGGCCCGTTTCAGCGCCACCTGGGCCCGGATCCCGCCCTCGTAGCCCAGCACGTCAGAGAGCACCGGCAGGTTCAGCAGATCAACGAGTACCTCGCCCAGACCGGACACCGACTCGGGCGAGTACAGGCGCGCGGTCAGTTCACACAGCGCGGCCCGCTCGTCCGGATCGGCCAGACGGACCAGACGGATGTGTCCGGTGTGGATTCCGTCCTCGACGTCGTGCACCGAGTAGGCCACGTCGTCGGCCCAGTCCATGACCTGCGACTCCAGACAACGACGCTCCGGCGGGGCACCCTGTCGTACCCACTCGAACGCGGGCAGGTCCTCCTCGTACACCCCGAACTTGGCCGGCGGGTTCGCCGGTCCACCCGGTTCGGGCACCGGGGCTCCGGACCGCCGCGTCCACGGATACTTGACCGTGGCGTCCAGCACGGCGCGGGTCAGGTTGAGCCCGGCGGAGCGGCCGTCACCGGTGAGCGCCTTGGGTTCCAGTCTGGTGAGCACCCGCAGGGTCTGCGCGTTGCCCTCGAACCCTCCGCACCTGGCGGCGACCGCGTTCAGGGCGGCCTCACCGTTGTGCCCGAACGGTGGATGCCCAAGGTCGTGTGCCAGGCATGCGGCGTCCACCAGGTCAGGGTCACACCCCAGCGCCGCGCCCATCTCCCGCCCGATCTGGGCCACCTCCAGGGAGTGGGTGAGCCGGGTGCGTGGAAAGTCGTGCTCTCCGGCCACCTCCACCTGGGTGGTACCGGCCAGCCGCCGCAGTGCGAAGGAGTGCAGTACCCGGGCCCGGTCCCGTTCGAACTCCGAGCGTTCGAACGGCGACGAGTCGGCCGGGTAGCTGATCTTGCCCGGTTCGGGCACCCGCCGGTCCAGGTCATGCTCGCCATAGTGGAACCGCATCCACGGGGTATACCGCACCGGCACGGTTCCCCACGAGAGGCCACCGTCCCGACAGGTCGGGGGCACAACTCTCACACGGCGTTGGCGCTGGCCTCGGAACTGGTGTGGAACACCCGGTAGAACAGGTATCCGGCGGTCTCCCGGACCACGTAGCGAACCTCTGTGCCGCGGGTCCGCACGGCCGGTCCGGCCCGGGTCGGGGAAGCGGTGGCGTCCAGGCCGACGTCACGAGCCATCCGCTCCGAACGCAGGCTGTGCCACGGATCAGTGACGATCACCACGCTGTGCCAGCCGTGCCGGTCGAAGACCCGGGCAGCCGCCCGCATGCTCTGCAACGTGTCGTTGCCCTCCCGAACCGCCACCAGGTCGGTCTGCGGCACCCCGTGTTCGGCCAGCCAGCGGGCGCTGGCACCGGCCTCGGTGAACCGGTCCCCCGGCCGGTTTCCGCCGACCGTGACCACCCGGGGGGCCACCCCGTCCTGCCACAGTCGCAGCGCGTGCCGCAACCGGAACAACAACACCTCCGACGGTCGCCCGTCGAACTGGGAGGCACCCAGCACGAGGATCGCGTCCGAGGGTGGCCGGTGGTCCTGCCGGGCCACCTGCCACACCCGGATCGCGGTACCTCCAACCACGAGCAGGGCGGCCAGCACCACCGCGCCGACCGCCCGGCTCACGACCGCGAGGACCCTCATGGTCACCGGGTGTCCGAGCCCCCGTCCGCCGCGGCGGCCCGACCAGCCTCCAGGCGGGCAACCGGAATCCGGAACGGCGAGCAGGACACGTAGTCCAGGCCCACCTCGTGGAAGAAGTGCACCGACTCGGGGTCACCGCCGTGCTCACCGCAGATACCCAGGTGCAACTCCGGTCGGGCTGCCCGGCCCTCCTGCACGGCGATCCGGACCAGGCGTCCGACCCCGTCCCGGTCCAGTGACTCGAACGGCGACACCCCGAAGATGCCCAGTTCCAGGTACCGACTGAAGAAGGATGCCTCCACGTCGTCACGGGAGAAACCCCAACCCATCTGGGTCAGGTCGTTGGTGCCGAAGGAGAAGAACTCGGCCGACTCGGCGATCTGACCGGCGGTCAACGCCGCCCTGGGCACCTCGATCATGGTGCCGACCAGGGTGGGCACGTCGATGCCGGAGTCCTCGGCCACCCGACGCAGCACCTGCCGGGTCTCCTCGACGATGACCTCCAGTTCCTGCACCGCGCCGACCAACGGGATCATGATCTCCGGCCGTGGGTCGCCACCTTCCCGGCGGCGCTGCACGGCCGCCTCGGCGATGGCCCTGACCTGCATCCCGAACAACCCCGGAATGACCAGCCCCAGGCGCACGCCCCGCAGTCCGAGCATCGGGTTGGCCTCGTGCAGTCGCCGCACCGCCTCGAGCAGTCGCTCGTCCCGGGCCGAGCCCTCACCATGCCTTCCGGTCGCCTGGGCGACCGCGACCCGCACCGACAGGTCGGTCAGGTCGGGCAGGAACTCGTGCAGTGGTGGGTCGATCAACCGTACCGTGACCGGCAGACCGTCCATGGCCCGGAAGATCCCGACGAAGTCCTCGCGCTGGAGCGGTTCCAGGGCGTCCAACGCGGCCTGCCGCTGCTCGTCGGTCTCGGCCAGGATCAAATCCTCGACCAGCTGCCGGCGCTCCCCAAGGAACATGTGTTCGGTCCGGCACAGGCCGATGCCCTGCGCGCCGAAACGGCGGGCCCGCTCGGCGTCCTCGGGAGTGTCGGCGTTGGCCCGGACCTCCAACCGACGCGTCTGGTCGGCGTGTGAGACCAGTCGGTGCACGGCCGCGACCAGGCTGTCCACCTCAGGCCCCTCACCGGGCAGGGTGCCCTCGAAGTACTGCACCACCGGGGAGGGCTGCACCGGCACCTCACCGAGGTAGATCGCACCACTGGTGCCGTCGATGGAGATCATGTCGCCCTCGGCGACGATGACCCCGCCGGGCGCGGTGAACCGGCGGGCCCGCACGTCGACGTCGAGTTCCTCCGCGCCACACACGCAGGTCTTACCCATACCGCGGGCCACCACGGCGGCGTGTGAGGTCTTGCCACCGCGCGAGGTGAGGATGCCCTGCGCCGCGATCATCCCGCCCAGGTCGTCGGGGTTGGTCTCCCGGCGGACCAGGATGACCTGTTCCCCGGCGGCGGCCATCTCGGCCGCGCGCACCGAGTCGAACACGGCCCGGCCCACCGCCGCACCCGGAGAGGCGTTCATACCCCTGGCGATCTGCCGCCGGTCGGCCTTCTCGTCGAAGGTGGGGAACATCAACTGGGCGAGCTGGGCACCGGTCACCCGGTTGACTGCCTCGTCGATGTCGATCAGGCCCTCGTCGACGAGCTGGGTGGCGATCACGAACGCCGCTCCGGCGGTGCGCTTACCGACCCGGGTCTGCAACATCCACAGCTTGTTGCGCTCGATGGTGAACTCGATGTCGCACAGGTCCTTGTAGTGGTTCTCCAGGGTGGACATGATCGAGCGCAGCTCGTCGTAGGCTGGCTTGTCGATCTGCTCCAACTGTTCGAGCGGAACGGTGTTGCGGATGCCGGCGACCACGTCCTCGCCCTGGGCGTTCTGCAGGTAGTCACCGTAGATGCCCTGCGCACCGCTGGCCGGGTCGCGGGTGAACGCCACGCCGGTGCCCGAGTCCATGCCCAGGTTGCCGAACACCATCGCCACCACGTTGACCGCGGTGCCCAGGTCGGCCGGGATGCGTTCCTGACGGCGGTACAGGATTGCTCGGGGCGCGTTCCACGAGTTGAAGACGGCCCGGATGGCCAGCTCCATCTGTTCGCGCGGGTCCTGCGGGAAGTCCCTTCCGGCATGCTCGCGGACGATGCCCTTGTAGGTGTCGACCAGTCCACGCAGGTCCGCGGCGTCCAGTTCAAGGTCGGAGACCGGTCGGTCACCGCCCCTGGCCTGCTTCAGTGCGTCGATGGCGTCCTCGAACAGGTCACCGTCGATGTCGAGCACGGTCTTGCCGAACATCTGGATGAGCCGGCGGTAGGAGTCCCAGGCGAAGCGCTCGTTGCCGGCCTGGGCGGCCAGGCCGTGCACCGACTCGTCGGTGAGCCCGATGTTCAGGACGGTCTCCATCATTCCCGGCATGGAGAACTTCGCGCCCGAACGCACCGAGACGAGCAGCGGATCGGCCGGATCGCCGAGGCGCTTGCCCATCGCGGACTCCAGCCGATCCAGGTGCTCGCTGACCTCGGCCGCAAGTTCCCCGGGCTCCTCACCGGTGCGCAGGAACGCCTTGCACGCCTCGGTGGTGATGGTGAACCCCGGCGGCACGGGCAGGCCAAGGTTGGTCATCTCGGCCAGGTTCGCACCCTTACCACCGAGTAGGCCCTTCAGGTCCCTGTTGCCCTCGGTGAAGTCATAGACAAACTTGGTCACGCGGCTGGCACCTTTCGCTTCCCGACGATCCGCGACCGACACTAGCGCTGTGACCGTGCGGGCGATCGCCACTCACGGTCACAACTCACCTCGTCGTGAGGGCTGTCACCTTACGCGGCAGGCGACGCCCGGCGACCGCAAGCCCGGCCGGGCACCGCCCGGATTTCCCACCCAGCCACCCAGAGGCCCAGCCATCCGGCACCTTCCGGTGCCACCTCGGTGCCATCTCGGGTCCAGACAGAACGGGGATTGACACGCCTCGACCACTACCCGGGCCACGGCCACGCGAACCCGGACGGGTCGTGGCTACCAATGGCCACATGCCCGCGTACCGGCGCACCGGTATCGGGAGGCCCGGTGCGCCGGCCGCTGGACCACACCGGTGCGTCGGGTGTGGGTGGTCCACAGGTCACCCTGTGGACCACCCACACCATCTGTGCATGACGGAGGAGCAGCGAGACAGCACCGGTCCGACTGGCATGACACCGGGTACAACGAGCGCCCCGGTCACCGGATACGCACCCCGCGGAACAGGGGGAACGCCGAACTCAGCAGGCGCCGAGGCGTTCGGCCAGGTATCCGGCGACGCGGTCCAGTCCAATCCGCTCCTGGGACATCGAGTCGCGATCCCGTACGGTGACCGCCTGGTCCTCCAGCGTGTCGAAGTCGACCGTCACGCAGTAGGGCGTACCGATCTCGTCCTGCCGACGGTACCGACGGCCGATCGCACCGGCGTCGTCGAAGTCGACGTTCCAGTTGCGGCGCAACTGGGCGGCCAGGTCCCGCGCCTTGGGCGACAGGTCGGGGTTACGAGACAGCGGCAGCACCGCGACCTTGACCGGCGCCAGCCTGTGGTCCAACCGCATGACCACACGCTTCTCCAGCTTGCCCTTGGCGTTGGGCGCCTCGTCCTCGGCGTAGGCGTCACACAGGAAGGCGAGCATCGCCCGGTTCACCCCGGCGGCCGGCTCGATGACGTACGGCGTCCAGCGGGTGCCCTTCTCCTGGTCGAAGTAGGAGAGGTCAACACCGGAATGCCGCGAATGGGTGGTCAGGTCGAAGTCCGTGCGGTTGGCCACGCCCTCCAGTTCGAGGAACTCCTGTCCACCGAGGTTGAACCGGTACTCGAGGTCCACGGTCCGCTTGGAGTAGTGGGAGAGCTTCTCCCTGGGGTGCTCGTACAGGCGCAGGTTCTCCTTGCGCACACCCAGGTCGACGTACCAGCGCAGCCGCTCGTCGATCCAGTACTGGTGCCACTCCTCGTCGGTGCCCGGCTCGACGAAGAACTCCATCTCCATCTGCTCGAACTCACGGGTACGGAAGATGAAGTTGCCGGGCGTGATCTCGTTGCGGAAGGACTTACCCATCTGCGCGATGCCGAACGGTGGCTTCCGCCGCGAGGACTGGAGCACGTTGTTGAAGCTGACGAAGATGCCCTGTGCGGTCTCCGGGCGCAGGTAGGCCAGGCCGGACTCGTCCTCGACCGGCCCCAGGTAGGTCTTGAGCAGCCCGTTGAACATCCGCGGCTCGGTGAAGGCGCCCTTGGTGCCGCAGTTCGGGCAGTTCAGGTCGGCCAGACCGGCTGCGGGCGGCCGGCCGTGCCTGGCCTCGTACGCCTCCTCCAGGTGGTCCACCCGGTACCGCTTGTGACAGGACTGACACTCGGTCAACGGGTCGACGAACTCCTGGACGTGTCCGGAGGCCACCCACACCTCCGGAGCCAGGATCACCGAGGAGTCCAGGCCGACCACGTCCTCGCGGCCCTGCACCATGGCCTTCCACCACTGCCGCTTGATGTTCTCCTTGAGCTCCACCCCCAACGGCCCGTAGTCCCAGGCGGACCGCTGGCCGCCGTAGATCTCGCTGCTGGGGTAGACGAAGCCCCGACGCTTGCTCAGACTGACGAGCGCGTCGATGCGGTCGGGTGTTGCGGCCATGCTGTGCTCCATCCGGCTGGCGGTCGGTGGTGGGTGTGGGCACGTGGTTCGTGCCGCCACAGGGTACCGTCGGACGACTCCGTCGCCCCGAGGCGGGACGGGTGAACTCCCGCCCCGCCGACCACACCGGTCTCACCGGTCTCACCAGTGGCGATCAACACCACGGATCCGCTGACCCGGCCAGTATCACGCGGATGGTCCAGACCGCACGAACCGATTTCTCAGCCACCATCCGGGCCGCCCTCCACCCTGAAGTCACAGACCAGGAACTTGCCATCCTCCTTGACCACGACCGTCTGCACGGTGAGCTGTGCCGACTCGCCGTCCTCGGTGACCGTGATAGTGGTCGGAACGAGGGTTTTGCCATCCCTGGTGGTGGCATCACCCACATCGAAGGACTGCAACTGCTCGTCCGGGTCGCCGAAGGCGTCGGTGTTATTCACCTCATCCCGGTGTGCCGCGCACACCACCTTCCGGGCCGCATCAACGTCATGGTTCTTACTGGCCTGCCAGAACGCCGTGACGGCCGACTCCGGTGACGACGTGTCGCCGCCACCACCACCGCCACCGACGCCACCACCACCACCACCGCCACCGACGCCGCCACCGCCGCCACCACCACCGACGACGAAGAACAGCGCCGCCCCGACCACCACGACCAGAGCCACCACCCCGCCCACGATCAGCGGGACCCTGCCACGGCTCGGACCACCTGGACCACCGGGACCACCGGGTGCCCCGTAGGGCGACGGACCACCGAAACCAGGCGCACCGTAGGGTGGCGCACCAGCGGCGGGCTGGCCGTACTGACCCGGCTGGCCGTACTGGCCGTACTGACCTGGCTGGCCGTACTGACCCTGCTCGCCGTACTGACCCGGCTGGCCGTACGCCGGGCCACCGGCCTGCTGTCCGTAGGGCGGTTGCGGGTACGGCTGTTGGTACTGGCCCTGTTCGCCGTACTGACCTGGCTGGCCGTAGGGCGGCTGACCGGGTTGTTGGCCGTAAGGTGCCGTCGGCGCACCGGGGAACCCCGGCGTCGGCTGCTGCGCGCCGGGGAAGGCCGGCGGCCGCCCCTCGTTCCAGCC
>DATCWR010000329.1:0-2792 GCA_036566245.1 Mycobacteriales bacterium | reverse complement strand
CGGGGGCGTCCGCCGGTCCCGGCCTCACCGGCGGCCGCGGTCTCCGGAGACTTCCCGGTCGGGCCAGCCGGATCGGTGGCCACCGCCGCACCGGTGGAGAGCACCTCCGGAGAGGGCAGCGGCTCGCCAGCGGGCACGGGTTCAGCCGACGGCCCGGTCTCCTCCGCCGACACCGACTCCACCATCGAGTCGTCGTACACCACGGCCGACGGCGGCTCCCCCAGACCGGACCCCACCGAGGCCTCCGAGTGCGCGCCGCAGCCGTGGTCGGCGGCGACCACCCGGCCGTCAGCGGGGGCGTACTCGTTACCGCAGGCCCCGAACATCGCGCTGAGTGCCCCGGCCAGCGGCAGGTAGAACCCACACGTGCCACACCGCCCGGGTGCGTTGCGTGCCATCGGCGTGTCCGGGCCGGTCTCGCCGTGGTACCAGCGTTCGGCGGCGTCCTGGCGGCCGAACCGGGACATCACCCGGGGTCGGCCGAAGCCCAGTTCCCACCGGGCCGCCTCGATCTCCGGGTCGCCGGAGTCGGCGTAGGCGGGCACCAGCCGGTCGTCGTCGGGTGCGGCGGGCAGGATGTCACCCACGCCCAGGTCACCGGGCCGCAGCCGCTCACTCCAGGGCACCCACGGCGGGGCGAGCAGTGCGTCCGCGCCGGGCAGCATGACCACCTCGTCGACGGTGGCCACCCGCTGGCGGGATGCCCGGGCCACGGTCACCGCCCACCGCCATCCCACGTAGCCGGGCACCAGCGAGGCGAAGTAGTGGGTGACCACCCGGTCACCTTCCGCCTCGCAGCCCTGGTACTCACCGACCTCGTCACCGCCGAGTTCTCGGGCGGCCTGGAACGCCAGTTCTGTCGCCGAGGTACACAGGTTGTCGAGTGCGGGAGTACGGGTCCGCCGGGGGGTCACCGAGGTCACCTGCCCATCATCTCGCACGTTCGGCCCGGCCCGCAGCCCGCATCACGGGCGGCGATCATCCGATCACCGAGGGCGGCCGAGGCCGCGGTAGGGCAGGATTGCACCGTGGCACGGTCTGCACCTCAGGGCTCCCCGCCGGAACGCGGTCGACGCTCCGGGCGGCCGTCCACGCCGGAGTACCCGCCCCGCCTCACCGCGCCGGCGAACCGGCCGGAACCACCCACCGAGGAGCTCACCCGCCGCTACTCCGAACCGGTTCCGTCCCGGCCGCGCAAACTGACCGTCACCCGGGTCGCCGCCGCGCGCAGCCGGGAGTTGACCACCCGGCTGGTGCACCGGATCGGCGCGGCCAGCCGGGCCGAGGGCGCCGGCGAGTCGGGGCTGACCGGGTTGATCTGGACCAACGCCACCCAGATGGCCGGCGACGCGATGATCGCCGTGTGCCTGGCCGGCACGATCTTCTTCTCGGCCGCCACCAACCAGCAGCGCACCAACGTCGCCCTGTACCTGCTGATCACCATGGCGCCGTTCGCCCTGGTCGCCCCGGTGCTCGGTCCACTGCTGGACCGGTTGCACCGGGGGCGGCGACTGGCCCTGGCCGGCACCATGCTGGGCCGCGCCCTTCTCGCCTTCGTGATGGCCGCCAACTTCGACAACATCGGCCTGTACCCGGCCGCGTTCGGCACCCTGGTGCTGTCCAAGGCCCACGGTGTACTCAAGGGCGCCTGCGTTCCCCGGGTGTTGCCCGACCGGATGACCCTGGTGGCGGCCAACGCCAGACTGTCCCTGTTCGGGCTGGGTACCTCGCTGGTCGCCGGCGGCCTGCTCGGCGGGTTCATCAGGCTGACCGGCAGCTACCCGTGGGCACTGCGGATCACGATGTGCGTGTTCGCGGTCGGTGCGGTGCAGGCGTTGCGACTGCCCGCGCGGGTGGACTCCTCACGCGGCGAGGACACCGCCACGATCCTGCGCCAGGTCGCCGCGCCGGCCCGTCGCCGGTGGCGGCGTGGCCCGCTGGGCGCGCGGGTGGTCATCGCACTGCGGTCCGCCTGCGCACTGCGCGGGATGTCGGGTTTCCTCACCATGTTCATGGCCTTCCTCATCCAGTCCCACGAACAGGGTGTGGCCGCGCTGCTGTCCCTGGGCGCGCTGGTCGGGGCGGTCTCGGTCGGCAGCGTGGTCGGCACCGCGCTGGGCGCCCGGCTTCGACCGTCCACTCCCGACGTGGTCGTACCGGTCTGTGTCGGCGTGGCCGCCGGGATGTGTGTGCTGGCCGCGGTGTCGTACAGCATCGTGACCGCGGTACTGGTGGCCCTGGCCGCCAGCACCGCCAACAGTCTGGGCAAGCTGTGCCTGGACGCGATCATCCAGCGTGAGGTGACCGACACCCTGCGCGCGTCGGCGTTCGGCCGGACCGAGACACTGCTGCAAGTGTCCTGGGTGTTCGGCGGCGGACTGGGTATCGCGTTGCCCTCCAACGGTCAGATCGGGTTCACCGCGGCGGCGGTCGTCCTGGTCGGAGCGTTCACCCTGGCACTCACCAGCCTGCGGGGGCTGGACCGGGCGCAACACGCCGAGACCGGTAACCTGGGCGCGACCGACCCACATCCGGCGGGTTGATGCCACCTCCCACCGCTGCCCTGGTGGCCGGTGTGCTCCGGTAGCCACGCGGAGTTCACCGGACATCTCCCGTCCGGCCGACCGTCCGGAGCCGTCGATGACCGTTGGCCCGCTGTTCGCCCACGGCGGTGAGCCCGCCGCCGGGGCGCCGGGGCGGCTCCGGTCGGTCGGATCCCCCCGGCCGTGACCCGTGTCCTCGCGGTCACCGCGGTGACCGCCGAACGGGATGCCGTGCTCGCGGCGTTGCCG
>DATCWR010000324.1:0-16703 GCA_036566245.1 Mycobacteriales bacterium | reverse complement strand
CCTGCGGGCCGACCCCGCCGTACCACCCGGCGTCCTGGCCCTCGTCTCGCCGGGCACGCCGGTACCCGCATCACCGTTCGAACCGGCGCCGGGACCTGCCGGGCCGGACCGGCGGGGCGCGGGCACCCGACGTCCGGACGCGGGCAAATGACGCACGGTCGAACCCGTGTCGGTGTGCACCGTGGCGGTGGCCAGTTCCAGGGTGTCGTAGAAGGAGAACTCCGCGGTCAGCCCGGTGACGTGGAACAGCTTCCGCACGATCGGCTGTGGACCGACCAGGCGGAGCCAACCCCGGCGGGCTCGGACCCGGTCCTGGGCGACGATGAGGGAGGAGAGCCCGGACGCGTCACAGAATCCGGTCATGCTCAGATCCACCACCAGATACCTACAGCCATCAGCGAGAAGCTGGGACAGTTCATCCGTTATTTGTCCCACCGTGGCGATGTCGATCTCACCGGCCACACGCATGACAGCGTATTCCGGCTGCCGCCAGTCCGACCTCACCGAGAGCGCGGATACCCCCATCGCAGCCTCCACTGCCGCGTTCTGTGCGATGGGCATGCCGCCGAGGTCCGGAGCGACGCCACCCGGGGCGTTGTGGTGCTCCACCGCCGCAGGCGATGGACATTCAGCCAATGCGCCGCGGGGAACTGATCTTCCCCTCACGGGTCACGATACACCGACGGTCAACCCGAGCGGCCGCGCCGAAACCGCCCTGGTCGGGCGGCCACGACCAGCGTCCATCCGTGTCCGGAGCCCACTCGTCACCTGTCGCGAACAGTCCCTCTCATTGAATTCTGTCGGTAATGTGACCGCATCCGTAATGTGTCCAACATCCTCTGCTGAGGAGTGAAATGGGTACTCGTCCATACAGGACCTTCGGTGGAATCCGGACCGTGGTGCTCGCCCTCGTCGTGGTGGCCCTCTCACTCGGGAGCGCGACCGCGGCCAACGCGTCCCAATCAGGTGACACCTCCGGTGACACGCCGTTACCCGGCTTCACCATCGACAACCCGCCGCTGCCGCCCGCCCTGGTCGACGGACAGCCGTCCACCGTGCTGCAGGGCGTGCACGCACACGCGGCGTACGACATCGAGGTACCGCCTCGGTGGAACGGCGACCTGGTCATGTGGGCACACGGATTCCGTGGCTCCACCCACGTACTGACCGTGGACCCGCCCGCCTTCGGGCTGCGCCAGAAGTTGCTCGACGAGGGCTACGCCTGGGCTGCCTCGTCGTACCAGGACAACGACTACGACGTGCGGGCGGGCGTGCTGGGCACCCGCGACCTGGCCGAACTGTTCGGGCGGCTGGTGCACCGGCCACACCGGGTGTACCTCACCGGCGTGTCGATGGGTGGGCACGTCATCGGGCGTTCGGTCGAGCAGTACCCGCACTTCTACGCCGGCGCGCTGCCGATGTGCGGGGTGCTCGGTGACAACCGACTGTTCGACTTCTTCCTCGACTACAACCTGGTCGGCCAGGACCTGGCCGGGGTGTCGGCGTTCCCGCCGCCGGCGGACTACCTGACCAACGCGGTGCCACGGATCGAGGTCACGCTCGGACTGGCCGGTCTGGCCCCGGGCGGCCCGGACACCACCAACGCCCTGGGTGCACAGTTCCGCGACATCGTCATCAACGGCTCCGGCGGACCACGCCCCGGCGCGCAGGCGGCCTTCGCGGTGTGGAAGGACTTCCTGTTCGGCATCGTGGCCACCCCGCCCGGTCCCACCCTGGCCGGTAACCCGCTGCTGGTGGCGACCAACGAGCACACCACCTACACGCCGAACGCCCCGGCGGATGTCAACGGCACGGTTCGGCGCGTGCCGGTGGCCGACCCGGTGGACCGCCAATCGCACCGACTGTCCCAGATCCCCCGCATCATCGGCCGGCCACACGTGCCGGTGCTGACCCTGCACGGCCTCGGTGACATGTTCGTGCCGTTCTCGATGGAGGAGATCTACGGCTCCGAGGCCGCCG
The DNA here is from genome assembly GCA_036566245.1 of Mycobacteriales bacterium. GTDB lineage: Bacteria > Actinomycetota > Actinomycetes > Mycobacteriales > DASULA01 > DASULA01. The sequence continues at coordinate 14,723 of DATCWR010000324.1, read as the reverse complement.
CGAACCACCGTTCCGGACTGGTGGTCCAGCGGGCGATCCGTACCGCGCAGCACTGTGAGTTCGACGCCACCGAGGTGGGCACGGCCTTCGACGACCTGGTGCACTGGGTACGGACCGGACACCGTCCGAGCGGTGACGCGGTCACCGACCCGGCCGCCGTGGCCGCGCCGGACTTCGGTTGCCGGTTCAGTGACCCGGCCGCGTTCGCCACGCCCGCACCGGGCAGCACCCGCCGGTTGTTCCCGGCCTGCCCGACCACCTGACAGGGGCCGCCATACCCTTCCGGGTTGACCCGGGTGCCCGGGTCAACCCGGAAGGGTGGCCGGATCGGTGTTGCCACCGCAGACCACGGCGACCACCCGCTCACCCGGTTCGGGTCGGTAGGCCCCACACAGCAGCGCGGCCAGCGCGGTGGCACCGCCCGGTTCGGCCGCGACCCGCAGTTCCTGCCACAGCAGCCGACGGGTCCGCACGATGGCCTCGTCGGGAACCAGCACGCTGGTCACGCCGGCCCGCCTGGCCACCGCCAGGCAGATGTCACCGGTCCGGGTGGCCCCCAACGAGTCGACGGCCACCCCGCCCACCGGTACGTCCACAGGCCGACCGGCGGCCAGTGCCCGATGCAGGGTGGGTATCAACTCGGGCTCGACGGTCACCACCCGAGCTCGACCCTCCAGCGCGGCGGCGACGCCGGCCGCCAGACCGCCGCCTCCCACCGCCACAAGCACGGTGTCCAGGGTGGGCACCTGCCGTTCGAGTTCCAGACCGAGCGTCCCGTTGCCCGCCATCACCTCTGCCTGGCCGTAGGCGTGTACCACCATCGCCCCGGTCTGCTCGGCACGACACATGCTGGCCCGGTAGGCGTCGGCGTAGAACGCCCCGGTGACGTGCACCGTGGCGCCCAGCGCGCGCAACCGGTCCACCTTGGTCGCCGGGGAGGACTCGGGCACGTAGATCTCCGCGGAGTGGCCCAGTTCCCGGGCCACGTGGGCCACCGCCAGACCGGCGTTGCCTCCGGACGCGGCAACCAGTCCGGTGTCGGGAACCGTTCCGGCCAACACGCGGTTGAAGGCGCCACGCGGTTTGAAGCTGCCGGTGTGCTGGAGCAGTTCGAGCTTGAGGGTCACCGTCGCGCCGAACACGGCGCGTTCGACCTCGACGACCGGGGTGCACCGCACCCGCCCGACCAGGCGTTCCTCAGCTCGGACCACCGCATCCCTGTCCACCACCGACCCATCGTGCCGCACCGGTCTTCGGCCCCGGCTGCCGACCCGGGCCGGCACACACCATCGCGGCCAACCGTTCCCATCCACCCCTGTCGGAGCGGTGGTCCACAGTGGACCCGAATCGGAGTCGGTGCCCACTTCGGTGCTGCCGATGTCCGGCCGGGTGGCTACCGTCGGGGGACGGTCCGTTCGCGGTACGGCAGACCGACGGGGGCTGTTTCGGCCAGTCGACCAGGAGGTACCTCCGTTGAAACACACAGTCACCAGTGAGGCCGGCCGACCCGGCATGACGCTCGACCAACTCCAGGCCGCCGTGGAACAGGCCCGCCGGGCGGGCGCCCGCGGCGACGAAATGGTCCGGGCCCGAACGTTCGGGCGCCGTGGCGGGTTGCGCCTGATCACCCTCGATCTGGCCGAGCCGGTCCTGGCCGAACCGACGCCGGCTGAACCCGCCGGGGCCGAAACCGCCGGGGCCACCGAGAACCCGCCCGAGGGACAGCGTTCCGCCGGCAGGACCAGGCGCAGGTAACCGCTCCGCCGGTGCCCTCCCGGCCCCGGGCCCGGGCTGGTGCTCGGCACCCGCGCCGGTGCGGGCCGGTCCAGTCCGTCGGCACTGTCCGGTCACGCCATGGAACTGTGTCGTGACACTGTGAATGTCACCTCCCTGTGACGAATCGCCTCGCGCAAACGATGTCAACAGTGCGGGTCCTCTGACTGCCGGGCGAAAACATCTGGTCTCGGTGGCAGTACCGGCGATCCAGGCGACATCCGAACAGGGAAGGTGACAACGATGTCTCGGCCCCACCCACGCGTACCAACAACCGGATCGGCCAGCGCAGTCTCCGTCCTGGTGGCCCTGGCCGATCCGGCCATCGTGGGGCCACTGGCCGAGGCGATGCAGCGGCTCGGCCTGGTGTCGGTGCTCGCCTTCGACGCCGACCAGGTCAGGGCACGACTACGAGACCAGCCACTCGACCTCGCCGTGGTACTGCTGGACCTGGAGATCGCCACCGGGCCGAACCGTGACCTGGTGACCACGCTCCGCCGGCACACCCGCGCCGCCGTTCTCCTCCTGCACCCCGGCGAGTACGCGACAGACGACGAACACGCGATCGATGGCGAGCACGCGATGCCGCGTGGCGCTCCGGTCGAGTTGATCGCGGCACGGATCCAGTCGCTGGTGTCGGCCACCCGTGGGCAGCAGACACCGCTGGTACTGCGCTGGGGCGAGTTGCGCGTCTATCCAGCCGCCCACGACGCCTACATCGGGCGTACCCGGCTCGACCTGACCCCGTCCCAGTTCACCGTGTTGGCCACTCTGATCCGCGCGGGCGGGGAGACGGTCGAGATGGAACAGATCGCCAGCGCCATCTACGGCCACGGTCACCCGCTGGACAACCAACGGGTACGCGCACACATCGTGCGGCTACGCCGGGCGATCCGGACGGTGCAGCCACAGGTGGCCGAACTGCTGGTCACGGTGCGGTCGAAGGGGTACCGGCTGCTGCCGCCCGAGGAGTTGCGCTGACCGTTCCTCGCCGGTCAGGTTGTGGGAGGAGCGTCGCTCCCCCCACAACCCTCAGGCCCCGGCCCACGGAGTCACACAGCGGGCCCTCAGCGCCAACCGGCTAGGCGGTGAACGCCTCGAACTCGGCGATCCGAACGGTGTGGGCCACCGTCGGGTTTCCGGTCGTGCAGTCGCTGACCGCGCGCGGGTCGTTGTCCTGCTCACCGGCGTAGGCCGGCGCGCCGGTGCACTGGTTGGACAGCACCCGCAGCCGCAGGTGGGTGGCCAGGGTGGGAGGGATCCGGAACGAGCGCATGGTCAGTTCGGGTGCCCGGGGACGCGGCACCCCGGACGGGAACGCGTCGGGTGCGCTGGTGAACACCGGGTGGTAGCCGGCGTCGGTGGTGCAGTCGGCGCCGGTGGCACTGTCGCAGGACAGCACCTGGAACTGCCGCAGCGCGGTGAACCGGTTCTGACCACCCGGGTCGGCGTCGTTGCCGGCGTCGGCCGGACGCAGCATGGCGCTGACCTGCACCCGGTTGACCAGGGTGGGGCGGTCACCGGCCAGATCCACGGTGATCTGCCGGCCGGCCACCTCGACGCCCAGCGAGGCCCAGTCGGTCGCCTCGGTGTCGTCCACCAGACTGCCGAGGTTCACCCCGTCACCGCTGGCGGTGGCGCCGGCGGTGGCCGAGGCCAGGTTGTCGAACATCAGAACCGGGAACTCCGCGTGTGGTCCCGACGGGACCGTCCTGGTGAAACGGACGCTGCCGAACCCCGGGGCCGCCGCGACGAAGTGGTACCGACCGGGGGTCATCTGGAAGGTGTCGCCCAGCGGGGTCGCCGGGTCGGTGTCGGCGACCGGGGTGACGCGCGCCTCGTAGTCACCCACGTAGAGCCGTACCGGCGCACCCTCGGCCGGCCCGACCGGCCGCAGCGACAGGGTCGCGTTGTGGCCGAACGGGGAGGCGAAGCTGGGTGTGGGATCCACGTCGTTGGTGGTGTCGCTGGCCGCGTCGCGGCCAAGGCCACGCTGGGCGAACGCACCCCACACGGTGGCCAGGTCGGCCCCACCGAACCGCATCTGGTCGGCCGCCAGCATCCCGTCACGCATGTCCACCATGGACACCGAACCGGCGGCCTGGAGCAGCAGCGCGTCGTAGCTGAGTTGCATCCAGCGTCGGTTGCCCGGGCAGTGTTCCACCGGAACCGTCCCGTCGGCGCAGGCCCGCTGTAGCGCCGCGGTGCCCGTGCCGTACCTGTCGACCAGGGCCTGGCGTACCGCGAAACTGGTGGCGATCCAGACCTCGCCGTCGGCGTGCACCTCCGGTCCGGTCAGGTCGTAGGCGATGTCGCTGTAGTTGAGCGGGCTCTTGCTCATGTCGTAGTTGCGGATGCCACGCTCGGGGTCACCGGTGACGTAGCCGCCCTCGACGAACGGGGTGTTGCCGGCCGGGCGGAAGCCGTACTCGAACAGGTACTCCATGGCCATCAGGTCCGAGGTGGCCTCGTTCATCGAACCGGCCTGGAACCCGGACCAACCCTGGTCCGGTCCGGCGATCATCCGACCGGAGATGGCGTGGCTGTACTCGTGTGCTATCACGCTGGTGTCGTAGTCGCCATCCACACACGGCGGGTAGAAACCGCCGGCCTGGGGTTGCCACAGGAACATGTTGGTGGTGGGGGCCACCCCGTCCGGCGGAGTGATCTGGTTGGCGTTGTTGCGGGACTGGAACCCGGGTGGGCCGCCGACGATCCCACCGGCCTGCGCGTTGCCCTGCTCGGGGTCGTCACCCAGGCCGCCGGGATGGTCGTTGACAGCCTGGAGGTTCCAGGTCGCCTCGGTGAAGCCCAGGTGGTAGGCCCAGTCGTGCAGCCGGTTGTGGGTGACGAACAGGTTGGCCAGGGCCGCGTCGATGTCGTTCTGCTGTGGTGTGGTGAACACGTCGGGGCTGCATCCGGAGGTGTTCCACTGGTTGGTCCACCCGTAGCGGTAGTCCCGGTTCGGGCTGGCCGCGGAGGTGCGGGTTCCCACCGCACGGCTGCTGGTCGTGTTCCACTTCTCGGTGGCCCGTTCGGAGTTGCCCACCGAGGTGAGGCTGGGTGCGCCGGTCGCCTGGTCCACGTCCCAGGCGTTACCACTGGCCGCGTCACCGACCACGAGGTCACAGCCGGACGCCTGGATACCGCACCAGGTCAGCCGGGTGTCGTGGGTGGAGTAGTCAGCCGGCGGGTTGGCCGGGAACGCCTGCCACATCGGGTTGTCCGCGGTGGCCGGGCTGTCCGACTCGGTGTTGACCAGGTCGTCACGCACCAGCACCGTACCGGTGCGGGCATCGACGTAGGTGGTGTAGGCGGTCGGCCCGGACTGGTTGCCACCGATCAGGACAACCTGGTAGGCGGACCTGGCACCGTGGGTCGGGGTGGGAACGGCGGCCAGGCGAACGCGCGAGGTGGCGACCTGGGTGGGTGCCAGACCGGCGTCGCGGGTGGCCGCCGCCAGGGCGTCGGTCTCGGACAGCGTTGCCGGCGCGGGCTGGCCGGTGTCCCTGCTCAGGCTGGACGTGGCGTAGATGACGTGTCCGTTGAGGACTCCCAACGCGACCAGCCCGTCCATGGCCGCGGGCAGGTCCCCGAAGCGCTGCCGCAGCATGACCAACCGGCCCTGCCCGATCGGCACGTCGGCGATCAGGTCCATCGCGTTGACCGCGTCCGGGGACAGCCCGAACAGCTCCTGGTTGTCGGTGAGATACCGGTGCGCCACGGTCAACGGATCGGCTCCGGTGCCGTTCGGTGACACCGACGGCGATGCGGTCAGGGTTGTGGCCGACGGGATCACACTGGCCGGGGTGCCGTACCGGTTCCACCGCACGGTGGACGCCGACGCGTCGGCAAGCCCGCGCTGGCGAGCGGTGGGCGTGGCCGCGCCGACACGGTTGTCCAGGTTGTGCTGCCCGGAGTTCTCGGACTGGAAGTCCGGCGCCGTCGCCCCGGGGGTACCCGCGGCAGCCGGTTGACCAGACGCGGTACCGACCGACGTCATGGCCGCCACGACGGCACCCACCGCGGTGAGGGTCGCCGCCCTGCGTAACAGGATCCTGTGCACGGTCGCGTGCCTCCTGGTGACCCGGAGCCGGCAGGGTCGCGGATGGCGTGGAATGGCCCGGTCTCCCACTGGCTAACTTCTCAATTGCGACGGTTAAGGATGACCCGGCCAAAGAAGCAAAGATAGACCTGGAACAGCATTCGTTCCGGGTCTACTATTGTTATGGTTCGTCAGTATATGGCAATGATCTTGTTGTCAGGTCCAGGCGTGGCCCTTTGTAACACGTTCCCGGGCCGGAGCACGGTCGGAGCAGCTCTGGAGCACGTCAGGAAACGGTCAGAGCGGTGTTTCACTGCTCTCCACCCACGGCATCCGCCACTGCTGGGCCTCGAAGGGTTCGGCGAAGTACTGCGTCTCGCGCGCCACCTTGCCGTCCCGGAACTCCATCACACTCACGGTGTGCACCGGACTGTGGTCGTAGCCGCTGACGTACTCGGTCACCCACAGGTCGCCCTCCCCGGAGATCCGCCGGATGGAGAACTCCAGCCGGGACGGATGGTGGGCGCGCAGCGCCTGAATGTTGTCCCTGCCGCGGATCCGCTCTCCGGACTGGGGGTACTCGACCACCACGTCGTCGTGGTAGATCTCGTGTTCGGCCTCCACGTCACCCGCCACCGACGCCGCCCAGTGCCGTTCCAGGGCGGCCCGGTTCCCGTTCCCGCCGGCCATCGCAACCCTCCGTCACACCCGGGCGCCATCGGCACCCACCGTGACCGGTCACCACAGGTGCCGGTCAACACCGGTTCGCGGATGCCTGCCTGTCGGCTACCAGGGTCCGGCCGCGGGGCAGGGTCGGCAACAGCAGACCACCACCTGCTTTTCCCGCGAACGGCCCCACAACCCGCCCACCATGCCGCACCATCAGAAGGAGCGGGAGGCCACCGTGACCGACGAACGCCGGCAGTGCTGCGCACTGGAGATCATCGTGTGGGAGCGACCCGGAGTCGCCCCACGCGTCTACTCGGTGCGGTGTGATCCGCCCTCCGGCGGCCACCCGAACCCCCACGGCGCCTGCGACCTGCTGCACTCCGACGTGGACATCTTCGCTCCGGTCCCACCCGGCACCCTGTCGACCCAGATGTATGGCGGACCACAACGCGCCGTGGTCACCGGCACCCGACTCGGCCGGGCGGTCTCGGCCAGGTTCAGCCGGCACAACGGCGCGGAGATCGCCCGATGGAACCGGGCGGTGCCGGTCCTGCCCGACCCGACCGAACGCTGAGGTCGGCCGGACCGGACCGGCGGGTGTCGGGTTCAGGCCGGCAGTACAGCCTCGATGGCGGCGACGAACTCGTCCGAGTCCGGTTCGGTCTGTGGCTGGAACCGGGCCGCCACCGACCCGTCCGGGGCGATCACGAACTTCTCGAAGTTCCACCGGATGTCCCCGGTGTAGCCGGCGGCGTCGGGCACGTCCACCAGCCCGGCGTAGAGCGGATGCCGGTCCGGGCCGTTCACGTCGACCTTCTCGGTCATCGGGAAGGTGACCCCGTAGGTGGCCGAGCAGAACTCGGCGATCTGCTCGGCACTGCCCGGCTCCTGGCCGGCGAACTGGTTGCACGGCACACCCAACACGGTCAGGCCACGGTCGGCGAAACGCTCGTGCAAACTCTCCAGACCGGCGTACTGCGGGGTGAGTCCGCACCTCGACGCGACGTTGACAACCAACACCGCCCTGCCGCGGTACTGACCGAGATCTGCCGACCCGCCCTGCAACCGCCCGATGGCAACATCAAAGATGGACATACCACGATGCTATCCACCATCCACGCGGCAACTCCCGGGCGTCAGGCCGGCCGCAGCGGATCGGTCCACCGCAGCGCGGGAAACCGGGCGAACCCAGCATCGTTGGTGGCCAGGGTCAGACCATGCTCGACCGCGAGCGCGGCCAGGTGCGCGTCGGGCACATCGTTGGCCCTCAGCCCGGGAATCTTCAGATAGCTACCAAGGATCCTGTCGTGTCGATCGCCCGCCACCGGTATCCAGGCGCTGTCAGCGGAGAGCCAGGAGCACACCTGGGACCATGCGTCTGTGAGTGGGGCGGGCTCAGGAAACAGCCGAGGATTCGTCACCAGTCGCAGGAAGGCCAACAGACTGGCCCAGGGCAGACCGACCCGCGGGGCCTGAACCAATTGCTCATCCAGCCACTCGCGTGCCGACCCGTGCTGTTCGTAGTCGGTGACATAGGCGTAGACGAGGATGTTGGCGTCGACGAGGATCATCGATACCGGTCACCCTCGACAATGGCAAGGACATCGCTGACATCGTCCACGTCGGGCAACCGTGGTCGCCCCAGTGATCTTGGATGCGTGAACGGCCCGGCGCCACGATCCTTCCCGTCCTGCATCCTGGCCAGTCCGAGTCTCAGCGCGCTGTTGACCAACTCCTTGAACGGCCGATGGTCCTGTGAGCGCAGTTGCGCCAACTGGGCGGCAACATCGTCGTCGAGACTCAGGGTCGTCCTCATGCATCATGATGCTACATCAGTGATGCCCCGACGACCACCTCGACCGTCCGTCCCCACACCCGTGGATGGCCCATCCCGTGACACGGTGGTCGTCCTGACCACGGCCAAGGGTCGGCACCACCGGCCGATGACCGAAGCGGCGGTCCGGCATGCCGTGGACGGACGTGGTGGCCCGATGCCGGGAAACCCACCCGTTGACACCCAGGCTCTCACCGGGGCGGAGCCCCGGCCACGGAGTGCCGCTGTACGGGTGAGGGTGCTGTGTCGTCGTCCGCGGGGGGAGCTTCGCTCCGGCCCACATCTCCCTCGGCTTCCCAGCCCACGAGACAGTCGGCCGTCGCCGTGGAACAACCGTCTAGGCTGCTGGTAGTTGTTCGTGCAACAATCTCCGGCAGCCAACAGGGCGGTCCAGTCAGGGAGGCGCGACCAGCGGCATGAACTCCCCACACATGGCGTTCACTCTCGGCCCCACGCCCGGACGGGTCGTCTTCGGGACCGGATCGGTCGACCGGATCGCCGACGAGGTCGCCACCCTGGGACTGCGGCGGATCATGGTGGTCGCCGCCGGCTCGTCCGCGCCGGTCGGTGCGGCCATCGCCGAACGGCTCGGTGACGTGGCGGTGGGGACCTTCGACCAGGTACGCCAACACGTCCCCGAGCAGCTCGCCGCGGCGGCCAGCGACGCCGCACGGGAACTGTCCGCCGACGGCGTGCTGACCGTGGGCGGCGGTTCGGCCATCGGACTGGGCAAGGCGGTGGCGCTGGACACCGGGGCGACCGTGGTCGCGGTGCCCACCACCTACTCCGGTTCGGAGATGACATCGATCTACGGTGTGACCGGTCGACACAAGCGGGTCGGTCGTGATCCGGTCGCCCAACCCAGACTGGTGGTGTACGACCCGGCGCTGACCGTCGGGCTCCCGGCCCGGGTCACCGCGACCAGCGGGTTCAACGCCCTGGCACACTGCGTGGAGGCGCTCTACGCGCCGGGCACCGACCCGCTGGCCCGGCTGCACGCCGTCGCCGGTGTGCATGCGCTGGCCCGATCCCTTCCGATCGCGGTCGAGCAACCTGACGACCTGGACGCGCGTACCCAGGCCCTGTTCGGTGCCTTCCTGGCCGGTGGCGCCCTCGCCGTCGCCGGCACCGCGTTGCACCACAAGCTGTGTCACGTGCTGGGTGGCACGTTCGGACTGGAGCACGGCGAGGTGAACGCGGTGCTGCTCCCACACGTCGCCGCGTTCAACCAGCCCGCCGTGCCCGAGGCGATGGCGCAGGTGGCCGACGCGATGGGCAGCGCCGACGCGGCCAGCGGCCTGCACGACCTGGCGTTCCGACTGGGCGCACCGACCAGCCTGGCCGAACTGGGCATGCCCGCCGACGGGCTGACCGAGGCCGCCCGCCGCGCGGTGGACGCGGTCGGCGACACCAATCCCCGCCCGGTGTCCGCGGACGGACTGTGCGCCCTTCTTGACGACGCCTACCAGGGACGCCACCCCTCCACCGTCACATCCCCGTCACACCGGTAGAACGGAGCAGCCATGAGCGAGTGGAACGCGATGGGCCACGAGGGCAGGGACACCCTCATCCGGGTGTTACGCGAGCAGGCCGAGGCGTCACTGGCGCTGGCCGAGGTGCCCGGTGTGTGGGAGGCGCCCACCGCCTCGGCCGGGTGGCAGGTACGCGACGTGGTCGGCCACCTGGTCGACGTCACCGAGGGCTACTTCACCTCCTTCGACGTGGCCCGTGGACGGGCCGAAGGAGGAACGGAACCGCACGGCCTGCCCGCCATGGCCGGACTGCTCGACCAGCGCGCCCGGTCGTTCCGGGGAATCTCGCAGGCCGACCTGACCGGCCGCCTGCGCACCGACCTGGCCAGGATGATGGAGATCATCGAGGCCATCGGGCCCGACGAGTGGACCGGCCTGACCGTGCCGCACTCCTACATGGGCCCACTGCCCGCGTTCTTCTACCCGGCGTTCCAACTCATGGACTACACCGTGCACGGGTGGGACATCCGACAGGGCACCGGCCGGGCCCACGGCATCGACGGTGACGCGGCAGACCTGCTCGTGCCCTTCATGTTCGTGCTGTGGCAGGCCACCGCGGGCACCGGCGCGGATACCGCACCGACCGAGGTGGGCGTGCGGGTCTCCGGGCGTAACGGTGGCGACTTCCGGGTGAGCGTCGGACCGGACGGACTGGCCTACGAGCCTGCCGACATCGACCGGTGTCCGGCGGTACTCGAGTTCGACCCGGGAAGTTTCGTGCTCACCGTGTTCGGCCGGGGCAACTTCGGCACCCTGCGCGGTGACCGGGCCGTGGCCGAGCGTCTGCTCAACGTCTTCTTCCGGATCTGAGGACCGACCATGACGCTGGATCTCGCGACAGTCGAAGCCGAACGGGAACGCATCCGGCAGCAGTACCTGCGGCACGTGCCGAGCCGGCCAACCAGTTCCGCCCAGGGCCTGCACCACGTGGCACTGGTGTCCTCCGACGTGGAGCGCACCGTGCGGTTCTACCAGGAACTCCTGGAGTTTCCGCTCACCGAGATCTTCGAGAACCGCGACTATGCCGGCTCCAACCACTTCTTCTTCGACATCGGCAACGGCAACCTGCTGGCGTTCTTCGACTTCCCCGACCTCGACCTGGGCCCATACTCGGAGGTGCTCGGGGGGCTGCACCACGTGGCAATCTCGGTACCCGAGGAGAAGTGGCTCCGGCTCCGCGACAAACTGGACAAGGCCGGGGTGGAGTACCAGAGCGAGAGCGGCACCTCGATCTACTTCCGTGACCCTGACGGGGCACGGTTGGAACTGATCGCCGACCCGCTCGGCGAGATGTACGGCACGGCGGTGATCTGAGCGCGGGGACGGCGGCGATGGGTGGACGGGCAGTCCTGGTGACCGGTGGGTCAGGCGGGATCGGGCGTGCGGTCGCGCACGCCTTCGCCGCAGCCGGGGACCGGGTGGCGGTGCACCACAACTCGTCGTCGGTGGCGGCCGGGCGCACCCTGCGTGCCCTTCCGGGGAACGGTCACCTGCTGGTCCAGGCCGACCTGTCCGACCCGGAGGCGGTACGGCGGATGGTGGACCGGGCCGCCGCCGGGTTGGGCGGGCTGGACGTGCTGGTCAACAACGCCGGCGTGTACGTCGAGCATCCCCCGACCGACACCGACTACGAAACCTGGCAGCGCGTCTGGGCGCACACGCTGGCGGTCAACCTGGTCGGCGCGGCCAACGTGACCTGGTGCGCGGTGCGGCACATGCTCGCCTCCGGGGTTGCCGGGCAGATCGTGAACGTGTCGTCCCGGGGTGCCTTTCGCGGCGAACCCGACCATCCCGCCTACGCGGCGAGCAAGGCCGGTCTGAACGCGCTCGCCCAGTCCCTGGCCCAGGCCCTCGGGGCACACGACATCACCGTCAACACGGTCGCCCCCGGATTCGTCGACACCGAGATGGCCGCCGAGGTGCTCGCCGGGCCGGAGGGTGACCAGGTGCGGGCGCAGAGCCCGTTCGGCCGGGTGGCCACCGCCGAGGAGGTGGCCGCGGCGGTGATCTACCTGGCCTCGCCGACGGCCAGGTTCACCAGTGGCGCGATCCTTGACCTCAACGGCGCCTCGTACCTGCGCACCTGACCGACCGTTCCCGTCCCGGCACGAACAGCCGAACCCGACGGCGAACCTGCCGGGCCTGGGCCGCGTCCCCAACCCCGTCCACCACAACGCGGTGGACCGACGTGGCCGGAACGTGGCTGGAACGTGGCCAGAACGCGACCCGCCGCAACCGATCGGACACGATCCACTACGGTCCGAAGCGGAGTTGGAGGTGGGCACCGTGGGTGAGGACGGCGGGCGGCGGGGACGGCCGCGCGACGACACCAGGGACGAGGCGATCCGGGCTGCCGTACTGGAACTTCTTGCCGAGGCCGGGTACACCGCGCTCACGCTCGACGCGGTGGCCGGTCGAGCCCGGGCCGGCAAGGCGACGATCTACCGCCGCTGGCCGGGCAAGGCCGAACTGGTGGTGTCCGCGGTGGCCGGCATGGGCGCCGGTTGCCCGCCGGCGCCGGACACCGGCACCGTCCGTGGCGACCTGCTCGTGTTCCTCTCGGCGGTGTTGCACGCACCGCGCGGTCCCCTCGGCGCGGTGGCCACCTCGGTGATCGGTGAGATGGCGCACAGCCCGCAACTGGCCGCGGCGTTCCGGGCCGGACCGTGGCGGCGGTTGGACGAGACGCTGGACCAGATCCTGCGCCGAAGCGCCGAGCGCGGCGAGGTGCCCGCCGATGCGCCGAGGGACCTGGTTCGCGAACTGGCCGGCGCCGCCCTGGCCACCCGACTGGTGGTCACCGGCGCGCGGGCCGACGACGACTTCGTCCGCGAGCTGGTCGACGGCGCCCTGCTCCCCCTGCTGGGGGTGGGCTGAGGAGCCCACCCCCGAAGTCGGGATCGACCCTCCTCAGCTCACCGACCGGAACCGACGCAGGCGCAGGCTGTTGGTCACCACGAACACCGAGGAGAAGGCCATCGCCGCCCCGGCGATCAGTGGATTGAGGTAGCCGAATGCGGCCAGCGGAATCGCCGCGACGTTGTAGGCGAACGCCCAGAACAGGTTGCCCATGATCATCCGCAGGGTCCGTCGGGACAACCGGATCGCGTCCACCGCGGCCATCAGGTCGGCCCGCACCAGGGTCAGGTCGCTGGCCTCGATGGCCACGTCGGTGCCGGTACCCAGCGCCAGGCCCAGGTCTGCCTGGGCCAGCGCGGCGGCGTCGTTCACCCCGTCACCGACCACGGCCACCACCGCGCCGTTCGCCTGCAACCCGCGGACCACCTCCACCTTGCCCTCCGGCAGTACCTCGGCCACCACGTCGGCGGCCGGGATACCCACCTCCGTGGCGACCGCGGTGGCCGCGCCGACGTTGTCGCCGGTCACCAGTACCGGGCGCAGTCCCAGTTCACGCAGCAGGCGGATGGCCGGTGCGCTGGTCGACCGAACCGTGTCGGTCACGACCAGGACGGCACGTACCTCGCCGTCCCAGGCCACCACGACGGCGGTGCGCCCGGCTGCCTGTGCCTCACGCAGGACTGTCCGCAGCCGCTCGGGCGGGGGTGTGGCCGCCTCGTCCATCAGGGCGGGCCGCCCCACGGTGACCCGGTGCCCGTCCACCAGGCCGGACACCCCGAACCCCTGCCGACTGGCGAAGTCGGTCACCGCGGGGAGGGACCCGCACCGTTCCCGGGCCGCGGCGGCGACCGCCTGGCCGACCGGATGTTCGGATGCCGACTCCACCGCCCCGGCCAGCCGCAGCACCTCGTCGCGGTCGATCTCCGGGTCGGCCGGTTCACAGCCGGCCAGTGACATCCGGCCCACCGTGACGGTGCCGGTCTTGTCCAGTACCACGGTGTCCACCCGGCGGGTGGCCTCCAGCACCTCCGGACCACGAACCAGTACGCCCAACTGGGCCCCACGGCCGGTGCCGACCAGCAACGCCGTGGGTGTGGCCAGGCCGAGTGCACACGGGCAGGCGATGATCAGCACCGCCACGGCCGAGGTGAACGCGGCGGCGAGATCACCGGTGAGCGCGATCCAGCCGACCAGGGTGGCCAGGGCGACCAACAGCACCACCGGCACGAAGACCGCCGAGATCCGGTCGGCGAGCCGCTGCACCGGCGCCTTACCCGCCTGGGCCCGTTCGACCAGTCGGGCCAACTGGGCCAGTGCGGTGTCGGCGCCGACCCGGGTCGCCTGGACCACCAGCCGCCCGCCCGAGTTCACCGTGGCGCCGGTGACCGGGTCACCCACGCCGACCTCCACCGGCACGCTCTCCCCGGTCAGCAGGGACCGGTCCAGCGCCGAACTGCCGGCGACCACCACGCCGTCGGTGGCGACCTTCTCCCCCGGGCGCACCACGAACCGGTCACCGGGCACCAGCGCGTCGGCCGGCACCCGACGTTCGGTGCCGTCCGGGTCGAGCACGCACGCCTCGCGGGCCCCCAGCGAGGCCAGTGCGCGCAGCGCCGAACCGGCCCGGCGCTTGGCCCTGGTCTCGGCGTACCGGCCGGCCAGGATGAACACGGTGACCGCCGAGGCCACCTCCAGGTAGATCTCCGCACTGCCCGCCCCCCGTTCGGGCAGCAGCGAGAAGTGCATTCGCATGCCCGCGTCGCCGGCGGCGCCGAACAACAGCGCCCACACCGACCACAGGTAGGCCGCACACACCCCCAGGGAGATCAGGGTGTCCATGCTGGCGGACCGGTGTCGCAGGTTCGTCCAGGTTGCCCGGTGGAACGGCCAGGCGCCCCAGGTGGCGACCGGGGTGGCCAACCCCAGGGCCACCCACTGCCATCCGGTGAACTGGAGCACCGGGACCATCGACAACACCAGCACCGGCAGAGCGAGTGCCGCGCTGACGGCC
>DATCWR010000319.1:0-2960 GCA_036566245.1 Mycobacteriales bacterium | reverse complement strand
GTGTGCGTAGGCCGCGGTAGAGCTGGCCGGACCAGCGACGACGCAGCGCCAACACGAAGTCGATGTTGACCCGTTCGTCGTAACTCAGGGTCGACTCGATGTCGACCGTCGGGTTCCCGGCGGGGGCAGGGCCGGGTCCGGCGTTCATGACGTGGGGGTGCCGGGTTCGCCGGCGTGCTTGGCGACCAGGTGCGGGTAGGCCTCCAGTACTCCACTGGCGGCCAGGTCGTTCCACACCTGCTGGTCCACGATGCGGCCGTCCCGGAAGACGAACCGGTCCTGGTAGCGCACCCCGGTGAACTGCCGACCGCTCAGGCTCTCCCCGTCCAGGGTGCCCCGGGACACCACCACGCTGTCGCCGTTGTCGTCGCGGAAGAAGTCGTAGTGGGTGCGGTGCTTGCGCACCCAGCGGTACAGCCGGTTCGCGTCGGCGACCATGTCCTCCAGCACGGTGTACCGGAACCCACCCGGGAACGTCAGCACGGCGCCGGGTGCCAGAAACTCCCGGGCCGCGTCGAGGTTGCGCTGTTCGCACAGCAGCAGATAGCGGTCGACCGCCGCCACCAACTGTTCCCGATCCGCGCCTGGCGCGCGCTCGACCTGCTCATCGGTTGTCACGGACGCTCCTTCCGCCATTTGTTCCCCCTAGCGGAACATCGTTCCGGTATGCTACCGCGATTCTGAGCACGGCAACAGGGGTCGCTCCAACACGTATGGGCAAGGTGCCGTGCGACGGGTCCGCCGTCTCGGGCCGCGTCCGGGAAGGTGGCCCAACCCGAGACGGCGGACGTTCACCGGTCCCGGCGCGGCGGCGCCGGACCGTTCGAGTCAGGCCGGAGTGCACCCCGGTCCCGACCGGTGAACGGTCCGCGGCGACCAGCATGCGCCTGGTGGGGCAGCTACCTGCGGTTTCGTCGGCATTGCCAGCCCGAAGGTCGTCAGTGACCGTGGTTCTGGTGGATCTCCGGATGCGTCGGGCGGTTGTGGCCGTGTTGACCGGCACTCTGGACGCCCTGGCCACCCTGGCCAAGCTGGCACTTGGCAGTGCCGCTGTCGCGGTTGGAGTTGCTCAGATCCAGGAGTTGAACCAGATGCGGGCGTGCCACTGGTCGTAGCTGAGCAGTCCGCCGGTGAGCACCGGGTGTAGCCAGACGAAGTTGACCAGCACCAGGGCGACGTACCCGCACACCGCGACCCGACCCCAGCTCCGTCGGCTGGCCGAGTCGTCGGCCCGACCGAGCACGTCGCCGAGCACGAACGTCACGCCCATCACCAGGAACGGCACCAGCGGGGTCATGTAGAACAGGAACATGGTGCGGCCCGGGTCGGTGAGCCACACCGCCCAGCCGGCCACAAACGCCACCAACACCGCCGTGGCCCGCCAGTCGAAGCGGGAGACCAGCCACCACAGCATCCACACCAACATCGGTACGAACGACCACCACAGCGCCGGGGTGCCGATCGCCAGGATCTCCCGAACACACCGCGACGCCCCGCACCCGGTCGGGGCCGGATCGCTCGGGTAGTAGTAGGACAGCGGGCGGCCGTCGACCAGCCAGCTCCACGGCGTGGATTTGTACGGGTGGAAGCTGGACAGGTGCACGTGAAAGTTGTAGGCCTCCCAGTGGTAGTGGATCAGGCTCCGCAGCGGTGAGCCGAGCCACCACCAGTACTCCCGGTGGGTCTCGCCCCAGTGCCGGCCATAGGAGTTCTCGCCGAGGAACCAGCCGGTCCAACTGGCCAGGTAGGCGCCCACCGGGGCCAGGCCGAACGCCACCGCCGCGCCGGGCAGTCCCCGGCCGAGCGTGGCCGCCCACGGCCGTCGAACCCCGGTGGTCCGCCGGGCGCGCAGGTCCCACCACAGGGACAGCACCGCGAAGCCGGCCAGGAAGTACACCCCGCTCCACTTCACCCCGCACGACAGGCCGAGCAGCACACCGCCGGCCAGCCGCCACGGGCGGGGGCCGAACCAGGGCCACCGCACGTCGGTCAGGGCACCAGACTCCACCGCCGCCGCCAGCCGTTCGCGCATCTGGTCCCGGTCCACCAGCAGGCAGGCGAACCCGGCCAGGACCAGCACGGCCAGGAAGATGTCGAGGAGCGCCACCCGGCTCTGCACGAACGACAGCCCGTCGGCAGCCAGTAGCAGCCCGGCCACGCAACCCAACAGGGTGGAGCGGGTCATCCGCCGCACCGCGCGGACCAGGATCAGCACGCACAGTGTGCCGGCCAGCGCCGAGGGCACCCGCCAACCCACCTCGTTGTAACCGAACACGTACTCCCCGGCCGCGATGAACCACTTGCCCAACGGCGGGTGCACGATGAACAGGTAACCGGGGTTGGCCTCGTAGCCGTGCTGGAGCAGTTCGTGCGCCTCGGTGGCGTAGTAGATCTCGTCGAAGACCTTGCCCTTCGGGCTACCCACCGCCCAGAACCTGGGCACCGCGGCCAGCGCGGTCACCACCAGGGTGCAGATCCACGACAGCACCGTGTCGGTGGGCATCGGCACCCGCAGCCGTCGCACCGGGGGTTCGGTCACCGACGGTGGGACCAGCGGACGGTCGTCCAGGTCGTCGTCGGCCAGGAGGGGCCGCTGTGCGGTCACCGACATACGCGACGCTCCCGAGGCATGTGCCGATAGTAGAGAGCCGGGGTCGTGCCGGGCTGCGGTCGGCCGCCAATCAGTCGGGCGAGGCCGGTGGCGTGGGTGCTGGTCGGCCGCCGGGCCGCTCGTAGGCTGGCCGGATGAGGAACCGGACCGGCGCGCAGACCGACCCTGGCAGGACCTCGGCGACCGGTCGACGGGCCGGCGCCGGAATCGACCCGCAGACCGGCGTGGGCACGTTGGTGCTGGCCGGTGCGCCACTGGGCGACCCCGGGGATGTCGGCCCCCGGTTGGCCCAGGCGCTGGCCCAGGCGCCGGTGGTCGCCGCCGAGGACACCCGCCGGCTGCGCCGGCT
>DATCWR010000307.1:0-2638 GCA_036566245.1 Mycobacteriales bacterium | reverse complement strand
TGGCCACCAGTTCGGTCAGCGCGCCCAGTCGGGCGGCCGCGCCAGCCCCGCCGGTGGGTCGCCCCAGAGTCTCCGGGGACTCTCGGCCGGCCGCGGCCAGTACGTGCAGGCGGGCCAGTACCTGGGCCGGCGCCCGTTCCCAGGTGCCCACCAGCGACCCGATACCGGCGCCCACCCGCAGTGCGCCCTGCACCACCGGATCGTCGGTTCCGGTGCGGACCGCGTCCAGGGGCAGGTCCGCACCGTCCAGGGCGGCGGACGCGCGAGCGCCACGCAACGCGGACTCGGCGCTGACCGTCTCCCCACCACGGCGCAGCGCCCGGTGTCGGAGCAGTTGGTCCACCGCCTCCCGGGCCTGGTCGGCTGCCTCGGTCACACCGGGCAGGTCGAGAAGGGGCAGCAGTGGGTCAGGCGATGTCCTGGGCACGGTAGGGAGGGTAAAGAGCCGGTTGCGGCCCGCCCTGACCGGTGCCCCGCCGGGGCCGTACCAGGTCCTTACCGGGTCTCTTCTGGGTCGGCTCCTGGCCCCTTTCGGCCCCGGTCGGGCCGGTGCGGTCATCCTGCCCGGTGGCGTTCGCTGCCTCGGCTGGTCCGGTGACCGGGCCCGGTGGCAGGCGACCAGGCGGTTGGTTGCCGGGATTTCCCCCGGTATCGGAGTGGCAGGTGCGCTGTTCGCAGGTATTGCGGTGGACCGTCCATCCGATTCAGGATGGACCGTTCGGCGCGGGACAGTGGCCGCTCGTCGCATTGACAACTCCCCCCGAACCATGGCGATTACCGCTTAGCTCGCTAATGGTGACTTTTCTTGTCTTGGGACTCCGTCGCGATGAAAAGTGCGAGGCGCCACACCCGCGCGCAACACCGTCGCGGGTCCGACGCGAGGAGGCCCACATGGCCAACACCACCCCCGAAGAGACAGCCAGCGCCCAGGTCGGCACGGACCATCCACCCGCGACACCGGCGACCACCGGACCGGCGTCCATCGCCGACCCCGGTCCGCTGGGGCTGGCCGCGTTCGCGTTGACCACGTTCGTGCTCAGTTGTGTGAACGCCGGCCTGCTCAAGGCCGGCGTCGAGTCCATCGTGCTGGGGCTGGCGCTGTTCTACGGCGGCCTGGGCCAACTGCTCGCAGGCATGTGGGAGTTCCGCAAGAACAACACGTTCGGAGCGCTGGCCTTCACCTCCTACGGTGCGTTCTGGCTCTCCTTCTGGGGGATCAGCAAGTTCTTCGCCCCGGCCGAGGGCACCGCGGCCGGTGACGTGGCCAACGCGGTCGGTGTGTTCCTGCTCGCCTGGGGCATCTTCACCGCCTACATGACCGTGGCATCGTTGCGGGTCAGCGGCGCGGTCACCGCGGTCTTCGTGCTCCTGACGCTGACCTTCCTGGTGTTGGCCATCGGCGAGTTCGCCGGGAGCACCGGGGTGACCCGGTTCGGCGGCTGGCTGGGCATCATCACCGCACTGGCTGCCTGGTACACATCATTCGCCGGTGTCACAAACACCACCTGGCGTCGTACCGTCCTGCCCACCTGGCCAGCCCAGCAGTGAGATGGTGGCCACTGATCTGCCCTGTTTCAACACGGTGAGAGCGGGAGGAGAACCTTGACAGACACACCCACGAGTGACGTCGCCCTGTCGAATCTACTTCGGGAGAGCCGCCGCTTCGATCCGCCCGCCGACCTGGCCGCCTCGGCCAACGTGAAGGCTGACGCGTACGAGACCGCGGCGGCCGACCGGCTCGCCTACTGGGAGGAGCAGGCGAGGCGGCTGACCTGGGCAACGCCATGGGAGAAGACCCTCGAGTGGGACCTGCCGTACGCCAGGTGGTTCGTCGGCGGCACCCTCAACGCGGCATACAACTGCGTGGACCGGCATGTCGAGGCCGGCCGCGGCGACAAGGTCGCGTACTACTGGGAGGGTGAACCGGGCGACACCCGGACAATCACCTACGCCAACCTCAAGGACGAGGTCTGCCGGGCGGCCAACGCCCTGGAGTCACTCGGTGTGCGCAAGGGTGACCGGGTCGCCATCTACATGCCGATGATCCCCGAGACGGTGATCGCGATGCTGGCCTGCGCCCGCATCGGAGCGCCACACACGGTGGTCTTCGGCGGGTTCTCCGCCGAGGCGCTGCGTGGACGGGTACTCGACTGCGACGCGCACGTGGTGATCACGGCCGACGGCGGGTACCGGCGTGGTGCGCCCAGCAGCCTCAAGCCGGCCGTGGACGACGCGCTGACCGAGTGCCCGGACGTGCGCAACGTGCTGGTGGTGCGCCGCACCGGCCAGGACGTGCCGTGGACCGAGGGCCGGGACATCTGGTGGCACGACCTGGTGGACAGCCAGTCCACCGAACACGAGGCCGTGCCGCACGACTCGGAACACCCGCTGTATGTCATGTACACCAGTGGGACCACGGCCAAGCCGAAGGGCATCCTGCACACCACCGGCGGCTACCTGACCCAGTGCGCGTCCACGCACTGGTCGGTGTTCGACCTCAAGCCGGACACCGACATCTACTGGACCGCGGCGGACATCGGCTGGGTGACCGGCCACAGCTACATCGTGTACGGACCGCTGGCCAACGGCACCACGTCCGTGATGTACGAAGGCACCCCGGACACCCCGCACTAGGGCC
>DATCWR010000298.1:0-4306 GCA_036566245.1 Mycobacteriales bacterium | reverse complement strand
GGGGTGACCGACGTGCCGACCGAACTGGTGGCCGGCCCGCCGCACGGTTGGGACTTCGAGCCGGTGCCGCGCCGCCCCTGACAGCCGGGGCCCGCCTTCCCCAACCGCATCCCGGCCCCCGGACCAACCTCGCCCCGCCACATCGCTACCGGAGCACCCACATCGCTACCGGACCACCCGGATCGCTACCGGACCACCGGGCGGGCCCCACCCGACCACAGACCAAAGGCGACCCCCGCCAGACCCAACCCACCACTACGCTGGAGTGCAGAGCAGCACGGTGGGCGCGCCGGCAGCCCGGGTCAGTACCACGGTGGCGTGCTCGTCGCCGGTCAACCGCAGGCCGTGCCGCAGCGTGTCCGGGTCCACCGCCGAACCGCGTTTCTTCACGGTGACCGCGCCCACCCCGCGTGAGCGCAGCAGGGCGCGCAGACGCTTGAGTGAGAACGGCAGCACGTCGGTGATCTGGTAGCCGCGGGCGAACGGGGTGTGCACCGGTGTGTCGGTGCACAGGTAGGCGATGCTGGGGTCCAGCAGCCAGCCCCCGACAGAGGCGGCCAGCTCGGCGACCAGGTGTGCCCGGATCACCGCGCCGTCCGGTTCGTACAGCCACCGCCCGGGCCGGGCCACCGGTGGCGGGTCGGACTCCCCGCTGTCGGACCGGTCGGAGGCGACCAGGGTCGCTCCGGACGGCAGCAGGGTGGCGCGGCGGCGGACGGTGGCCAACTCGCCCCACCACAGCGCCGCCTCCTTGACCTCACCGGCAACCGAGACCCACTCGGCCTCGGCGCCCCGGGGAATGAGGTGGTGTGGGATTCCGGGGGCCACCTTGGCGCCGCACCGGGGCACCGATCGGGCCAGTCCCAGCAGGAAGTCGAACGGTGGCGAGTACTCGGCCGGGTTGAACACCCGCCGGCCGCCGCTTCGCCGGGCCGGGTCGCAGAATGCCGCGGTCACCCCGGTCAGGTCCACCTCGCGAGCATCCCCGTGGTCCACCCGTACCCGGTCAACCAGACCCAGGGCACGGGCGTTGGCCCGGGCCACCTCCACGGTGAGCGGGTCCCGGTCCACCCCGTGTACCGCCATCCCGGACCGGGCCAACGCCACCAGGTCACCGCCGACCCCGCAGCCCAGGTCCAGTACCTCGCCGGTTCCGGCGGCGGCGTACCGGGCGGCCCGGTGCGCGGCGACCACCGGGCGGGTGGCCTGCTGGAGTCCCTCGGGGGTGAAGAACATCCGGTCCGCGTCCGGGCCGAACCTGGTCCGCGCGGTGGCCCGCAGCCGTACCTGGGTCAGTGCCGCGGCGACCAGTTCCGGGGGGTGGGTGCGCCGCAGGGTGGTGGCGGTGGCGAAGAGGGTGTCGGTTTCCACCCCGAGCGAGGTGGCCTCGGCGAGCAGCCGTCGCCCGCGGGGGCTGTGCAGTTCCTGGAAGGCGGCGAGATCCACCGGGTAAGCCTGGACCCGCCCGGAGGGGACCACGCCAGCGGGTCGGGGTCCGTCCCGGGGGGGCGTGTTGAGTCATTGGCACTCTCGGGGTTAGAGTGCCAACGCAGCGACACATGGTCGTCCTGACCCCCGCGACGGCAGGCCGGCACGGTCGTGAACATCCACTACAGGCAGCAGGTCACACCCCGTCAGGAGGGGGAGGAACAATCGTGACGACCGCCACCAAGGTCACCATCAAGCCGCTCGAGGACCGGATCGTGGTCCAGGCGAACGAGGCGGAGACCACCACGGCGTCGGGCATCGTGATTCCGGACACCGCCAAGGAGAAGCCCCAGGAGGGGTCGGTCATCGCGGTGGGGCCGGGTCGCTTCGACGACAAGGGCAAGCGCATTCCGGTCGACGTGAAGGTCGGCGACACCGTGCTGTACTCCAAGTACGGCGGTACCGAGGTCAAGTACGCGGGCGAGGAGTACCTCGTCCTGTCCGCCCGGGACGTTCTCGCCGTCATCGAGAAGTAACCGACACACCAACACCGTTCGCCCCGGCGGCCCGGTACGACGCGGGCCACCGGGGCGGCGGTTCTTTCGCGAAGGACACCCATGGCGAAGATCATCAGCTTCCACCAGGAAGCCCGAAGGTCGCTCGAACACGGTGTCGACAAGCTCGCCAACGCGGTGCGGGTGACCCTCGGGCCGCGCGGGCGCAACGTCGTCATCGACAAGAAGTTCGGCGCCCCCACCATCACCAACGACGGCGTCACGATCGCCCGTGAGGTGGAGCTGGAGGACCCGTACGAGAACCTTGGCGCGCAGTTGGCCAAGGAGGTCGCCACCAAGACCAACGACGTGGCCGGGGACGGCACCACCACCGCCACCGTGCTGGCCCAGGCGATGGTGCACGAGGGACTGCGTAACGTCACCGCCGGTGCCAACCCGATCGCGATCAAGCGCGGCATCGACGCGGCGGTGGCCGCGGTCTGTGCCGAGCTGACCAGCGCCGCGGCCGAGGTGCAGACCCGCGAGGAGATCGCCCACGTGGCGACCATCTCGGCGCAGGACCGCGCCATCGGCGAGCTGATCGGCACGGCGATGGACCAGATCGGCAAGGACGGTGTGATCACCGTCGAGGAGTCGAACACGCTGGCCACCGAGCTGGAGTTCACCGAGGGGATGCAGTTCGACAAGGGCTACATCTCCGGGTACTTCGTGACCGACCAGGAGGCCATGGAGACCGTCCTGGACGACGCCCTGGTCCTGGTCACCACCGAGAAGATCAGTGCCATCGCGGACCTGCTCCCGCTGCTGGAGAAGGTCATGCAGGCCGGACGTCCGCTGCTGGTCATCGCCGAGGACGTCGAGGGCGAGGCCCTGTCCACGCTGGTGGTCAACGCGGTGCGTAAGACGTTCTCCGTGGTCGCGGTGAAGGCGCCGTTCTTCGGGGACCGCCGTAAGGCGTTCCTGGAGGACCTGGCCATCGTCACCGGCGGTCAGGTCATCTCCCCGGAGGTCGGGCTCAAGCTCGACCAGGCCGGGCTGGACGTGCTGGGCCGGGTCCGCCGGGTCACCGTCAGCAAGGACACCACCACGCTGGTGGACGGCGGCGGTACCACCGAGGCGGTGGCGGACCGGATCGCCCGGTTGCGCAAGGAGATCGAGTCGACCGACTCCGACTGGGACCGGGAGAAGTTGCAGGAACGGCTGGCCAAGTTGGCCGGCGGAGTGGGTGTGATCCGGGTCGGCGCGGCCACCGAGGTCGAGCTGAAGGAGAAGAAGCACCGCATCGAGGACGCCATCTCGGCCACCCGGGCCGCGGTCGAGGAGGGAATCGTCCCCGGCGGGGGTTCCGCGTTGGTGCATGCCGCCGGCGCGCTGGACGGCGGGTGTGGACTGTCCGGTGACGAGGCCACCGGGGTTGCGGTCGTCCGGGCGGCACTGGACGAACCGCTGCGGTGGATCGCGGAGAATGCCGGACACGAGGGTTACGTGGCGGTTTCCCGGGTGCGTGACCTTCCGGCCGGCCAGGGTCTCAACGCGGCCACCGGTGAGTACGGCGACCTGGTCGGGCAGGGCGTGCTCGACCCGGTCAAGGTGACCAAGTCGGCGTTGCGCAACGCCGCGTCGATCGCCGCGATGGTGCTGACCACCGAGATCGCCGTGGTGGACAAGCCAGAGGAACCCGAACCGGCCGCGGCCGGTCACGGCCATGGTCACGGTCACGGGCACAGCCACGGACCGGGTTTCTAGTTGGTCGCTCCGCACACACGGTGGGCCGCCCCTCGCGAGGGGCGGCCCACCGTGTGCGAACGGTCACCAGGCGGCGACGAACGGCCGTTGCCCGGACAGCACCTCCTCGCGTTCGGACTCCGACAGCCCGCCCCACACTCCGTAGGGTTCCCGGGTGGTCAGGGCGTGGCGCAGACACTCACCGATCACCGGGCAGCGGCGGCAGACCGCCTTGGCGGCGGCCTCCCGGGCGGCTCGGGCCGGACCGCGTTCACCCTCCGGGTGGAAGAACAGGCTGCTGTCGACGTTGCGGCACGCACCGTGTAGTTGCCAGTCCCAGACGTCCGCGATGGGACCGGGAAGCCTGCGGATGTCTGCCATTGGTGCCCCTTCCGTGAGTGGCCCCAGGGGCTCACGGGAGTCGTTGAGGTCGAGTTCGGTGATAACCGCTTTGCGTGGTGGTCAAACTGTTCGAAGGGCAAGTTGTGCAAGATCAATTTGCAGCTCTGGTGTGAGGCTCGGAAGATCTGACGTGACGTACCAGTCCGTGGTCGGATCCGGCTGCCCATGTGGCTGCCCGTGCGACCGCCCATGGGCCTGCCCGTGCGGCTACGGCGACGGCTCGGCGACCGATCCGC
>DATCWR010000294.1:0-3117 GCA_036566245.1 Mycobacteriales bacterium | reverse complement strand
GGGATGGCGGCTGGTCATACCGCCGTGCGGGGGCCTGTCAGAGGTTCGGGGGATCGGAGCCTGGACCGGATGCCGACTCCGGTACGGGGTTGGACTGTGGGCGCTGGGGATGCCCTCTCGCTCGGTGGACGGGTGGACCGGAGGCGGAGCTCCCAGACAGGACAGGTCATGGTGGCCCGGATCGGGTCACCCGACCGCCCGGTCCCGCGGCACGGAACAGGCGCGACTACCGTCGAGCACGACGATCCTCGTCGGGACTCAACGGAAGATCATGGATGACGTCCCGTCACAGACAGATACCGGTCAACTTTGGATCATGTTCTGCTCCGGTTCCGCTCAGCTCCGGAGCTTCGGGCGGTGTGTCGGCGGTGTGTCGGCGCTGTTCCGGCGGCGGGGCAGGGAGCGGTGCCAGCAACGGAACGCCCGGATGTGGACCAAAACAATGTTGGATCATGGTCCGAACAGGACCGGTGGTGCCTCGACTCCACGGTCAGGCCGGGGCGGGCCGGCAGATCAGACGCTGGCCGGGTCGTTGAGCAGTCGGTGGAAGAGTGCCTCGGTGGTGGGTTCTGGCAGCGCGTTGTACTCCTCGGCGAGGATGCGCCGACAGATCTGGTACTGCCGTAGTGCCTGGGCCCGCTCACCCATCCGGGTGTAACAGCGCATCACCAGTCGGTGCGCGTCCTCCCGGCAACCGTCCTGACTGAGCAGCCGCAACGCCCGCCGAAGCGCGGCGGTGTAGTCACCCGAGGTGAAGTAGCAGTCGGCCAGGCGGGCGAGCAGGGACAGGTACCGCGCCCGTAACCGTTCCCGTTCCACCAGGGTGTGGAGGTCCCCACCACCCACGATGTCACCGTCATAGAGCGCGGCGGCGTCCTCATAGGACCGTACCGCGCCGATGATGTCTCCCTCCCGCATCAGTCGGTCGCTCAGGTCGACCCGTTCGTCGAACCGGGCGATGTCCACCGCCACCCCGGCCAGCCTGTTCAGCTCGTACCCACCGCCGACGTACAGCACCGGGGACGAGCCGTCCAACGCGTCGGCGACAAGTTGCCGCAGGGCGTGCACCAGGCTGTTCAGCGAGTGGACCGCCCGGCTCACGTCGGTGCCGGGCCACAACAACTCGATGAGCGTGTCCCGGTCGGCCCGGTAGCCCTCACGCAGCGCCAACGCGCTGAGCAGGCCCTCGGTCTTGCCGCCACGGCGAACCGGCAGGCTGACCCCCGCCTTCATCAGTCGGAAGCCGCCCAGCAGGCAGATCAGGACCGGGTCGGGTGCCTGTTCCTCCGTTCTACTCGATCTTTGGCTGGGCTTGATCATTTCTACCGTCATACCCTGCCCCCATTTGCTCTCCTTTTCCGGGGGTGATCATACGGTGTCTGATCTGTCACTAAACGGAATCGGCATAACTGTGGCCTGAGCTTGGTTCTTCTTTTGCTCAGCTCTGTTAGCCCTCTGTCTGAGTGATCGAATCGTCTTCGGCCGTGTTTCATGTTGGTTGATCCATACGGCGTGCGTTCCGCATCTGACAGTCCATCCGGCCTGGTCAAACCGCGGATGATGTCCGGCTGAGCGCGCCCGCCGCCGCATCCGGAGCCGACGCCTCCACGGCCGGCCGCGGTCGGTGTCGGTACTGCGGCACCGAGATGGCCGGCGGCCTTTCCTCCAGTTCCACCGCCCTGGTCCGGGCTCGCGTGACACCCTCCGCCCTGCCGAACTGGGTCAGGCTCGACGCCGAGGGCGTCAACCGGAGCCGACGCAGTGCGGTGGCCTGGATGCTCGCCGCCATGGCGGCCAACTCCTGGTCGGACTGATGTGAGTGCTCTCGGAGCCCCAGGTCCACCTGGGCCAGCCCGTCCAGCCCGACCTGGTCGAGCAGGTCGATCAGCAGGGCGATCTCCACCCCGTACCCCCGGGGAAACGGCAGTCGCTCCAGCAGCGTCCGACGGGCGGCGTACTCACCGGCCAGTGGCTGGACCACTCCGGCCAACCGCGGCCAGTACAGGTTCAGCAGTGGCCGGGCGACCAGCTCGGTGACCCGTCCACCGCCGTTCGGTGACACCCCGTTGTCCGTCGCCAGTGGACGGTCGTAGAAACCCTTGACCAGCGACACCCCCGGTGTGGTCAACAGCGGACCCAGCAGACCGGTGACAAAGTGCGGACCGAACCCGGTCAGGTCGGCGTCGACGAAGACCAGGATGTCCCCGCAGGTGGCGAACAACGACTTCCACAGTGCCTCACCCTTGCCGCGACGGTGTCCCAGTCCAGGCGCCACCTCGGCCGCGGTCAGTACCCGTGCGCCAGCCCGGGCTGCCACCTTCCGGGTCGCGTCGGTGGAACCGGAGTCGACCACCACGATCTCGTCCACGAGCGGAACCCGCTCCACCACGGCGGCGCGTAACGTCGCCACCACCTCGCCGACGGTGTCCTGTTCGTCCAGCGCAGGCAGGACCACGCTGATCCTGGTCTGGTGTTTGCGGGCGAGCAGTGCACCGGGGTCGAACCGACGGCCGTCATAGCTGTGGCTCTCGAACCAGTCCCGTACGTCCTGCCGCATGCACGCTCCTCGAACGTCGGCGCGATACCCCCGCCCATGGTGGCGGACCCTCGGGTGGGGCGGGCGCCGGTCCGCCACGGCACCAACCAACGGAACCGGGGCGGGATTCTGCCCGCCGCCGGTAACCGGCCACGGTGTCGGTTACCCTCGTGCGCATGGTTGACCGTGAGGACCCGGCCGCCAACACGGCGATGTTCCGTGCGTACGCGCAGCGCCGTGAGGCCGACAGCCCAACTGAGAAGGCGTCAGCCGGCGCCACGGTGTGGATCGTGGCCGCCGTCGCGATCGTTGTCGTCGTCGGTATCGTCGCCTGGATGCTGGCCTGAGCCAGCACCGAGCCGACTAAGAGTCGGACCCGGGGTCAGACCCCGGTGACGCCCGGGCGTGGCGCCGGGGGCGTGAACGCGTCCAGGTGGATGTCCCGGTTCGACGCACCGTTCAGGAACAGCGTGCGGCGTAGTCGGTGCGTGGTCTCCGGGTCGCCGCACAGGAACACCCGGTGTCCGGCCGGGCGCGGCACCAGTCGGGCCACCACCTCGACCAGGTCGCCGACGTGCGCG
>DATCWR010000287.1:0-8796 GCA_036566245.1 Mycobacteriales bacterium | reverse complement strand
CGGGTGCCGGAGACCGGCACCCGCCCCGGCCACATCCGACTACGACAGCCGTTCGATGATCATCGCCATACCCTGGCCGCCCCCGACGCACATGGTCTCCAGCCCGACCTGTTTGTCATGCCAGCTCAGGCTGTTGAGCAGGGTGGCGGTGATGCGTGCCCCGGTCATGCCGAACGGGTGCCCGACGGCGATCGCGCCACCGTTCACGTTGAGCCGGTCCAACTCGATGCCCAGGTCCTGGTAGGACGGGATGACCTGGGCGGCGAACGCCTCGTTGATCTCGACCAGGTCGACGTCGTTGATACTCATCCCGGCTCGGGCCAGCGCCTGCCGGCTCGCCTCCACCGGGCCCAGTCCCATGATCTCCGGGGACAACGCCGACACCCCGGTGGACACGATCCTGGCCAGTGGGGTGATGCCCAGTTCGCGGGCCCGCCGGTCGGACATCACCACGACCGCCGCCGCACCGTCGTTGAGCGGGCAGCAGTTGCCGGCGGTGACCCGGCCGTCAGGCCGGAACACCGGTTTGAGTCCGGCCACGCCCTGCATGGTCACCCCGGGTCGGGGACCGTCGTCGGCGCTGACCACGGTACCGTCCGGAGTGGTCACCGGGGTGATCTCCCGGGACCAGAAACCGGCCGCGATGGCCGCCTCGGCCAGGTTCTGCGACCGGACCCCGAACTCGTCCATCTGCTGGCGGGTCACCCCCCGCGCCAGCGCGACGTTCTCCGCGGTCTGGCCCATGGCCAGGTAGATGTTGGGCAGTTCACCATCCTCGCGCGGATCGTGCCACTCCGAGGCGCCCGCCTCGGCCTGGCCGGTGCGCTGCCTGGCCTGGTCGAAGACCGGGTTCATCGTGTCGGGCCAGTAGTCGCTGTTGCCCTTCGGATACCGGGACACGCACTCCACACCCGCGGAGACGAACACGTCTCCCTCGCCGGCCCTGATCGCGTGGAAGGCCATCCGGGTGGTCTGGAGCGACGAGGCGCAGTAACGGTTCACGGTGGTACCCGGCAGCCGGTCCAGGCCGAGCAGCACGGCCACCACCCGGGCCAGGTTGAAACCCTGTTCCCCACCGGGCTGCCCACAACCCAGCATCAGGTCGCCGATCTCGGCCGGATCGAGTTGTGGAACCTTGTCGAGCGCGGCGCGCACGATCGTGGCGGCCAGGTCGTCCGCGCGTAACTCGCGCAGCGACCCCTTGACCGCCCGCCCGATCGGTGAACGCGCCGTCGCCACGATCACAGCCTCAGCCATACCGACTCCTCCTCGATGCCGCGGGTGTCCGTGTTCGGCCCGCGTGATCCCTGCTGATTGTCTGGCGTGACAACAAGCCGGGACAGGGCTGGAGCATATGGGTTTCGACACAGGCAGTGCTGATTTCTTCGCCGGGCACCGGTGCCAGACACGCCCGGACGCACCCTCAGTCCACGAGCGCCTGGTAGACCAACTGCCGCAACTGGGAGCGGATCGGGTGGGTGCTCGACGGCAGGAGTTGGGTCATGAACAGCGCGGTGATCCGCTCGACCGGGTCGACCCAGAACGCGGTACTCGCAGCACCTCCCCACCCGTACTCGCCTGCACTGCCCGGTGTCCTGGCCGCGACCGGATCGAGCAGGACGGAGAAACCCAGGCCGAAGCCGACGCCGTGGAAGGGGGTCTCGGCGAACAGCGGACGCCCGAAGGTGTGCAGGTCCGCCCCGCCGGGAATGTGGTTCGCGGTCATGTACGCCAGCGTTCGGGTGCCGAGCAGACGGTGCCCGTCGAGTTGTCCGCCGTGGGAGAGCATCTGGGTGAACCGGTGGTAGTCCCCGGCGGTGGACACCAGACCACCACCCCCGGACAGGCAGTCTGGTTGGCCCAGTGCCGCGCGGCCCATCGCGTCGTGGCGGACGAAGCCGCCGCCGGGCCTCGCCGCGTACAGTGCGGCCAGCCTGCTGGCATCGGCCTCCACCACGCCGAAGGACGTGTCGGTCATGCCCAGCGGCGCGAAGATTCGTTCGGCGAAGAACCGGTCCAACGACTGTCCTGACACGACCTCGACGATCCGGCCCAGTACGTCGGTGGCCACCGAGTAGGCCCACTCACTGCCCGGCTGGAACAGCAGCGGCAGACTCGCCCACCGGTCGCAGCAGGCAGCCAGATCCATGCCCCTGGGCGTACCCCACTCGAAACCGGCCGCCCGGTACATCGCGTCGACCGGGTCGGTGTGGTGGAACCCGTAGGTGAGGCCGGATGTATGGGTGAGCAGGTGCCAGATCCGCACCGGCTCGGTGGCCGGTTCGGTGACCGGCCGTAACGTCGGGCCGCCCCGGTAGACCCGCAGGTCGGCGAACGCCGGGATGAACCGACTGACCGGGTCGCGCAGTTCGAAGGCGCCCTGTTCGTACAGCATCATGGCCGCCACCGAGGTGACCGGCTTGGTCATGGAGTAGATCCGGAACAGGGTGTCGGTCTGCACCGGCAGACCGGCCTCGACGTCACGTTGGCCGTAGGTCGACAGGTGCACCACCTGACCGGCCCTGCTCACCAGCACAAGCCAACCGGGAAGCCGCCCGTCGTCCACGTAACGTCTGAAGTGCTGGTCGATCCGGTCCAACCTTCGCTGGTCGAAACCGACCGCGCCCGGCTCCACCTCAACGACTAACCGTCCCACCCACTGCCTCCTGCCCGGATGCGATCGCACCAGAGCCGCCATCGGTTCTGGTGCGCGGATCGCGTCCAGACTGCCGGAACACCCCGGGCACCGGAAGGCCCGGCCGTGCGGAGCCACTGTGAAAAGCCGCCCTGGGGCATGGCACCGGGGGCCGGCAACCCGGTGACGACGGCAGAACGGGGCGCCGGGCGCACCCGCGACCGCGCGGTGGGGCGGGTCGGTACCAGGGGCGGACCGCCTCGTGAGGGGTCGCCACCGTGGTCACCGCGGGTGGACGTGTGCGCCCGGCACGATCCTTCGTCGCCGGTGGGATCGGGAGGGTCGGCGGCAGCCTTCAGCTCCGGGCCGAGCCGGCCTTCTCCGGGACCTTCTCGGCCATCGCCTTGGCGCGGGTGCCGAGCTGCATGGCCTCGTGTTCCTCCTCCAGGCGCAGGGCGTTGCCCAGCGACATGAAGGTGGGTGCCCACAACCCCACGAAGATTCCCCACCTGTCCGCGCGTGCGGTGTTCTCCAGCTTTCGCGATGACAACCAGGAGGCGATCGTGATCCCGATGGAGGTGAAGCCGGCCATGTAGGCGGCGTCGCTGGAGATACCGATGTCATGCAGTTTCTTGATCATGTCCTGCCTCCCCGTCGTGTCCGGCGGTCGTGCATCTACCCAGCCGGTTGCCGGGCAAACCGGCTCCGATGGTGACCCTCGGAACCGCCCAGACCGGCTCCGCGCCGCCGCAGCCCGGGTCGACTCGCGGTTTGGGTGGGGCATGGCCGGGAAGAGCCCGAAGATGGGTCGTCCACAACGCCCGACGCCCGGTGGTCCACTCCGCCACGACCTGCGGCAGGACCGCAACCTCGGGCCGGTGCGCAGCGCACTGCGACTACGGCTGGCGCTGGCCGTGTTCGGGCTGGCGGCCAGCGTGGCCGGGCTCGTGTTGGCCACCGTGGTGACCTGGCATCTGAGGTGGGCGGTGCTGTTCGGGGTGCTGGTCGGTATCACCGCGCTGAACGTCGTGGTGGTTTCGATCCGGATCGCCCAGCGCAGACGGTACCCGGCACCCCACGAACGCACCGGTGACCGTAGGGAGGGGTGAGTCGTGCCCAGGGACGAGGAGTCGACGCAGCCGGAGACGCCGTTGTTGGGACGGTCGGTGCAACTGCCCGGTGAGGACACCCTGGCGGGTGACCCGGGGTCCGACCCGCTGGACTCCGGGTATGTCCCACCCGACCGCCCGTTCGCACTGGAGGAACGGGCAACCACCGCGGCGGGACAGCGTGAGGGTGACTCGCTGGACGAACGACTGGCCCGGGAGGAACCAGATGTGGCGGACGAACATGAGGAGGACGTCGCCGACCCGAGGGCCGGGCGGCTGGTGGCCGACGACGAGGGCGTCCACTCCGACACCGAAGCCGACCTCGTCGGCCACGACATCGGCATCGACGGCGGAGCGGCCAGCGCCGAGGAGGCCGCGGTTCACGAGCTGGAAGAGGACGAGCTGCCCTGAGGCGGCAGAGGGAGGAACCGCCGTGGGGATGCAGCGAGGCAGCGACAAGCATGGCCCGTTGCGGGACGAGGAACTCGCCTCGGAGCTGAGCGCCCTGACACAGGGGTCACACGAGTCGCACACCGAGGAGTTTCGGGAGCAGGAGTCGCCGGGTGACGACCAGCCTGAGGCGGACGTGGCCCCGGACACCGACCTGATGGGCGATCCCCCGCCGGGGATGTCACAGCGAGATGTGAGCGTGCGCAGTGACCTGGCCAAGCGACTCGGCCGGGACGTGTACCCGGCCGACCGGGATGCCCTGCTGCGCCGACTGGCCAGCGTGAACGCCCCCGAACCGCTGGTCGACCTGGTTCGCGGCCTGCCGGCGGGGCGCCGTTACGCCAACCTGCGGGAGGTCAGTGAGGCGCTGGGCCTGCATTCGGAGAGTCACCGGTTCTGAAACGGCCAGGGTGGGGTGGGCCAGCCGGGCGGGCCGGTTGCTCGGAGGTGGCGGAGGACCGCCGGTACCTGGCGGTACCTGGGCGGAATAGTTGAGTAGTCAACTAAGTTCTCCAGGTGGGACGTCCGGACGGGCGCCCACAGTGCACTGGAGGACCCATGCCCGCCGTAACCGCCGACACCCTGTCGCTGCCCCGTGTCCGACCGTTGCCCGAGCCCACAACCCGGTGGCGTCCGGTCACCAGGGTGATCACCGCGCACCGCCAGCTCGAGGGCGAGGGTTTCGTGGTCCGCCGGCCGTTCCCGGGCATGGACCTGTCGCTGGCCGACCCGTTCCTGCTGCTCGACCACCTCGGCGCGGTGGAGTACGCCCCCGGTGAGGCCAAGGGTGCTCCCTGGCACCCACACCGCGGGTTCGAGACCGTCACCTACATCATCGACGGCGCCATGGAACACCAGGACTCCACCGGTGGCGGTGGGCTCATCGCCGACGGCGCCACCCAGTGGATGACCGCCGGCTCCGGGGTGTTCCACTCCGAGCTGCCGCCGCAGGACTTTGTCGCGGCCGGCGGACTGTTCCACGGCGTGCAGTTGTGGGTGAACCTGCCCAAGTCGCTCAAGTGGAGCGCGCCGCGGTACCAGGACATCGGTTCTGGGGACGTGACCCTGCTGTCCAGCGACGACGGCGGCACGCTGTTGCGGATCATCGCCGGCGAGGTCGACGGGCATCGGGGACCGGGCAACACCAGGACCCCGATCACCTACCTCCACGCCACCGTGTCGCCCGGGGCCCGGCTGGCCCTGCCGTGGCCGCCCGAGTTCAACGCGATGGTCTACGTGCTGGCCGGGCGGGGGACCGTCGGCCCGGAACACCGCCCACTCGACGAGGGCCAGCTCGCCGTGCTGGCCGGCGGTGAGGCGATCACCCTGCGGGCGGCCGACTCCCAGCCGGTGGCGGCCCGGGCCGGATGGGAGATCCTGGTGCTCGGTGGGCTGCCCATCCACGAACCGGTGGCCCGCTACGGCCCGTTCGTGATGAACACCCGCGCGGAGATCATCGAGGCGCTGGAGGACTTCGAACGCGGCACCCTGATCCGCGAGGTGCCCACCGAACTGCCTCATCGATCCAGCCGGGACGAGAACCTGACCGGTCAGGTGTGACGAGGCGCGGATGCCACCGGCCGGGGCCGCCCGACCGGTGGTTGTTCCGGATCTGGTGATCGGATTCGGCCAGGCCGTCGACGCGGCGTGGCCGGGCGTGATGTCATAGGGGCGATTAGTCCAGAACGCCAGTGCTTGGAGTGATATGCGGTTACCTCCGGCCCGCCGGCCAACGACCTGGCTCCTGGCCGCCGTACTGGTGGGCGCACTGGCGACCGCGTGTTCGGGCTCTTCGGGTCAGCCCGGTGCTCTCGCGTCGGCAGATGTGCCGACCGTCGGCCCGACGGTTCCACCGCCGACCTCCGGCGTGACCGCGGGTCCGGTGGCCGGACCCCCCGTGCCCACCACCACATCACCCTTCGCGCAGCTCACACCGGGGGTGGTGACCAAGGTCGACGGCGTGCAGCAGGTACTCGTCGACGGGGCCTACGACAGGTTCGACCCCGGGGTGGTCCGGGTGCACCCCGGCAAGGTGCGGTTCATCCTGCGCAACGGCGACCAGGAGGTGCACAACATGATCTTTCCTGACAACGGGGGAGCGCGGACCGGGGATGTCGTGCCCAACAGGACCGGCGAGGTGACCGTGGTGTTGAACAAGCCTGGGCTGTACGACTTTGTCTGCTCGTTCCACGAGCTGTACGGGATGCGCGGCCAGGTCAAGGTCGAGTAGACCTTCGGGGACGGCTTCACGCCGTCCAGGACTCGCTCTGCCAGACCGGTCAGTGTCGCTGGCGGTCCAGGGTGAACTGCGCGGTGGCGAACCGACCACCCTGTGGGCGTTGGTCGCGCACCACCGGGGTCAACCCGTCGGCGTGGTCGTCGGCGTTGTCCCTGGGGATGAAGCCCAGCCGTTCACCGGCGCTCAGGTCCCACCAGCGGTGGCCGTTCGCCGACACGGCGTAGAACGTGGCGAAGCTCAGGTCCGGCGTGGCCATCGCCGCCCGGAATGCGGCCACCGCGTCGGCCGGACTGAGCCAGGTGCTCAACTGCCGGTCGTCCTGCGGGCGCTCGTCGAAACTGCCGATCCGCAGGCAGGCCACGGCCAACCCGAACTTGTCGGCGAACACTCTCCCGAGTGCCTCACCGGTCACCTTTGTCACGCCGTAGTACCCGTCCGGCCGAGTGGGCATCGACGGGTCGAGGGTGGTCTCGGTCGGGTACCCGCCGGTGGCCCGGTTACTACTGGCGTAGACCACCCGGGCCACACCGGCCCGTCGGGCCGCCTCGAACACGGTGTAGGTGCCGACCACGTTGGCCCGGACCAGGTCATGGAAGTCGTCCTCGTCGGGGATCGCGGCCAGGTGGACCACCCCGTGCGCGCCGGTGAACGCGTCGGTCATCGCGGCCAGGTCGGTCACGTCTGCGGTGAGCAACTCCTCCGCGTTGCCAGCCGGCGCCTGGGGGGCGATGTCGAGCAGCCGTAGCCGTCCGACCGCGCCGGCCAGTCCAGCCCGCAGGGTACGGCCGATGGTGCCGGCCGCACCGGTGATCACCCAGGTCTGTTCGGCGAGATCCATCACGTCTGTCGAGGGACAGCCACCCAGCACCCAACCAACTGGGCTGCCCTCGTTTCCCCTTTCGTCATGATCAGTATGTGCCCACCTGGACCAGGGCGGGGCCACAGTGGTCAGTCGGAGTCGCCGACCGGATAGTCGATGGTGAGACGGCGGGCGAGATAGTCGGCCAGTGAGGTGACCGTGGGGACGTCGGGGTCGTTGGTCGGACCGGCGGGTTCGAACCGCATGGCGGCCAGCCGGGTGGTGATGTCCACCAGCGGAGTGTGGTGTTGCAGCGCGAGCGAGGTCATCAGAGAAAGCGCCTCGCACAGCCCAGCGAGGGTCGAGCCCTGCTTGCCGGCGGTGAGAAACACCTCTCCGGGTCGGCCGTCGGGCAGGTTGGTGATGGTCAGGCGGATGTCCAGACCACCGATCGTGACGTCGTAGGTGGTGCCGGTGCGGGTGCGGGTCGGTCGCATGCGAGTGGGAGTGATCACGGAGTTCCTGTCCGGCGACGGTGTCGAGTGCGGCGAGTGATCGTACTGACGACGGCCCGATGTGGTGGACCTGAACGCGCCGGGGTCGCGCCGATGGTGGCCCGGTGTCAACCAGGGAACGGTGCCGACGGACGCACGCAGCGGGGCCTGGTCCGACCCTGTCCACGCGGTCTCCCGTCGCCGTTCATCGCTTCACCCCGTGACGTGTCGGGATTCGGGCATGGCCCGGCCGGGTGGGGGTAGCCCGTCGGTAGGCACAGAAACGACCATCGCACTGGGTGACGGAGGTGAGAGAAGGTGGGCAAGCCACAGCAGCCAGAACTCGACCGCAGCGGGCACACCCCGGTTGACCAGGACAGTGCAAGGGAGCACACCGGCCGGCCCTCGGCCGGGCACCCGCACGGCACCGACAAGGGCGGCCACAGGGGCGGCGGTCGCGGGGGAGGCGTACCACCCGAACAGCGACCTCCGCACCCCACCTGAGGGCGGTCTCCGACCTGCTGCCGACGCGCACCGCGACCGTACGGAGGAGGACGGGCACATCTCCCGGGTTGACACCCGGGGGATCGCCCCAGATTCCGATGAGGCTGACCAGCACCGACCCGATCAAGGACGCGCTCAGCTCACTGGACTACCCGGCGAGCAAGCAGCGGATCGTGGAACACGCACGTCGGCACGGCGCGTTGCCCGAGGCTGAACGTGCGCTGTCCGCGCTTCCGCTGGCGACCTACCGCAACCTCGCCGAGGTGTTGCGTTCGGTGACGGTCGAACCGGCACCCGAACGCAGCGAGTCCGAGCGGGTGTACGCGCACCGCCACCACCGTCGGCCCGGTCTGGCCGAGCACATGCGCGAGACCAGGCTGCCGCCGGTGGAGGAGGCACTGCACGAGGACGAGCGGTAGGCAGAAGGTTTCACCTCGGGTCGTTGCCTCCCGACAACGACGACCACCGGGCCTGAGCGGCGTCCTGCCAGCGGTCGTGGGTGCGGTGGAACAGGGCGGCGGCCCGGGTGCCCGGCCAGCGGCGGGGGAGCAGGTCGGCGGGCAGCC
>DATCWR010000285.1:0-3894 GCA_036566245.1 Mycobacteriales bacterium | reverse complement strand
TGGGTGCCGGGGTCCGGGCGGCGGTGGTCGGCGGCGGTCTCCGGGTCGCCGGCCGGGCGGCCATCTCCGCGGGTCGCGAGGAGGCGACCAACATCGTCACCGGTCGGGTCACCGGCGGGCTGGCCAAGAACCTCCTCAGCCGTGGCTGCAACAGCCTCACCGCGGACACCGGCGTGCTGATGGCCGACGGCAGTCGCAGGGCCATCCAGGACGTCCGGATCGGTGACAAGGTCACCGCCACCAACCCGCTGACCGGCCGGACGGAGGCCGAACCGGTCACCGACGTCATCGTCGGGCATGGCCGCAAACGTCTGGTCGCGCTGACCGTCGCGGTGGGTGTCGCCCTGGGTGGCGGCGGGGTGGCCCACGCCGACGGCGGCACCCAGGCCCCACGGACCCAAACCATCACCGCCACCGACGGCCACCCGTTCTGGGTGGACGACCAGGCCGGGCCGATCGGACCGAACCTCACCGTGGACGGCCGCTGGGTGAACGCCGGCGACCTGCGCCCCGGTGAGTGGCTGGACACCCCCGGCGGCGGCCACGTCACCATCCTGGCCACCCGTACGTACACCGAGACCACCACCGTCTACAACCTCACCGTCGACGGCATCCACACCTTCTATGTGGAAGCCGGTGACGCGCCGGTGTTGGTCCACAACGGTGTCTTGTGTGTGCTGCGCGACAACGGCTACAAGTGGCCGTCCAACGAAGGTTTCGAGGGGGCGCCTGTCACCACCCGGATCAGGGCGGGCTACCGGTTCGATCGGTACGGGCCTTCCGACCCGAACCTCGACACCGGGTCATTTGCTTCTCCTGAAGGTACCCCATTCGAGATGCGTGCGCTTCCCAGGTCGTCGTTGAAGCGCACATTAACCACCTATGAGGTGACCAGTGAGTTTGATGCCTCCGTCGGCGTCGTACGGCCATGGTTCGGTTACCCTGGCGGCGGCATGCAGATCAAGCTTCCGAGTAGCATCTCGGACATGATCAGGGGTGGATATATTAGGCCGGTGAGCTGATGGACATCGAAGAGCTGAAGCGGGTCCTCGACGCGGAAGGATTTAACCCGCTGGATTACCGGATAGCTGAGGAACCGGACGAGAGCACGCTCTGCCTGGAAGTTCGTCGTCGCCTGTGGATGGTCTACTATTTTGAACGAGGTAGGCGTTACGATCTGAAACGCTTCTCTTCGGAGGAAGCCGCTTGCGCGAATTTTCTCTGCCGCATCCGAGGTCTACCGACGTGATTCCTCAGGTCCGTGCAGGTTATGACTCTCTCTGAAGGGCCGTAAACAGTCGTGTGCGGCAGTGGTTCGATCAGAAACACCGGCAGGCCGGGTGGGAAATGAATGAGAAGTTGACAAACACACCGCCTGAACTTTCCTGACTATCAGAATTCCCATCTTCGTCATCTTGATAACGCCGTTTAGCCGAAGCGGCGGCGTTGGTCGGTGAATGAAAATAGGTTGACTCCGCCGGACACCAAGCACACCAAGGCCCAACCAGCCCGTAGTGAAAGGAAGGAACAGTCCCGTGAAGAGAAGAGTCCAGTTACGCCGGTTTGTTGGCGTCGCCGGCATTGTCGCCACGGTCGCCGCCGGAGTGGCGGTTGTCGCCGCATCGCCGGCGTTGGCGGCGGCGGGGTGTGTGGTCTCGGACCAGTACGCGCACCACACGGTGGCACCGGCCACGATCAGCGGTGGGGTGAATGTGTCCGGGGCGAAGTTCGGGGCCGCGGTCGCGATCGGGGACTTCAACAACGACGGGTTCGGTGACGCCGCCATCGGCGCACCCAGCGACCAGGTCGGCGGCAACGCCTCGGGCGCGGTGTACGTGTTCCGCGGCACGGCCACCGGAATCGACACGACGACCGGCGTCCGACTGACCCAGACCAACATCGGTGCCGGCAACGAGGCCGGGGACATGTTCGGCGCCGCACTGGCCGCTGGGGACTTCAACAGGGACGGCTTCGCCGACCTGGCCGTGGGCATGCCCGGTGAGGCGGTGGGCACCAACGCGAAGGCGGGCGCCCTGGCGCTGTTCCTGGGAGGCTCGGCCGGGCTGACCACCGGAAAGTTCATCGACCAGGATCTGGCCGGCGCCGGCAACGAGTCCGGCGACGCGTTCGCCACCGCCCTGGCCGCCGGGGACATCACCGGCGACGGCTTCGCCGACCTGGCCGTCGGGTTGCCTGGTGAGGCACCCGGCGGCGGCACCGTACACAGCGGCGCGGTACTCGTCTTCAAGGGGTCGTCCGGCGGCCTGGTCAAGGGGTGGACGGTCACCCAGCAGAACTCGGGCGCCGGCGCGGACGAGGCCGGCGACCAGTTCGGCCAGGCCCTCGCGATCGGGAACGTGACCGGAGACAGCCATCGCGACCTGGTCGTCGGAGCGCCCGGTGAGGCCCCCGGCGCCGATCCGGCGAACAGCGGCACGGTCTACGTCATGCCCGGTTCGTCCACCGGAACCGGCACCGGGTTCGGCGACAGCCAGGCCGGTGACGGCGGTACCAACGAGGCCGGCGACCGGCTCGGCGCGGCCCTGGCGATCGGGGACTTCGACCACGACGGACGCGCCGACATCGCGGCCGGGGTGCCCGGCGAGGCACCGGACGACGATCCGGCCTCCGGGTCGATCCTGGTCTTCCCAGGTGCCAGTAGTGGCCTGGCCGCCGGGTACTGGGTTCAGGAACGCGACACCGGCGACGCGCCCGCCGCCGGGGACAACTTCGGAGGCGCGCTGGCCGCCGGGGATGTCAACGGGGACGGGTTCGCCGACCTGCTGGTCGGCGCGCCGGGCAAGTCCTACGGCACGATCGGTGGTACCGGAGCCACGTACCTGTTCTCCGGCGGTCCCCGCCAGGCCGGCTCGACGGCGAGCATGGAACTGGGCCGACGGATCGGCGAGTCCGACGTGCAGGCCGGCAACGAGAGCGGTGACACCTTCGGTAGCGCGGTGGCGATGGGGGACATCACCGGCGACGGGCGCGCCGACGCGGTGATCGGTGACTCCGGTGAGGCCCCGTCCGGCAGCCCTCGGTCGGGTACCGCGGTGCAGGTGGCGAACCTGGCCGCGCCGGTCACCCCGGTGACACCACGGCTGCCGATCGAGTCGTTCGCCCCGGTGGTCGCCCGGCAGGCCAGCCCGCTACCCGGAGCGACCCTGGGCACGGTGGAGTACGCCTACACCGACAACATCGGTCGGCTGGTGCACGGCCACCAGGACGACCCGGACAA
The DNA here is from genome assembly GCA_036566245.1 of Mycobacteriales bacterium. GTDB lineage: Bacteria > Actinomycetota > Actinomycetes > Mycobacteriales > DASULA01 > DASULA01. The sequence continues at coordinate 656 of DATCWR010000285.1, read as the reverse complement.
CGTCCTGACCGTGCAGTGGACGGTCATCTCCGGACTGGACGCCTTCACCGGGCAACCGGCCCTGGGTGAGCAGGCCGACGGCAAGCTCCAGGTGATCGGCCACAACATCGAGGGGCCGGAGTGGACCAACACCGAGACCGCCCAGGACCCACCCACCTGGGGTACGTGGACGAAGCCGGCCTACCCGATGGGTTCACCTCCGGTGCTGGCCCGTCAGTCCGACGGCACCAACGTCGCCTTCGCCCTGGACGCGACCGGTGAACTGTGGGCGTTGCCCCAGCACGGGGCGAACGGGAACTACCCGTCCTGGGTCAGTCTCGGTATCGGTGACCTGACCGGAACACCGACCGCGGTCACCACCTCCGACGGTGTCCACGTGTTCGTCCGGGACAGCTCCGGGGACATCAAGACCGCGCTGTACTCGGCCGACCGGCTGCTGTCGAACTGCACCAGCCTCAACGGCGCCGGCCTGACCGGTACCCCGTCGGTGGTCACCTATCCCGGCAGCATCCTGCGGGTGTTCGCCCGGGCCGCCGACGGGTCGATCGTGACCCAGCAGCAGGACGGCACCGGGGCGTTCCCCGGCGTGTGGGACACGGTGGGCACGTTCACCGCCGCCGGTTCCCCGGCCGCGCTGCTCGACCCGCTGACCGGCA
>DATCWR010000270.1:0-3306 GCA_036566245.1 Mycobacteriales bacterium | reverse complement strand
GGGCCAGTCCGTCCCGCCGCTCCTGTAGGTCGGCGACCAGACCCGGCCCCGGGTCCAACCCGGCCAACTCGGCGGACAGCCCCGATGCCAGGCCGGCCAGTCTGGAGCGGACCACCCGCACCAGGTTGGCCCGGTGCAGTGCCGACGCCCGGGCCACCACCCTGCTCTGCAACACCAACCGGAGATCGGCCAGGTGCGACTCGGCGCGCAGGGTGGCGGCCACCGGGCCGGCCGGCAGGGCGGCGGCCCGTTCGAACAGCAGCGCCGACACCGGCACGATCTCAGCATCGGCGAACCGTGACGCGTACCGGCGGAGGAGGTCTCGATCGTCGGCCACGACCTGCCGCCAACCGCGGTGCGCGTCGATCTTCGTCACCGCGAAGACGACCAGGTCGACCGTGTCACTGGCCGCGGTCAGGAAGTCCAACTCCGGCGCGGTGAACGGCGCCGAGGCGTCCATCACGAACAGCAGCGCGGTCGCTCCGCGCGCCGCGGCCAACGCGATCTCGTCGTGTGCCGAGGTCAGTCCACCCAGCCCCGGGGTGTCCACCAGGGTGAGACTGGCCAACAGCGGCGCCGGACAGTCCACCTCGACCACGCGGGGCGGGGCCTGACCGGCGGGCAGGTTTCCCGGCACGGTGACCCAGTCGCGCAGCCTCCGCACCGGGATCGGCACCGGTTCGGGTGCCCCGGGCGGCCGGGCGCGGGCGACCGTCTCGGCACCGCGCCGGAACACCAGATACGCACCGGTCGCGCACATCGGGTCGGACGGGGACAGTCCCGGGGCGTCCAGTAACGCGTTGACCAGCGCACTCTTCCCACACCCGGTCTGCCCGACCACCACGACGGTCGGCCGACCAGGTGGCGCCTGGCGTGGTTCCACCTCGGCCAGGTCATCAGGTGAGAACCGGCTCAGCAATTCCATCGCCGTATCAACCGGATCGACCGGATCGACCGGTTCTATCGGTTGGTCGGGCCGGCCCGGACCGGGCGCCGTTGGCCCACCCCCGTTCACCACGGCCCCGCATGCGGATCGGTGGCCAACCGCTGCCAGAGCAGAAAGAAGCCGCGATGCACCACGTGAGCCACCCGGCTCTGCGCCGGGGTGGATCCGGCCGTGGCGAACGACCGCCACCGGACCGCCCGATCGAGAGCCAGTTGCCGCACCGTGTCCGGATCGGCCCCGGGGACCCCGAGTTGGCTGGCCGCATGGTCGGAACCGACCAGCAGGGACAGTTCGGTAGCCAGGTCGTCGGGTAGCGGCACGGTACCCGAGGCGACCAGTGAGGCAGCCTCGAACAACCGGAGCGCATGCGTCCGTGGCCGGGCCAGCAGGTCCTCGACCGCGTCCCTGACCCGCATCCGGTCGGCCTGGACCGGGGCCTGCGCGGCCACCGCGTGCAGGGCCGCCAGTGCCACGCCGGCCTTGATGGCGTCCCCGCGCCGGCCGAAGACCCCCTCGACAACGTTCCTTACCACCGGGAAACCGGACCACCCCACCAGCGCCTCACACAGTTCACCGGCGGTCAGGGTGGGACGGGCCACGAGCAGGCCGACCGCACGCGCGATCCCGCCCAGACCCAGTCGTTCCAGTAACCGAGTCCGGGCCGGCACCGGCACGGGAACCTCCGGCCGAAGGAAGAGATCAGTGGAGTACAGCAACAGAACCCGCCGGGACGGGTCCAACGCGGCGATCTGGCGCAGCACGTCGGCGTCGGCCCGGCTGAACCAGCCGGTCTCGGTCGCCTCGGCCACCAGGCCGGCCAACGGCAGCACGTCGCACACCTGCCGCCGCAGCGCCGTCGTCACCGTGGCGGCCAGGGCAGCGGCCGGGACCATCGGATCGGCCGCCGTGGGGTCGGCCGACGGGTCGACCGACGGGTCGACCGCCGTGGGAGCCGAACCGGGTCCGACCACCACCTGGTCGGCTCGGTTGAGCACCGCCACCGCGTTGGCCGGTCCTCCGGTCCCGGGCACCGACATGGCCTGGAACGCCGACAGTGCCCGCACATCCTCGGCCCGGGCGGTCTCGGTCAACACGTAGAGCACGGCCTCGGCCCGGGCCAGGGCTGCCCGCGAGCCGGCGTCCAGATCGAATCCGTCGGATCCCGCCACCCCACTCCGGTTCGCACCCAGCAGTGCCTCGGTGCGCGCCGAGCCGGTCCGGTCCAGCGAGCCGAGTCCGGGAGTGTCGACCACGGTCATCGACCGCAGCACCGCGCTGGTCAGAAACGCGTCCAGGTAGGCGATCCGGTCCGGTTCCACGCCCAGTTCGCGGGGGACCAGTCCGTCCTCGTCGTAGGGCAGGGTGAACCGGCCACCATCGGTGCACACCACCTGGACCCGGTCGACCGTGCCGTAGCGGAACCGGGTCACCAGCCGGGTGCACTCCCGAACGTCGGTGGGCGCGACCCGACGCCCCACCAACGCGTTGACCACGGTGGACTTACCGGCTCCGATCCGCCCGGCCACCACCAACCGCAACGGTCCGGCCAGATCCCGTGCCACGCCGGCCACCCTCTCGGCCGACACCGGAGTCAGCCCCGGGCGCAGCCGCTCACACAGGGCCAGAACCGCGGCACACAGGTCCCCGTTCACCAGGTGTCCCCGCTGCGCTGGTCGGCCGAGCACGGTCGCACCGGTGTCACCTCCCGCCATCGGACCTCGTCGGACGTTACGGCCGTTCAGGTGCCGGTTACCTCCCCAGATCGTGCCAGGTACGGCATGGAGACTACTGACGGTGAGGTTTATTCTCGATCGGTGATTCTGGGGCGCGACGAGCAGCGTGTCGCGCTCGCCGTGGCACTGCAACGGCCCGGTCTGTCGGTGGTCACCGGTGGCCCGGGAGCGGGCAAGACCACGCTGGTCCGGCACGCCGCCCAACAGGCCGGCCGACCGCTGCTGACCGGTGGTGCGTTGTCCAGCCTCCGATACGTGCCCGCGTTACCGCTCTGCCGGGCGGTTCGCGCGGCACTGCCCACCGACGACCCTGCGCTGGCCGTCGAGGCGGTGCGGGCCCGGCTGGGCGAGGCGGTACTGCTGGTGGACGACGCGCAGTGGGCCGACGAACTCACCCTGTCCCTGCTGGCCGAACTGTCCCGGCACTGCCGGGTGGTGGCCACGGTACGGACCCCCGGCACGGCCGGCACGGCCGCCATCGCCGCGCTGCGGCCGGTGACCACACACCTGGTGGAACTGGCCCCGCTGTCGGCCGAGACAGCCGCGATGGTCGTCCGCACGGTCCGGGCCGACCTGTCCGACGCGGCGGTCAGCCAGATCGTCGACCGGTGCGGCGGCAACCCACTC
>DATCWR010000256.1:0-2746 GCA_036566245.1 Mycobacteriales bacterium | reverse complement strand
CTGTTTACCCGGGGCCGGCAAGATATCCGGTTATGCCGGCGTCCAGGTCGGGGTGGCGGAACTGACCGCCAGTTCGGCGGCCATCACCCGTCGGGTCGGGCACGGCACCTGCGGGCCGCGACGTGCCCACCGCCACCACCGGGACCTGGTTGGCCGGCACCACCGGCACCGGCCCTGCCCGTCGGGTTCGTGCATGGTGGCCACCGCCAACACCACCCGACCCAGCACCTCAGGCGGGGCGTCAGCGAGCCGCTCGGCCAGGTCGGCGTTCACTCGCTGATCCCCGGCGGACGCGGGTCCTCGAACCGGCCACCCAACAGATCCGCCGGCAGACCCTGCGGCTCAACCTCCTCATCCTGCGGGTCGTTGTCGCCCGGGTGGGGCAACTCCACCACCCCGGCCGCCTCGACCGCCGCCCGGTAGTCATCCCCGGCAAGCCACCCGGCCTGAACACTGTCAAACATGTGCATCCCTTCATCGCGTGATAATCGTTGTGCGTGATGTAAGGATTGACGTGTGACGGTCAGGTGAGTAGACGTTGAACGTGGCCGCAGGCGTATTCACGAATTCACGGAGCACAGGTGAGATTTGGCATCGAACTACGCGGTCGTCGTCGCGCGGCCGCGTTGTCTCAGCAGGACCTGGCTGATCTGATCCATTACGACAGGAGCTTGATCAGTTTGGTGGAGAACGGACGTGTGCCTCCGTCCGATGCGTTTGCGATGTACTGTGACCAGGCGTTGCGAGCCGGTGGCGCACTCATCGACCTGGCGTCAGGCGAGCAGACCGGCAGAGGCTCTGCACCCAGCCTCCGGATGAGTCACCCTGCCTGGGATCGGGATGACACGGCAGCCCTTGCCGCGATGCTTTGTGGCGATGCGGTCCTGATGGACCGGGAAACTGCGCGGCGGGTTGCTCACGAGTGGCTGGTCAGTGATCCACCGCAGGTGGTTGAACTTCGGTCGGGTCGCCGGATCGGAGCGGAACTGGTCGCCACGGTCCAGCGTCGGACCGCGCGGTTGCGGCGCCTGGACGACCACCTTGGTGGGGGTGACCTTCTGGACACCGTCGCCGGCGAACTGGCGGCAACGGTGTCGCTGGCCCGGGAGGCGTCCTACACCGAGGCCGTCGGCCGGACACTGTTGGCCGCGATCGCCGACCTGGCCCAGGTCGCCGGATGGGTGGCCTCCGACGCGGGGGCACACGATGTCGCGGCCCGTTTCTACCTGGGAGGTGTGCACGCGGCACACGCCGGTGGAGACCCGGCGCTGGCGGCCAATCTGCTCTCCCTGCTCGCCTACCAGACCGCGTCGGTGGGTGACCCGCGAGACGCGGTTCTGCTCGCCCGCAGCGCACACCGGGGCGCACGACAACGGGCGACGGCCGGCGCCCGGGTGCTGGTGGCCGAACGGGTGGCGTGGGCTCACGCCCGGGCGGGACAGCGCGCGCGGTGTGACCGGGTTCTCGGTGAGGTGGACGAGCTTTTCGAGGGCGTGCGACCCGACGACGAACCGGACTGGGCGTACTGGCTGACCCGCGACGAGATCGACATCATGGCGGGACGCTGTTACGCCGAACTGGAACGACCGATCAGGGCGGTGCCGTTGCTGGAGTCGGCACTCGGTCGATACCAGAACGACAGCGCACGGGAGGCGTCGCTGTACGCGACCTGGCTCGCTGACTCCTACATCACCGCCCGCGAGATCGAGCAGGCCGCCGAGGTCGCCAGCCGCGCCCTGGACCTGTCCACAACGGTCAGTTCGACGCGAAGCAGAGACCGCGTCGCCGCCGTGCGCACCCGACTCCGGCCGTACCGTAACGCACCTGCCGTCCGCTCGTTCGAGGAGCGATATCGGGCGATGGCTGGAGCCGCGAACGGCGAACGTACCCGGCCCTGACTCCGCTACGGTGCCCCACTTCTGGAGCGACCGAATCCGCATCATCATTTCGTAGCGGCCCGTCACGGCGATCTGGACGAGGCCGTGGACCACGGCACCGAGCGTTCGGCGGCGAACGAAAGCCCTCGCTGCTATACGTCGCTGCCGAGCTTGACGCGCAGATCCACGAGCGGTACGCCGACGCACCACAGGCGAAGGAATTCCACGAACGACTCCGCGCCCTCATCGCGTGACTCGCTCGTGTACGGGATCGCTGCCGAGGGACCCACCCGCCCCGGAAGTATCCCCTGGAGCCTTACCGCCCTACTCGCAGATCTTGGTCTTGTCACTGGTATCCGCCCGCGCTGGACAACAGCACCGAGGCTGGGCGCGGGTGGGGTGGGGGGCGCTTGACAGCGCGGTTCTCCTGCCGGTTAGTTGCTACTGACACGGCGTGGAACTGGGGGCTGGCGTGGACAAGCGACCGGTGACGCTACAGGATCTCATCCGGCGGAGTCAGGCCGGCGGTTTCGTCGGCCGCCGGGAGCAACTGGACCTGTTCGAGCGGAACCTGGACCGGTCCGTCGACCACCCGCACCGCCGGTTCCTGTTCAGCTTCCACGGTGATGCCGGCGTCGGTAAGACGTTCCTCATCCGGCAGCTCGCCCGGGTGGCCGGTGAACACGGGTACGCCGCGGCTTACGTCGACGAGACGACCGCCGTTGACGTGCTGACCGCCATGGAGGAACTCGCCACGGGGTTGGAATCCGCCGGTGTCCGCTGCCGGGAGTGGACTGACCGGCTGGCGGCCTACCGGCGGCGCCGGCACGAACTTGACGGTGACGCGGGCGCACCGGAGGGCATGCCGT
>DATCWR010000255.1:0-9930 GCA_036566245.1 Mycobacteriales bacterium | reverse complement strand
CCGGGTGCCCAGACCGGTTGTTGTGTCCGGTTGGGCTGGTTGCTGGCCGGTGTGGTGCCTTCCCACACCACACCGGCCGTCGGAGGTCTGGCACCCCGGCCGTGTAGGTCATCGGGGTGCCAGACGTTCTAACGGGCTCGGTGCCGACCGGCCTGGGCCTGCTCTCGGGCCGTGGGCGTCAACCGGGACAGCCCGGAGATGATCAACGCCCCGGTCGCCCCACCGACGGCGTAGCCGGCCAGCATGGCTGGTAGCAGGACGTCGATCGGGACGGCGATCGTCACGGTGGTGTCCAGATGGGTTCGACCATGCGTGCGGCCCGTAGTTCGGCGACCAGCATCCGCCGGGTCGGACGCGGACCGGCCGGACCGAACGGCTGCGACCCCCGCCACCAACGCCACCTGCGGCGTTGTGGTTGGCACCACGGGCACCGTCCCCGGGTGTCGGCCTGGTGCATCACCGCCACCGACAACACCACCCGGCCCAACACCTCCAGCGGGGCGGCAGCCAACAGATCCGGCAACCGGTCCACCAGATCGGTTCCGCCGCTCACCGCGGACACCCCGGTGGGTCGTCGTCCACCCACCGACCCGAACTCACCTCAGCCGGCAGCGGCCCCGGCCCCGGTTCGGTCCCGGGCTCGGCCTCCCGGTCATCCGGCAACTCCCGCACACCGGCGCGCTCCACCGCCACGCGGTGGTCCTCTTCATCAGGCAGCACGATCATCCCTTTCCGTTATCGGCGTTGTCGCGGTACGTGATGGACTGATCGTCGAGCGTTACGGTGTTCAGATGAACGAGGTGAGCCGTGAAGACGGCGCCGTCTCACCGGTTCACGGGGTCGGATTCGGCGCTGAACTGCGGCGGCGGCGCGAGGCCGCGGGCTTGTCCCAGCCGGCCCTGGGGCGACTGGCCAGCTATGACCGGACCCTGATCAGCAAGGTGGAGACCGGCGCGGAGTTGCCCTCGGCCGCCTTCGCCGAGGCAGTCGACCGGGCCCTGGAGGCTGGCGGCGCGCTGGCCGCGCTTGCACCTCTGCCTGAACCCGACGACCTGACCGCACTCGTGGCCGCCGACGAGGGCACGGTCGCATGGCTACGTGACGCGCTGTACGGCCTCAGGAAGGTTGAACATCTGGCGCCCCCGGAGCCGCTGATGGCTGTGCTGCGCGGCCACCTGCACACCATCCGGACCGCGCGGCGTACTGCCAGCGACGCCATCCGTAGGGACCTGGTCGGCCTCGCCGCGGAGTACGCCGGCACCCTGTCGGGCCTGGCACAGGAAGCCAACGACGTCACCGGTGCGGTGGCCTGGCGGGAGCGGTCCGTCGAGTGGGCGCTGCAGGCCGGGGCCGGTTACCGAGAGTTCGTCATTAATGCCAGCACCTGCCGATCGTCGCTGGCCTGGTGGCGTGGGGACGCGGGCGACGCTCTGGACGCGGCGCGGGCAGTCCGCTACGCGGATGGACCGGTGCCATCCATTCTGCTGGCCGGCGGGGCGCACTACGAGGCCCGCGCGCTCGCCCTCGCCGGCGACGAGCCGGGGTGTATGGCCCGACTGGAGGAGAGCGCGCGACTGGCCGAACAGGCCGAGACCGAGGGGACACCGGGATTTGCGACGGCGCCGAACATCGTCTGGTCGAGTACGGACCTCGACGCGCTGGCGGCGGTGTGTCTGACCGATCTGGGGCACGGTGCGAGAGCGGCGGAGATCATGCGGCGAGGGCTGAGGGCGTCGGCGCGTCTGGCGTCCGGACGCGGCCAGCATGTGAGCCTGTACCGGCTGGCCCGGGCACACGAGGTCGCCGGGCAGTACGAGGAGGCCGCCGAGGCGGGCATGGCCGCTGTCGGCCCGGCAGCCCGCTCGGGTTCCCGACGGACGGTCTCCGACCTGTGCGGGCTGCGATCCCGGTTGGTCGCGGCGGCCGGCACACTGCCGGCGGTCCGCGCGTTCAACGATCGGCTGCACGCAGCGGGATAATGCGACCGGCGGTCAGATCCGCCTACTGGACCACGGGAACGGTGCCCGCGTTCAGGGTGGGTTGTGGTTCCGGGGATGGGTGAGGTATCGCCTGCCGGTTGGGCTGGTCCAGCGGAATTGCCCGTTGGTCTGGGTGAGTCGCCATGTGGTGTGGTGTTTCAACCGGTGGTGGTGCCGGCACAACGCACCCAGATTCCCGGGTGCTGTGGGTCCTTTCGGCCACGGGATCGTGTGGTCCAGATCCGAGTGTTGTGCCGAGTGTTGGCAGCCGGGGAATCGGCATTGTCCGTCCCGTGCGCGGATGAAGTCGTCGAGTGCGGCTGGTGGCCGGTAGGTGTGCCGGGAATGTTCGATCAGTGACCCGTCGATCGGGTCGGTCACCAGCCGCTTCCACACCCCGGTGGGGTCTGCGGCGATCTTCCGGGCGAACGCGGCGGGGATTCGACCGTACCCGGCCAACATTCCCGGCTCGTTGTCCGCACCAGCCAGGGTGGTGGCGGCCACGGTCACGTGTACCAACGGCCGCAGCCCGGGTTGGTTGGTCGTGCCAGCATCCCGGCGGCCCAGGAGGACGTTGACGAACGCATCCGCGCGTCGTTCGTCCGCACTCCGCGGGTCACCGGGAACCCGACCGCCCCGGGCCAGGTCATCAACCCGCTGGTAGATAGCAACAGCCTGCTCGGCGGGTAGGAACGCGGTGAGTTCAGCCATCCCGTCCTCTGCCGGCGTGAGAACCACCCTGCGGTCGGCACGGGCCCGTTCATGCCTGCGCTGCGCACCATCGGGGTCCAGACGCAACACCGCGCGGCGGACCAAAGCCCGGACCTGGGAAGCGTTACATCCCTCGGCCTTGTCCACGACGTGTGCGGCGACACGGGCGGCGGCCTCATCATCCAGGCGGTAGGTGGCGTCGGTGATCACCTTGGCCCGGTACAGGTCCAGAGTGCCCGTCTGCAAACCGTGCAGAACAGCCGGGGTGCGGGATGTCATCTCCACGGCCTGGGCAACACGGTTCTCCGCCGCCCGCCGAGACACCGACAGTTCCACCGCGATTTCGTCCGCGACGAACTCCCCGAACGGACGACCCGGGGTAGCAGGCCGCACTCGGGTGAACTCGGCCATCACCCTGACCTGCACCGCATGCGCGGCAGCCACCACACGCTCCATCCCACCGAGCACGGCCAACAACGACTCGCCGTCCAACCCCGACAGATCGACACCTGCGAGGAATTCGGCGACCATCTCGGGGTCGAATCCGGTCATCGGAAACCCGCCATCCGACTCCCCGCCGACACCACAATCGGTGTGGCAGACAATCGGATCGGCCAGGGTCTCCATGCCACAATTCTATCTCGACTATCCCAACACTTGATCACTCGAAAGAGTGAATTCAACAAAAGCCGGAGATAGGGAAAGATGCGAACGGTCCATCACCGTGGCGAAGTGACAGGTGCTGGCCACGCATACCCGATAATTTCGGCAACACGCTGTCCGAACAGCGTGCACACCAACTCCTTGCCAGCGTCGTTCTCGGACCGCCACCCAGAGGGTGGCGGCCATGTTGCACCTTCGTCAGAGCATGCGTCCCAGGGCGTCCAGGGTGAGGCGCCAAGGGGTTCGAACTGGCCCGGTCCGAACAGGACTTGGACGCCGGCCGTTTGCAGATCCTCGATGTTGCGGGTGAACACCCGGTTCGCGGCCAGCGCGGAGTTCACGAACGGCAACACGACGATCGGCAACGCGATGCCGGTCAGTTCCGCGAGCAGGGTCAGTGGATAGGTGTCGGCAATACCCGCCGCCCACGTGTTGATCGTGTTGTAGGTCGCCGGGGCGGCGATGACCGCATCGGCACGCGGAAGCCGGTCCGCCGAATGATGGTCGGTCCGAACCGGTCGGCCAGTCTGGTCAGCGAGGGCGTCCAGGTCGAGCATTCTCTCTGCCGCGCTGGTCGCGATGACACAGATGGTGTACCCACGGTGCCGGGCACGGTCGACAAGCGTTCCGACCCGGGATGCTGGCCCGGCACCGCAAAGGGACGAGGTAGATCACCGGCACGCCGGTCATGTGGCCTGACCCGCAGCCGCCCCCAGCGGCCGGAGGCCGGCGGAGGGGGTCCGGGCGGACCGCAGCAGATCGCTGATCATCTGGCGGGTCGTGGGCCGGTACCGCCCCTCCTCGGGGGCAGTGTGGTCGGCCTGCACGAGCGCGGCCACGGCGTCGTCGTGGCGCCCCCACTGCAGGTTGGCACCCGCGACGTCGAGCAGGTGGTTCACCCGCCGCTCCCTCGGCAGGCCAGCGACCACGGTCGGACGATCGTCCGCGCGAAGTCCAGGGCCGGGCCGGCGTCCCGGAGCCGTACGAGCGCGGCGAGCAGGTGCGGCCGAACGTCCGGCGCCGGCCGTACCGTGGGAAGCCGGTACGGCCGGCGATCGGGCGCGTCAACCCCCAGGGCGGCGGATCAACCACATGCGATCCCGGCCGCCGCTGCGGTGTCACGTCAGCCGTGCACGGCGAGATCACCGACGACCCACGCGGTGGCCCGCGCGTGCCGGTCCAGTGCGGTGGCGTTGAGGTCGTCCAGGCGGTCGCATGCCTGGTGGTAGCAGTGGTCGAACAACTGTCCGGCGGTGCCGCCGAACACGGCCGCCTCGGCTGGTGACTTGGCCGAGAACTGCGCACCGTTGACGCCCCCGATCGGGATCCCGACCGCGGAAAAGGCCTCGTCGTCGGAACCCACGACCACGTTGTCCTGCCGTTCGAAGGGCAGGCCGCGGCGGGTGAAGTATCCGGCGTACTCATTCTCGACCCGCTGGTCCGCGGCGCTGCCGCCCGGCACGTGGACGACGAACGTGGCGAAGTTCGGGGCCGCGATCAGTTCGGAGTTCAGGTAGTACGCGATCGCGCCGCGCTCCTGTTGCGACAACTGTTCCACGTAGAACCCGGACCCGACGTCGACCAGTTCCTCCGCACCCCAGAAGGCGAACCGCACCTTGTTGACGAGCTTGGACTGCATCGGAGCGATGTCCTCGGCGATCTCCAGAAGGGCCGCCGCGCTGGAGGCGTTGTCATCGATGCCGGGCCCCTCGCTGACGCTGTCCAGATGCGCGCCGGCCATCACCACGTGGTCGGCCCGGCCGCCGGTGGTCTCGGCGATGATGTTCTCGGTGGTGCGATGGATGAGATGTGCGCGCAGGTCGAGGGCGAGACGGACCGGACCGTGCGACGCGGCCGCCGCGAGTGCCTCACCCTGGGACTGCGACACCGTCGCCGAGGGGATGTGGAAACGGTCGGGCTCGAAGACGAACAGGCGCCAGATGTTGTCTGGGCTCGGGGTGACCAGGTAGGTCACGAACGCCACCGCGCCGAGGCTCGCGGCGACCTCCTGCTGCACGTCGAAGCCGCACGCGGCCCGCGGGACCACCACGATCTTCCCGGCGGCGTCCAGGCCGTCATAGGACTCGGGCGTGCAGCCGGGGTCGGCGATCAACACGCCGTCTCGCTCGGTCGGCGGTGCCACCACGTCGGCGGTGATACCTCCGGCCGGACCGGACGGGGAGAACCTCATCATGAGCACGTTGATGTCCTGGGTGGACGGTGAAGTCTCCCGGGCGGTCTCGGCGTCGAATGCCGCGTCGGTGTAGGGAACCTGCTGGCGGGTCACCTGGTATCCGGCCCGCCGCAGCCGTGTGGCGACGTAGTTGGCCGAGGCGGTGTATCCCGGGGTGTCGGTGGCCCGGACACCGCCGTTCGCATCGGCGATCCGCTGTAACGCGCGCAGGTGCTGGAACACCCTCGCGCCGGTAACCCGGTGTTCGAGATGGTCGGCCAGGCTGGACCGCGTCGTGGCCGCCGCCGTGATGGCGGGGCTGGCCACCGCAGCCATCGCCGTTCCGGCCGGGATCGCCACGCTGCCGGCGAGCACGGTGGCCGTGACCGCCGCCAGGGGCGCCGGGGTCCACCGACGCCGGCGACGCCCGCCGCCGCGCTTGTCAGTACCAACGGTGTTCATCTCGCACCTCGTCTCTCGGCGTGCCTCCGGTCCCTGACCAGGGGTCCGTCTGGTTTCGGGGCGGTCTTCCGGCCAGACCGCCAGCCGAACCCTCGATCTGGCGGTGCCATGTGGACACCAACGTCCGGGCGTGTGACCCCGCATCGGGTACTGGTGCCATCGGTCCTCACGTACGGTGCTCAAGGTTCCGATCCAGGGATCCTGCCATAGTTTATAGAGAAGGATCTTGAATGCGAGCGATAATGTGACTTATCCTTTTCGTCGAAAAGATGTGAAAAGATGATCACCCCAAACCCGCACGGAGGGTTCACGGGCCCGCACGACATCGATGACCAATGCGACCCACCGACACCGTAAAATCCGACCAGGTGCGCGCGGAGGGGAGCGAGATGCCCGAGCGCACTCACGGGAACGATCCGGAACGCCGCGTCGTCGAACTGCTCGACGGTGCCCTGATCGCCCAGATCATGTCGGTCGCGGTGCGACTCGGCCTGCCCGACCATCTCGCCGCCGGGACGAAGAGCCCTGCGGAACTGGCCGATCTGACCGGTTGCGAGCCGGACGCCATGAGTCGGTTCCTGCGAGCATGGTGTGCCCTGGGCATGGCCGAACTCGACGAGTTCGGGCGGTTGCACGGCATGCCGCTCGCAATCCCGTTGACCGCCAGCTCGCCGCGCTCACTGCGCGGCCTGGCCCTACTGTGCGGACGGGAGTACCACGGCGCGTGGGGCGAACTGGTCCACACGCTACGCACCGGCGAGCCGGGCTTCGACCACCGGTACGGGCGATCTCTGTGGGCCCACCTCGCGGACGACGACACGGCCGGCGCCGCGTTCGACCAGACCATGTCGTTCAACACCGAGGGGGTCATCGAGCAGATCCTGGACCGCTACGACTTCTCCACCGCGGCGGTGGTCGCCGACATCGGCGCCGCCGAGGGTGCGCTGCTCGCCGCGGTGCTCGACCGGTATCCGCGGGCGCGTGGGCTGGCGTTCGACCTTCCCGCCGCGGTTGAACGATGTCGCGCCCGGTTCGCCCGGCGCGGACTGGCAGAGCGGTGCGACATCGTCGCCGGGGACTTCCTCGACCGCGTTCCGCCCGGCGCCGACATCTACGTCCTCAAGGCGATCCTGCACAACTGGGATGACGAGCGGGCCAAACGCATCCTCCGGAACTGTGCCGCGGCGATGCCTTCGGGCAGCAGGCTCCTGGTGATCGAGAACGCCGCCCCGGAGCGACCGACCGGACCGGGCGCGACCGAAGGCGCCGCACTTCGGCCGGCGCTGCGCGATCTGGAGATGTTGGTACTCCTCGGAGGACGCGACCGAACCGTGTCCGAGCACGCGGAACTGATCAGGGGAGCTGGTTTCACCGAGGTCCGGGTGTTGGCTGGCTCGACGCGGCCAGCCTTGCTTGAAGCGATCAACAGCAGGGGTGGAGCCTTGTCCTAACATTCGACATAGTGATAAAAACGTACTGATTACGTTCCAGCACCGTGGTACCAGCCACGGAGTTGTCCGGCGTCGCTTTCCCGGCACCAGCACACATCCCACGGCAGCCGGAGGGTGATGTTCATGCAGTTTGTCGTACTCGGTCCGGTGGAGCTCGTGACCGACCGCCGCGTCGCCCCCGCCGGGAGCAAGGAACGCAGGCTGCTCAGCGTCCTGCTCATCAATGCTGACGCCGTGGTGCCGAGACACCGTCTGGTCGACGAGTTGTGGGAAGGCGCCCCACCGTCGACGGCGGTCAATCTCGTGCACCAGTACGTTGCCCGACTGCGCCGCAAGCTGCACGACGCAGATCCAGACAGGACCGGTCCCGACCCGACGACCGGGCGACTGGTCACCCGCGGCCACGGCTACCTACTGCGGGTGCGGCCCGGCGAACTGGACGCGACCCGCTTCGACTCGATGCTGGCCCGCGCACAGGACGCGATGATCACCCGACAACCGCTGTGTGCCGCCACCATTCTGGGGCAGGCACTCGACCTGTGGCGGGGGCCCGCATTCGCCGATGTCGCGCCGACCGCGACGATCGCCGCGGCCACCCGGCGGCTTGAGGAACGCCGGCTCACCGCACTGGAACTGCGAGCGGACGCAGACCTGCTTCTGGGGCGGCACGCGAACCTGGTCGGGGAGCTCACCGAACTGGTCGCCCACCACCCGCTGCGCGAACGGCTGCGCGCGCAGCTCATGCTGGCGCTGTACCGTTCGGACCGGCAGGCCGACGCGCTCGCCGTGTACCAGATCGGTCGGCGGCTGCTCGCCGAGACACTGGGCCTGGAACCAGGCGCTCGACTCCAGCGGTTGGAACGCGACATCCTGCGGCGTGAGCCATACCTGGACCACACGGTCTGAGGGCCCGAATCCACAGAAGCCCCGGGTGTCCCATCGCCCGTCACCTACACCGCGACTACAGGGCTTCTAAAGAACCCGCGGTTAGCCTCCCTTCAGCCCGGTCCGGCGAGCCCGTCATGTCCGCGGTAGCCCATGACCGTCACCGACCGGGGAACGCGGAGAACCCAGGAGGCGCGTGTGGCGGCACCACCGCTCACCGACCCGATCCGGGCACTACTCGAACCACCGACACTCGGTGATCCCGCACCGACCTTCCACGCGCTGCGCAGCCGCGACCCGGTGCACTGGAACGACGGCATCGAATCCTGGGTCCTGACCCGGCATGCCGACTGTCTGGAGGTGTTGAAGGACAACACGCGGTTCGGCTCGGACTGGCGCCGGGCCGGTGAGGAGGTACCCGCCGCACTGCTGAGCATCCAGTCACTCGACCCGCCCGAACACACCGGGGTGCGCCAGTTGCTGGTGGCCGCGTTCCGGGCAGCATCCCCGGGGAGCCTGGCCGAGACCATCGAGCGCGATGCCCGGGAAATCCTCGCCGGGTTCGGGTCGACCCCGTTCGACTTCACCGGCCAGGTGGCCGAGCCGTTGGCGCTGCGGACGATCACGAACCTACTGGGCGTGCCCGCGCCGGACCTGGCGTGGTTCCGGCCGATCTCGGCCGCCGTGGTCGACGCGATGGACGCCGGACTGCGCCCGGAGACCCACGAACCAGGGCTGGCCGCCCGCGCCGAACTCGCCGCCCTCGCCGACGGATGGCTCGCCGACCCGCCCGACCTCGGTGGCATCGTCGGGTACCTGGTCACCGGAGTCGGCCGACTGGATCGGGCGACGGTGGACCGTGCCGTACTGGACAACAGCCTCCGTGCCGTCCTGCACGCCGGGTTCGAGTCGGTCAGCCGACTGCTGTCCCACAGCCTGGTCGCTCTGCTCGACGCACCCGACGGGATGGCGCGGTTCAGATCGGCCGATCCCCACCTGGCGGTGGACGAACTCGTGCGCCACACCTCACCGGTCCAGGCCGACGCACGGGTGTGCCTCGCCGACACCACGGTGGGACAGGCCACCGTCCACCAAGGACAAGCGGTCACGGTACTCATCGGCGCCGCCAACCGCGATCCACAACGGTTCGCCGACCCGGACGGGTTGCACCTGGACCGAAAACCCAATCCACACCTGGGATTCGGCCGTGGCGCGCACGCCTGCGTCGGCTCGGCGCTCGCGGGGCTCGTGGCGCGCGTCCTGCTCGGGGTGCTCGCGCACGAACACCCCGATGTGCACGCCTGTGACGCTCCCATCTACCGGCGCAACGCGACCCTACGTGGCGTCGAACGGTTCGACGTCTGCCTGACCTGAGACCGGCAACAGTGACTCGGGCCCTGGACCTGCTCTCCCCACACGGTCTGCGACACGAGTCCCGCACACGGCGCCTGAGCCCAAGGCTTTCCGGGCCAGGCGCACGACCCGACTTTCGAACGAGGAGGTGCGCGATGCGTTACATCCACTGACCTGCGGCACACGCCGCGACGGCGCCGCGCCGTACCGGCGCGGCGCCCCCATGGCGGGCCCGGTCGCCCAGGCACCACAC
>DATCWR010000233.1:0-29086 GCA_036566245.1 Mycobacteriales bacterium | reverse complement strand
GGCTGCCTCGCCACCGGCCGCCGGAGCCGCCGCGGCGACGGCCACGGGGGCGGCCGCGGTGACGTCGAAGGTCTCCTCGAACTGCTTGACGAACTCCGAGAGCTCGAGCAGCGTCATCTCCTTGAACGCGTCGAGCAGGTCTGCGGTGCTGAGCTTCGCCATGGTGGCGTGTTCCCTTCCTGTACGCGGGTGAGTCTGGGTGGGGGGCGGTCAGCCCTCGGCGGCCTGGGCTGCCTCGGCCTGGGGTGCCTCGGTGGCCTGCTTCTCCTGCTTCTCCTGCAGGGCCGCGGCCAGCCGGGCGACCTGCGCCAGTGGCGCCTGGAAGAGCGCTGCCGCCTGGGAGGTCTTCGCCTTCATGGCGCCGGCGAGCTTGGCCAGCAGAACCTCACGCGGTTCGAGGTCGGCGATCTGCCGGACCTCGTCGGCGGTGAGCGTCCTGCCCTCCATCACCGCGCCCTTGATCACGAGCAGCGGGTTGGTCCTGGCGAAGTCGCGCAGCCCCCTGGCTGCCTGGACCGGGTCGCCGCGGACGAACGCGATCGCGGTCGGTCCGGTGAGCAACTGCTCCAGCTCGGCGAATCCGGCCTGCTCGGCGGCTCGTCTGGTGAGCGTGTTCTTCACGACCGCGTAGGTCGTCTCGCTGCCGAGGGAACGCCGCAGCTCGGTGAGCTGCGCCATCGTCAGGCCGCGGTACTCGGTGAGCATCGCCGCCGAGGACTCGCGGAACTGGTCCGAGATCTCGGCCACGGCCGCGACTTTCTCGGGCTTCGCCATGGGCCTCCTCTCTGTGGTCAGGACCGACATCGGCCCTGACACGACAGACGCCCCGCACGCAGGCGTACGGGGCGAGGCCTCGCGGGTCCTACCAACAGACCCGACGTGACTCTGTGCCGTCCATCCTGCGCGGGCGCCCGTGGTGGCGGGACCTTCGGCCACGCCGGGGCTTCGAGGCTCCGGCGTGGCAACCAGCGGTCTTTGGGTGGTTCGAGTTGTGACCAGTGTAGACGCGCCCGATCCGGACGCACGAACGGCTCCTGGCCGGCACTCAGGCCGTGGCCGTGTCGTCCAGCAGGTTGCGGGTGCGGTTGGGGTCCACCGGAATGCCCGGTCCCATCGTGGTGGTGAAGGTGATCTTCTTCAGGAACCGGCCCTTGGCGGCGGACGGCTTGGCCCGCAACACCTCGTCGAGCGCGGCCGCGTAGTTCTCCACCAGTCGCTCCGGCGGGAAGCTGGTCTTGCCGATCACCAGGTGCAGGTTGGACTGCTTGTCCACCCGGAAGTTGATCTTGCCGCCCTTGATGTCGGCGACGGCCTTGGCCACGTCGGTGGTCACCGTGCCGGTCTTCGGGTTCGGCATCAGTCCCCGAGGGCCCAGGATGCGTGCGATCCGACCGACCTTGGCCATCTGGTCGGGAGTGGCGATCGCCGCGTCGAAGTCGAGGAACCCACCCTGGACCTGGGCGACCAGGTCGTCGGAGCCCACCACGTCGGCGCCGGCGGCCTCGGCCTCGGCTGCCTTGTCTCCGGTGGCGAACACGACGACCCGGGCGGTCTTGCCGGTACCGTGCGGCAGGTTCACCGTGCCGCGCACCATCTGGTCGGCCTTACGCGGGTCAACGCCGAGCCGGATCGCAACCTCAACGGTCGCATCGAAACTGGTCTCCGACGTCTCGACGGCCAGCCTGGTCGCCTCCAACGGGGAGTACACCCTGGTGGGGTCGATCTTCTCGGCTGCCTTGCGGTACTTCTTGCTGCGCTTCACTTCGTACTCCTGATCTTGGGTTCGTGGTTGTCGCGGGCCAGCGCCTGGCCCTCCCACGCGAGGTGCGGGTTGTGGATCAGCCGGTCGGGTCAGTCGCTGACCGTGATGCCCATCGACCGTGCGGTGCCGGCGATGATCCGCTCCGCGTGGTCCAGGTCGTTGGCGTTCAGGTCGGCCAGCTTGGTCTGCGCGATCTCGCGGACCTGGTCCCTGGTCACCGTGGCGACCTTCACCCGGTGAGGTTCACCACTGCCCTTGTCCACGCCCGCGGCCTTGAGCAGCAGCTTGGCCGCCGGCGGCGTCTTGGTGACGAAGGTGAACGAGCGGTCCTCGTACACCGAGATCTCGACCGGCACGACCTGACCACGCTGCGACTCGGTCGCCGCGTTGTAGGCCTTGCAGAACTCCATGATGTTCACGCCGTGCTGGCCGAGCGCGGGGCCGACCGGCGGGGCTGGTGTCGCCACTCCCGCCTGGATCTGCAACTTGATGACCGCGGACAGCTTCTTCTTCGGAGGCATTCCGGTTCTTCCTGGTTCGGGCACCCGGGTGGGTGCGGGGAGGGGCCTGCCGGCGGCTCCGGCACACCGCCGGGACCGTTGACTAGATCTTGGACACCTGGTTGAAGGACAGCTCTACCGGGGTCTCCCGCCCGAAGATCGAGACCAGCACCTTGAGCTTCTGCTGCTCGGGGTTGATCTCGTTGATGGTGGCGGGCAACGTCGCGAACGGGCCGTCCATCACGGTGACCGACTCGCCGACCTCGAAGTCCACCACCCGCACCGGCACCTTCTCGCCAGGCCGCTTCTCGGTGACCGCGGGCGCGAGGATCTTCACCACCTCGTCCAGGGACAGCGGTGAGGGACGGGAGGTGGCGCCCACGAACCCGGTCACCCCGGGGGTGTTGCGCACCGCGCCCCAGGACTCGTCGTTCAGTTCCATCCGGACCAGGATGTAACCGGGAAACACCTTGCGCTGGACCTGCTGGCGTTTGCCGTTCTTGATCTCGGTGACCTCCTCGGTGGGCACCTCGACCTGGTAGATGTAGTCCTCCATGTCCAGCGAGGCGATGCGGCTCTCCAGGTTGGTCTTCACCTTGTTCTCGTAGCCGGCGTAGGAGTGCACCACGTACCAGTCACCAAGCTGACTGGCCAGGGTCCGCCGCAGCTCCGCGACCGGGTCCGCGGCCTCCTCCTGCTCGCCGTCGGCCACATCCGCGTCGCCCTGTTCACCGCCGTGGTCATCGTGCCGCTGCGCAGAGGCGGCCTGCTCGGCGAGCTCCGCGGACGACTCGGCTGCCTCGACCGGCGACTGGGCCGCGTCGACGGGCTCACCGGCCGTGCTGTCCACGGGGCCAGTCTGGTCGAACTCGGGCACGCGTTTGACTCACTTTCTGCGGATGTGTCGGTTTGTGCTGCCGTTGCCGCTGCGTACTTTCCGTCCCTGGTGGTTACCCGAAGACAGCGACGACGCCCTTGGCGAAGACGACGTCCATCCCGAAGACCAGGGTGACCATGATCGTCAGGAAGGCGAGCACCACGATCGTGTAGGTGATCAGCTCCTTGCGGGTCGGCCAGATCACCTTGCTCATCTCGGCGATGACCTCGCGGAAGAACCGACTGACGCGGGCTGCCGGCCCGCCGCGGCCGGACCTGGGCGCCGGCTTGGGCTGGGGTGCGGTCTTCGCGTCCCCACGGATGGTGGTCACGTCGATGCTCCTCTGCTGCGCGACGGAGGCCCGCCAGCGGCGGCTACCGCAGGGGCGACAGGACTCGAACCTGCAACACCCGGTTTTGGAGACCGGTACTCTGCCAATTGAGCTACGCCCCTTCGAGGGACTCCGGTCACCGCGAGCATGACGCGGGCAGCGACCAGCGACCCAGGAAGGGAAGTGTACGGCAGAACCACCGCCCGGCTCCAACAAGTCGGTCAGCTGGGTGTCTGATCACCGATCGTCGCCCGCCCCCAGGAGCCGTCGAACGCGGTCTGGGACGATAGACACATGGCCCAGATTCCCTCATCCCGCCGCGTCTCCACCCGGATCGGCGCGATCACCGAGTCCGCAACACTGGCCGTGGACGGCCGGGCGAAGGCCCTCAAGGCCGCTGGCCGACCGGTGATCGGGTTCGGTGCCGGCGAGCCGGACTTCCCCACCCCCGACTACATCGTCCAGGCCGCCGTGGAGGCGGCCCGCCAGCCCAGGTACCACCGATACAGCCCGGCCGCGGGTCTGCCCGAACTGCGCGAGGCGGTCGCGGTGAAGACCCGGCGCGACT
The DNA here is from genome assembly GCA_036566245.1 of Mycobacteriales bacterium. GTDB lineage: Bacteria > Actinomycetota > Actinomycetes > Mycobacteriales > DASULA01 > DASULA01. The sequence continues at coordinate 25,048 of DATCWR010000233.1, read as the reverse complement.
CCGGTTACGACGTGACCGCGGCACAGGTACTGATCACCAACGGTGGCAAGCAGGCCGTCTTCGAGGCGTTCGCCAGCCTGCTCGACCCCGGCGACGAGGTGCTGCTGCCCACCCCCTACTGGACCACCTACCCGGAGTCGATCAAGCTCACCGGCGCGGTCCCGGTCAGCGTGGTGACCGACGAGGCCAGCGGTTACCGTGCCACGGTCGAGCAGCTCGAGGCGGCGCGTACCCCGCGGACCAGGATGCTGCTGTTCTGCTCCCCGGCGAACCCCACCGGAGCGATCTACCCACCCGAGCAGGTCGCCGCGATCGGTCGGTGGGCCGCCGAGCACGGCCTCTGGGTGGTCACCGACGAGATCTACGAGCACCTGGTCTACGGCGACGCCCGCCATGCCTCCATGCCGGTGGTGGTGCCCGAGCTGGCCGACCGGTGTGTGGTCATCAACGGGGTGGCCAAGACCTACGCCATGACCGGCTGGCGGGTGGGGTGGATGATCGGCCCGACCGACGTGATCCGGGCGGCCACGAACCTCCAGTCACACGCCACGTCCAACGTCGCCAACGTCTCCCAGGTCGCGGCACTGGCCGCGGTGAGCGGCGACCTGTCCGCGGTGGCGACCATGCGGGAGGCGTTCGACCGCCGCCGCCGGACCATGGTGCGGATGCTCAACGAGATCGACGGCGTGACCTGCCCGACCCCCGACGGAGCGTTCTACGTCTACCCGTCGGTGCGGGCGCTGTTGGGACGTGAGTTGCGCGGCCAGCGGCCCACCACCTCCGCCGAACTCGCCGAACTGGTACTCGACCAGGCCGAGGTGGCGCTGGTGCCAGGTGAGGCGTTCGGTACCCCCGGGTACGTCCGACTGTCCTACGCACTGGGCGACGAGGACCTGGTGGAGGGCATCACCCGACTGCAGAAGTTGCTCGCCGAGGCACACTGAACCGCGCTGGACGGCGCCGTGGCGGGTCAGGAGAGTTGGACGACCGCCTGGGAGCGGGCCAGCACGGTCACACCGCCACTGGTGGCGATGAGGTTGACCCGCACCCGGCGCCCGTCCAGTTTGTCGGCGACCCGGCCGGTGACCACGATCTGGCCGCCGTTGTCGTCGTCGGGCACCACCACCGGCCTGGTGAACCGCACGCCGTACTCGACCACCGCGCCCGGGTCGGCGACCCAGTCGGTGACCACCCGGCACGCCTCGGCCATGGTGAACATGCCGTGCGCGATCACGTTCGGCAGCCCGACGGACGTGGCGAACCGTTCGTTCCAGTGGATCGGATTGAAGTCGCCCGAGGCGCCGGCGTACCGCACCAGGTTCGCCCGGTGCACCTGGAAGGTCTGGGCGGGCAGCTCGGTGCCGACCTCCACCTCGTCCCAGTTGATTCTCGACGCCATGGCGTCAGGCCTCCTGTCCGGACGCGGCGGTACCACGGGCGACCAGGGTCGAGTAGGCGGTGACCACGTGCTCGCCCTCCACGGTCGACACGTCGCCCCGGGTGGTGAGGATGTCGTTACCCGCGGCTGACCGGATGTTCTCCACGGTCAACAGAACCCGCAGTTGGTCACCGGCCCGTACCGGTCGGGTGTAGACGAACCGCTGCTCGCCATGCACCACCCGGCTGTAGTCCAGGCCGAGCGCGGGGTCGGCGATGACCTGCCGGGACGCGCGGACAGATAACACGATCGGGAACGTCGGGGGGGCGATCACGTCCGGATGGCCGAGCGCCCGGGCCGCCTCGGCGTCCCGGTACACCGGGTTGGCGTCACCGATCGCGTCGGCGAACTCGCGGATCTTCTCCCGGCCGACCTCGTAGGTCTCGGTCGGGGGGTAGGTGCGCCCGATGAACGACGGATCCAGTGGCATCTGCCTCATCCTCCCGGCGGTGCGCTGGGTGGCCCCCCCAGCGAGGCGTCAGCGAGTCTCGCGGTGCTCGGTGTGTCGGCCGCAGTTTGGGCAGAACTTCTTTAGTTCGAGCCGGTCTGGGTCGTTACGCCGGTTCTTGCGGGTGATGTAGTTGCGATGCTTGCACTCCTGGCAGGCCATGGTGATCTTGGGACGGACGTCGGTGGCAGCCACGGCGCAGCGCCTTTCGAGCTTCTGGAAGCGGAACGGACGATGGTCGACACGGTCGACAGGTCAGGGTAGCTGACCGGCCCAGCACACGTCGAAGCGCCCGGGTACTCCGGGCGCCGGTAGCGGAGGCCGGATTTGAACCGGCGACACAGCGATTATGAGCCGCTTGCTCTGCCTGACTGAGCTACTCCGCCGTACGGCGGAGCCAACCTGGCGTGCCGCACCGCCGTGCACGCCGAGCGCGACCACGCCCGGCACCGAGCCCCAATACGGAATCGAACCGTAGACCTTCTCCTTACCATGGAGACGCTCTGCCGACTGAGCTATTGGGGCGAGCGATTGGCAAGGGTACACGCCTTTACCCCGGTTCGGGAAACCGGATGGTCAACCCGCCACCTGCAACCTGCGTCCGCGCACGCCAGGTTGGCTCGGCCGGGCCACCGTACGGGCCGTCAGCCAGGCGTCCAGCCGGTCCGAGGCCAGCGCCCGACTGATCAGGTAGCCCTGGGCGACGTCGCAGTCCATACCGGTCAGCAGGTCGCGGGCCAGCTCGTCCTCAACCCCCTCGGCGACCACCCGCAGGCCCAGGCTGTGACCGAGTTCGATGATCGCCCGCACGATGGCCAGGTCGCCCAGGTCGGTACCCATGCCCAACACGAACACCTTGTCGATCTTGACCTCGTCCACCGGCAACCGGCGCAGGTAGGCCAGCGAGGAGTACCCGGTGCCGAAGTCGTCGATGGACAGCCCGATCCCCATCTCGTGCAGCCGGTGCAGCACGGGCAGTGAGCGCTCCGGGTCGCTCATCACGCTGGACTCGGTGATCTCGAAGGTGAGCAGGTCCGGTGGCGTGCCGGCGTCAGCCAACAGCGTGGCCACCCGAGCCGGGAAGTCCGCGTCCAGGAGGTTCCGTACCGACAGGTTCACCGCGACCCCGATCCGCAGGTCCCGGTCCAGCCAGGACCGACACTGGTGCAGGGACGCCCGCAGTACGTGCATGGTCAGTGGACCGATCAGTCCGGTCCGCTCGGCCAGTGGGACGAAGTCGTCCGGCACGACCGGGCCGTACTGCGGGTGCTCCCAGCGCACCAGTGCCTCCACCCCGACCAGGTCGCGGGTGGCCATGCCGATCTTGGGTTGGAAGTGCGCCATCACCTGGCCGGTGTCCAGTGCCTCCCGCAGTTGCGTCACCAGTTGTAGTCGGTGGACGCTGGCCTGATCCAACGAGGGCAGGTAGGTGGCGACCGGCTGACCCTTGCTCTTGGCCGTGTACAGCGCCACGTCGGCGCGCTGCAGCAGGGTGCCCGCGTCCTGGGCGTGGTCGGGGGCGACCGCCACCCCCACCGACGCACCGACATGCACGCTCAGTTCGGCCAACGGGTAGGGCGCTGAGAGCATCTCGTGCAGTTCGTGCGCCCGCCGTTCGGCCGCGTCCAGGTCCGGTACCACACAGAGCAACGCGAACTCGTCGGCGCCCATCCGGGCGGCCACGGCGCCGCCGGTGACCTGGCTGTCGAGCCGTTCCGCGAACATGACCAACAGTCGGTCGCCGTGGTCGTGTCCGAGCGAGTCGTTGACGTCCTTGAACGAGTCCAGGTCCAACAGCAGCACGGCCACCATCTGGTCGCTGCCCGCGGTCTCGGCGATGGTCTCGTTGATCCGGGTGACCAGCCGCTCACGGTTGGGTAGGCCGGTCAACCGATCGTGGTAGGCGTCGTGACGAAGACGTTCGAGCAGGTGCTGGTTCTCCAGCGCGGCCGACAGGTGCGCGGCCAGGCTCTCCAGCAGTCGCAGGTCCTCGGCGGAGAAGAAGGTGACCTGGCCCTGCCGGTCATGTAGTTCCAGGTATCCGAGCACCCGGGAGGAGACCCGCAACTGGACGGCCATCAACTCGGTGACACCACGACGAGCCAGCGACTCCTGGAGCATCTGGTCGTCCGCTGCCCGGTGGGTGACCAGCAGGCCGGGCCCGTCGGTGTCCAACCTCTGGTGCAGGGAGTCCGGCTGCCATGCCAGGGAGGAGTCCGGGCCATGCTCGTCCAGCAGCAGGGCGAACCGGGCCGCAGGCCTGGGTGCCTGGATGTAGAGGCGGACGGCGGTGGCGTTGAACACCCCACGCAGCCATTCCAGCGCGGTGGTCAGACCAGGCGGGTCCGCCCTGGACGCCTCGACCAGCCGGCTGAACTCGTACACCCGTCCCAGGTCCTCGTGCCGACGCAGAAACCGTCCGTAGGCCCGATACCCGATGACCGACACCAGAAGCAGCACGGCCAGCAGGACCACACCGAGGGGGTTGACCTTCACCACGATCAACCCAACAACGCACAGTATGGTGCAAAGCACGCTAAACACCAGGGATTGCATCAGGATGTGCGATATCCGCTCTCGGCGGACTGCTCCCTGTGTGACAGCGATGGCAAGGATGATGAGCAGCGACCCGATCAGGTTCGCGACCGCGATGGCAAGTGCGGCGACGGCCCAGGAGAGCGGGTTCGTGATGGGGCCGGGCGCCAGGTACCCGAAGATCGACGCCGCCACCAACACCTCGAGGGCATGGTTGGACAGGTTGAACAACTGCTTGTCGACGGATCGTCGCTGGTGCACCACCCGATACGGCAACAGGCCGCTGTCTGCACACAGCCGAGCCAGGACCAGCCCTCCCGGAGGGAGTAGGAACAGGCCCGCGCACAGCGCGATGTCCACCGGAGACAACGAGATCGTCTGGCGGCCGAACTCGAAGTGCAACGGCACCAGGTCGGTAACCAGGAACGCCACGAGGATCACGAACCAGGGTCCGACCCGGCCGATCACCCTGGTGTCACCCAGCAACCACAGCAGCAGCCAGCACGACGCAGGGGCCACCCACAGGACACGGCCGGTCCGATCTCGTATCCGGACCAACCACGCCGCTGGAGTCGTCGACCCGGCAGCCATCGGCAACCTTCGTCAGCGCGGAGACGCTCGTCGCATACCCAACTTCACCGGCAAAAGGGTAACCACAGTTGGGCCGGCGCAACAGCACCCATCTGCTCCGCGCCGGGCACGGGCCGCCCAGCCGAGTCCGTGCACGGTTCGCAGCGGAGTCTGCGGCGGCTCAGGACTGCCAGTTGACACCGGCCCAGCTCAGCCCGTTCCAGGACGCTTCATTCCAGGACGCCTCGTTCCAGGACGCCTCGTTCCAGGACGCCTCGTTCCAGGACGCCTCGTTCCAGGACGCCTCGTTCCAAGACGCCTCGTTCCAAGACGCCTCGTTCCAAGACGCCTCGTTCCAAGACGCCTCGTTCCAAGACGCCTCGTTCCAGCTCAGGTTCTGCACCGAACCGACGGCCGACTGCGACACGGCAGCCTGAGCGGGGCCCATGGTGACCCCCAGTGCCACAGCGGTGGTCGCGACCGTGACGGCAATGCGGCGCAGGGCTGAAGTGATCATGGACGGGCTCCCAGGTCGAGTTGATCTTCAGGAATCACCTTGATGATGTCGAAAAAATCACCCGTTTGGTACTTGACAGATCAATCTGAATACTCCAAGTGGCGGAGTGGGGGGTCAACAACGCTCCGGGAGTCTCCCCAGTCGCCGACGAGGCCATGCATTCAGGCCGAGCAGGTCCGATTGATCACACAGAGTCACCACACATGCTGCTGCGAAAACGAGACATGGCCCCTGTGCCGCGTCTCCGCGATGCAGGGGCCATGTCAGGGGGTGGTGGCGGGTGATGGATTCGAACCATCGTAGGCTGAGCCGACGGTTTTACAGACCGCTCCCTTTGGCCGCTCGGGCAACCCGCCGTTGTTCGTGCAGGATCGTCACACGTCACGTCACCAAGCCTCACGGCTCCGCACCATTTGGCTCGGTGACCCGAGGCAGGATACAAGGTATTGGCGCCAGGCTTCCACCGGGCTCTCGAAGCCTGTGGGAGGCTCGCCCGTCAGGCGCTGTCCAGACCGAGGCAACGAGGAGCGATCCGTGGCAGACCCGTCGTTCGACGTCGTGAGCAAGGTGGACCGTCAGGAGGTCGACAACGCGCTCAACCAGGCCGCCAAGGAGCTGGCGCAGCGGTTCGACTTCCGGGGCACGAACGCGTCGATCTCCTGGTCCGGCGAGGAGGGCGTCACGCTGCAGGCCGACACCGAGGACCGGGTTCGGGCCGCTCTGGAGGTGTTCCGGGAGAAGCTGGTGCGTCGGGGCATCTCGCTGAAGGCGCTCGAGGCCAAGGAACCGCAGCCCTCCGGCCGCGTCTACCGGGTGAGCGCGTCGATCGTCCAGGGCATCTCCAGCGAGAAGGCCAAGACCATCGCCAAGCGGATCCGGGATGAGGGGCCCCGGGGCGTGCAGGCGCAGATCCAGGGCGACCAACTGCGGGTCACCGGTAAGAAGAAGGACGACCTCCAGGCGGTCATCGCGCTACTGAAGAACGCCGACTTCGGCATCGCGCTCCAGTTCACCAACTACCGGTGACCGCGATGAAGGGGATCATCCTCGCCGGCGGAAGCGGCACCAGGCTGCACCCGCTCACCCAGGCGGTGTCCAAGCAACTGCTGCCGGTCTACGACAAACCAATGATCTACTACCCGCTCTCGGTTCTGATGCTGGCCCGGATCCGGGAGATCCTGGTGATCTCCACTCCGACGGACCTGCCGTTGTTCCGCCGGCTGCTCGGCGACGGGCACCATCTGGGCCTGGAACTGAGCTACGCCGAGCAGGCCCAACCCAACGGTCTGGCCGAGGCGTTCCTGATCGGCCGCGAACACGTTGGTGACGACCAGGTCTGCCTGGCACTGGGCGACAACATCTTCTACGGACACGGACTGGCCCCCCTCCTACAGGAGGAGGCCGCCAGGCTGGACGGAGCCACCCTGTTCGGGTACGAGGTGAAGGACCCGCAGCGCTACGGCGTCGCCGAGGCCGACCAGGACGGTCGCCTGCTGTCCATCGAGGAGAAACCGACCCGGCCGCGGTCCAACCTGGCGGTCACCGGGCTGTACTTCTACGACAACGAGGTGGTCGACATCGCTGCCTCGCTGACCCCGTCGGCGCGGGGTGAGTTGGAGATCACCGACGTCAACAACCACTACCTCACCAAGGGCCGAGCCCGCCTGGTCAACCTCGGTCGAGGTACCGCATGGTTGGACACCGGCACTCACGACAGTCTGATCGAGGCCGGACTGTTCGTCCAGGTGCTCGAGCACCGGCAGGGTGTCCGCATCGCCTGTCTGGAGGAGATCGCACTGCGGATGGGCTACATCGACGCGGCCCAGGCATACCGGCTCGGCGAGAAGCTGGCCAAGTCCCGCTACGGCCGGTATGTGATGGAGGTGGCGCGAGCCGCCGGTGCCTGACCGGCGGCCGTGCTCAGACCAGGCCGGCCATCTGCTCCAGCCGGCGGATCCGCTCGGCCATCGGCGGGTGGGTGGAGAACAGGCTGGCCAGTCCGCCGGACCGGAACGGGTTCGCGATCATCAGGTGGCTGTTGGTCACCAGACGGTCCTCCTGCGGCAGCGGCAGGGCCTGGGTGCCCTGCTCCAACTTGCGCAGTGCGCTGGCCAGCGCCAACGGGTCCGAGGTCAGTTCGGCGCCGGACTGGTCGGCCTGGTACTCCCGGCTACGGCTGATCGCCATCTGGATCACACCAGCGGCCAGTGGGCCCAGCACGATGAGCAACAACATGCCCAGCGGGTTACCGCCGTCCCGGTCGTCGCGGCCGCCGCCCCACCCGAACATGGTCATGAACCCGGCCATGTGCGACAGGTAGACGATCACTCCGGCCAGGGCACCGGCGACCGAGGAGATCAGGATGTCCCGGTTGTAGACGTGAGACAACTCGTGACCCAGCACCGCGCGCAGTTCCCGACGGTTCAGCATCGGCAGGATGCCCTCGGTGCAACACACCGCAGCGTTACGAGGGTTTCGTCCCGTTGCAAATGCATTGGGTTGATTCGTCGGGCTGATGTAGAGGCGAGGCATGGGCTGACGCGCGATCGTCGCCAACTCCCGCACGATCGCATACATCTCCGGCTGCTCCGCCTCGGTGACCGGGCGAGCCCGCATGGCACGGAGCGCGATCTTGTCCGAGTTGAAGTACGCGTAGGCGTTGGTACCCAACGCCAGGACCAGACCGATGAACAGCCCGGACCGTCCGAAGAAGCTGCCGACCCCGATGATCAGCGCGGACAGCGCACCGAGCAGCACCGCGGTCTTGAGCCCGTTGTTGAAATTGCGGTGCACTTTTCCCCTCTTTTGTGTCTGGCGTAACGTGCCCCGACACAGAGGTCAACGCCATATCCCGCCCGCCCGTTCCCGGTGCCTCAGGACCCGGCCGCGCCGTCCGGGTCCTGCGCGGACGGCGCCGGCACCGTCCACATCCACCCACGTAGACGATCTCGCTCGTGGGTCAGGTCCTGGACGTCTCCACCGGCGTGGTCATACTCGGGTGACCAGAACAGCGCGTCGAACGGACACACCTCGACGCAGATGCCACAGAACATACACAGCGCGAAGTCGATGGCGAAGCGGTCCAGCACGTTGTGCTGGCGAGGTCTACCGCCAGCCATCTGGACCGTCTGCTGGTGTGACTCGATGTAGATGCACCAGTCCGGGCACTCTCGGGCACAGAGCATGCACGCCGTGCAGTTCTCCTCCAGCAGCGCGATCACTCCATGACCGCGCGAGGGCGGCGCACACCCGCCGACACCCTCATCGGGACTCTCGGTCACCGTCACCTCCGCCTCCCCACTCCGCGGGTACCCCGGGCGGACGGTTCCGGGCCCGCCGCGGTGCGGAAGCACGGCCCTGTCCAGGCTCGAGGGCCCCCGGCCACGGCCTGGCCGCCCGGGTGGCCAACACGAAGTCCTTGCGTAGCGGATGACCCTCGAAGCCGTCCGGAAGCAGCAGTGGCGCCGGGTCGGGGTGCCCCTCGAAGACCACTCCGAACATCTCCGCGGTCTCCCGTTCATGCCAGTCGGCGCCCGCGAACACACCGACCACCGAGGGCAGTCGTGGACTGTGGCCGGGGACCAGGGTGCGCAGGAACAGGTGGTGCCGGCCGGTGAGTGAGTACAGGTGTGCCACCACCGCGAACCCTGCCGGCTGCTGGTCGGTCTGGTCCACCGCGGACAGCCAGTCGAAGAACCGCGTACCCACCTGCTGGTCGTCCCGTGCCGCGGTCACCGCGTCCACCCACCGGTGCGCCGGCACATCCACGGTGACCTGTCCGAAGGTGACCGAGAACACTGTCCCGGCACCGACCAGCGCCACCATCCGGGTGCCCAACTCCTCCGGGGTCACGCCAGGCTCTCCCGACCGGCCGACCCGGAACCCGGTGGGGGAACGACCGGTGCGGTCAGGTCAGCCGTGGAACGAGCCTGCGGCGCCGGTGTGGCGCCGGCCTGTTGGTGCAGGCGCAGGATCGCCCGGACCAGTGCCTCCGGTCGGGGCGGGCACCCCGGCACGTACACGTCCACCGGGACGATCTGATCCACCCCCTTGGTGACACAGTACGAATCCCAGTAGGGCCCGCCACAGTTGGCACAGGCACCGAAACTGATCACGTACCGAGGCTCGGGAAGCTGCTCGTACACCCGGCGCACAGCCGGGGCCAACCGGTCGGTGACCGTGCCCGAAACCACCATCACCTGACTGCACTCCGGCCCGTCGGGGCACACCACGACGCCCTGCCGGCCAAGGTCGTACGAGGCCGCCGCGGCCGCGAACTCGACCGCGCAGCAGGCCAACCCCAGGTTGAACACCGACAGGCGGTACCGCCGCCCCCAGTCCAGGACGAGACAGAAGGGGTCTGGCAGTGCCGGTCCACTGGTCACGCTCACCTCGCGCTCATCCGACGCGCACCGGACGGTCACCGGCGCAGGCGGTCGCCCGGCGTCCGGTCCAGGGTAGTGGCGACGGCGCGGCGCGGGCGCCAGAGCACATCATGGGCACCGTTGTCAACAGGGGTGTGCGCGTCCCGTCCCTGGTGGCGACCTAGCATGTAGGGGCGCCGCGAGCACATCCAGATTCCTCGCGGTCCGCTCCGAGGAGGTACAGGGCCCCGTGACCAAACAGGTCGAGCAGCGTGATCGGGTCGTGATTCGGTTCGCGGGAGACTCCGGTGACGGCATGCAGCTCACCGGAGACAGGTTCACCTCGGAGACTGCCATCTTTGGCAACGACCTGTCGACCCTGCCCAACTTCCCGGCCGAGATCCGGGCGCCGGCCGGGACCCTGCCAGGAGTGTCGTCGTTCCAACTGCACTTCGCCGACCACGACATCATGACCCCCGGTGACTCACCGGACGTGCTGGTGGCGATGAACCCGGCCGCACTGCGCGCGAACATCGGCGACCTGCCGCGCGGCGCGACCATCATCGTGGACACCCATGACTTCACCACCCGTGCGCTGGCCCGCGTGGGCTACGCCAGCAACCCGCTCGACGACGGTTCGTTGGAAAGCTTCAACGTGCACGCCGTGGACCTGACCCAGCTCACCCTGGACGCGGTGGAGTCCTTCGAACTGACCCGTAAGGACGCCGGCCGGGCCAAGAACATGTTCGCGCTGGGCCTGTTGTCGTGGATGTACAACCGGCCCACCGAGGGAACCGTCGGGTTCCTGGAGAAGAAGTTCGCCCGTGCCCCGCAGATCGCCGAGGCCAACATCACCGCGTTCCGGGCGGGATGGAACTACGGCGAGACCGCGGAGGCGTTCTCGGTTTCCTACGAGGTGAAGCCGGCCCCACTACCAGCAGGGACATACCGCAACATCTCCGGCAACCTGGCGTTGGCCTACGGCCTTGTCGCAGCGTCCCAGCGGTGCGGGCTACCACTCTTCCTTGGTTCGTACCCGATCACCCCGGCCAGCGACATCCTGCACGAGCTGTCCAAACACAAGCGGTTCGGAGTGCGCACCTTCCAGGCCGAGGACGAGATCGCCGGGGTTGGCGCCGCACTGGGCGCAGCCTTCGGTGGCGCGCTGGGGGTGACCACCACATCGGGTCCGGGCATCGCGTTGAAGTCGGAGACGATCGGGCTGGCGGTAGCCCTGGAACTGCCCCTGGTCATCTGCGACATCCAACGTGGCGGTCCCTCCACCGGGCTGCCCACCAAGACCGAGCAGGCCGACCTGCTCCAGGCGATGTTCGGTCGCAACGGCGAGGCACCCGTGCCGATCGTGGCGCCACGCAGTCCGTCAGACTGCTTCGACGCCGCGCTGGAGGCGGTCCGGATCGCCACCACCTACCGCACCCCGGTGCTTCTGCTGTCCGACGGCTACCTGGCCAACGGTTCGGAGCCCTGGCTCATCCCCGACGTGCAGACCCTGCCCGACCTGCGGGTCGCCTTCGCCACCGAGCCCAACGGCGAGCAGGGCAGGTTCCTGCCGTACCTGCGCGACCCGCAGACCCTGGCCCGTCCGTGGGCGGTGCCGGGCACACCGGGGCTGGAGCACCGGATCGGTGGCCTGGAGAAGGCCGACGGCACCGGCAACATCTCCTACGATCCGGCCAACCACGACCTGATGGTGCGTACCCGGCAGGCCAAGGTCGACGGCATCGCCGCGTCCATACCGGAACTCGAGGTGGACGACCCGTCCGGACAGGCGAGGGTGCTGGTGCTGGGCTGGGGCTCCACCTACGGGCCGATCGGGGCGGCCTGCCGGCGGGTCCGGCGGGCCGGGCACCCGGTCGCCCAGGCCCACCTGCGCCATCTCAACCCGTTCCCGGCGAACACCGGTGAGGTGCTCGCCCGGTACGACCGGGTCATCATTCCGGAGATGAACCTGGGTCAACTGGCGCTGTTGATCCGGGCCCGGTTCCTGATTGACACGATCGGATACAACAAGGTTCGTGGCCTGCCGTTCCGGGCGCAGGAGCTGGCCGAGGTCCTGGAGGGGGTCATCAGCAATGCCTGACGGCACGAACGGGTCGGCCGCGCCCCAACGCGACCTGGACCAGAGCAACGGGTTCCGGGCCCTCACCCTGGTGCCGCGCACCACGGTGAAGCAGACCGCCAAGGACTTCAAGACCGACCAGGAGGTTCGGTGGTGCCCGGGCTGCGGTGACTACGCCATCCTGGCCGCCGTCCAGGGTTTCCTGCCGGAACTGGGTCTGCGCCGGGAGAACATCGTCTTCATCTCGGGGATCGGCTGCTCGTCGCGGTTCCCCTACTACATGAACACCTACGGCATCCACTCGATCCACGGCCGCGCTCCGGCCATCGCGACCGGGTTGGCCTCGTCCCGTCCGGACCTGTCGGTGTGGGTGATCACCGGTGACGGCGACGCGCTGTCGATCGGTGGCAACCACCTGGTGCACGCACTGCGCCGTAACGTGAACCTGAAGATCCTTCTGTTCAACAACAGGATCTACGGGTTGACCAAGGGCCAGTACTCGCCCACCTCGGAATTCGGCAAGATCACCAAGTCAACGCCGATGGGATCGTTGGACACCCCGTTCAACCCGATATCGCTGGCCCTGGGAGCCGAGGCAACCTTCGTCGCCCGCACCCTGGACTCTGACCGAAAGCACCTGACCTCGGTGCTACGGGCCGCCGCCCAACACCGTGGCACCGCACTGGTGGAGATCTACCAGAACTGCAACATCTTCAACGACGGCGCGTTCGAGCCGCTCAAGGATCCAGACACCCGGGACGACTGGATGCTGAGGATGGAGCACGGTCAGCCGCTCAGGTTCGGGCGAGACCGTCAGCACGCGGTGGTCCGGGACCCGGCCAACGGCTCGTTGCACGTGGTCGAGAACGCACCCGACGACGTGGAGGCGGTCGTGCACGACGTGCGCATCACCGACCCGTCCTATGCCTTCGCGCTGTCCCGGCTGGCCACCGAGGAACTGCGGTACACCCCCATCGGGATCTTCCGCTCGGTCGAACGCCCGACCTACGACGATCTGATGCGCGAGCAGGTCGAGGGCGCACAGGCGGCCGGCGTGGGCGACCTGTCCGCACTGCTGCGTGGTTCGGACACCTGGGTCGTCCCCGCCTGAGTGGGAGATAGTTCGCCGTGCGTACGATGAGCGGGTGACCCCCTCACGCCGCGGACTTGGTTACGGCGCCGGGGCGTACCTGCTGTGGGGCCTGTTTCCGCTGTACTGGCCACTGCTGGAACCGGCTGGTGCGGTGGAGATTCTCGCCCATCGCATCGTCTGGACCGTCGCGGTGCTGGCCGTGCTGTTGGCCACCGGAGGCCGGTGGGCCCGACTGCTCGCGCTGCGTCACGACCGTCGTGCCGTGCTGCTCGTGCCGGCCGCCGTGTTGATCGGGATCAACTGGGACGTCTACATCTGGGCGGTGAACAACGGCCGGGTGGTGGAAACCTCACTCGGTTACTTCATCAACCCCCTGCTGACCGTGCTGCTCGGTGTCCTGGTGTTGCAGGAGCGACTGCGTCGAGCCCAGTGGCTGGCCATCGGACTCGGCGCGGTGGCGGTGACCGTCCTTGCCATCAACTACGGCCACCCACCGTGGGTCGCCCTGACCCTGGCCGCATCCTTCGGGTTCTACGGCCTGTGTAAGAAGGTCTCCGGTGTCGGCGCGGTGGAGAGCCTCGCCGTGGAGACCGGGGTGTTGTTCCTGCCCGCGGTCGGCTACCTCGCCTGGCTGACCGCGGTGGGCCAGAGCACCTTCGGCCACGGCCCGACGCTGCATCTGGCGTTGTTGGTGGGCAGTGGACCGGTGACCGCGGTGCCGCTGCTGATGTTCGGCGCGGCAGCACTGCGGCTGCCTCTGGTCACCATCGGGCTGATCCAGTACCTGGCACCGGTGTTGCAGTTCCTGTGCGGAGTACTCGTCTTCCACGAGTCCATGCCGGTGGTGCGGTGGGCAGGGTTCGCGCTGGTATGGATCGCGCTGGTGACACTGGCCCTGGACGGGGTGCGCCACCATCAGCAGCAGGTCACCGCTGTCCCGGCCACAGGACTCACCGTGGCCACCGCAGGCTAAACCGACTCCTGCTCGGACTCCGCACCGACCGACTCCACCACGGTGACCGGTACCACCGGCACGGTGGAGAGCGGCTGGGTCACCGACGCGGTGGGTGCTGCTGTCGCGGACCGGCCGGCCAGGAACGCCGCCGCAGCGGCCCTACCGCGCTGGTAGAGCTGCTGCTGCTGTTCGGTATCGATGTCGAAGTCCAGCGACGACACCGTCGAGGTGTCGATGAACACGGTGTGCTCGGCGACCCGTAGCTCGTCCAGGTGATACGCGTCATGCGCGTCGAGCAGGGTGCGCAGGCATGCCAGGGCAAGATCGAAGGGGCCATCGACCGGACGGCTGATCTGACGCGCGGAGGGCCGGGCGGACAGCTTCAGGCCGATCGTGGGCCATCGTGGCGGCCGCCCGTCGGTGCGGTCGAACGTCTCGATCGGGAAGTTCGACAGCATGCCGCCATCGACCAGAGTCACCTTCCCGCCGCCGGGGTGTCCGGACGCCGGCATGGTCACCGGCCGGAAGAAGAACGGCACCGACATGGACGCGCGCACCGCGTCGGCCACCTTCTGTTCGTCCGGCGCCAGTCCGTAGTGCCTGTAGTCCCAGGGCAGTCGGACCAACTGTCCGCGAGAGATGTCGCTGGCCATCACCACCAGTCGGTATCGCTCGTGCGGCGCCAACGAGGTGTCCGGGTCGTCGTCTATTCGCAGGTCCGCGAACGTGCGCACGCCCAGTTTCGCCAGTTCCGCCTCCAACCACTCCAACAGGTACTCGCCCCGGTACATACCGTCATGCACCAACAGGTCCAGTCCCCGTCCGACCGGCCCGAAGTGCCCGAGGAACGACGGGTCCCGGAACTGTCGGTAGTCCAGCCGTTCCATCACCTCGACCAGAGCACCGACATCACGCCCGGTGTGCACGCACGCGGCAACCAGTGAGCCGACGATCGCACCGGCCGAGGTGCCCGCGATCCTGGGGAAGGTCCAGCCCTGCTCGGCGAGTTCGACCACCGCACCGAGCAGCCCTACACCCTTGACGCCGCCACCTTCCATGACCAGGTCAGCCCGGTGGGAGACAACGCCCTCGACTCCGGTGCGCGTGTCCTCGCTCACTGTCAGTACCCCCACTCGCCCTGACGCCCAGAGTAGACGACCACGGGCACAGGCCCCCCTGGGCCGCCGCGACCGTCAGTGGGAAGAGTCGAGCGGCGTCGGGACTGATACCGGATCAGACGTTGGCGTGTGCCACGGTCAGCCCGTTGGTGGTCTGCACCTCCACGGCGGCGATCTGGTCACGCGACAGCGAGGTGGTTCCCTCAACCTCGCTGGCGCGGCCGGCGAGGATACGCCAGGTACCAAGTTGGTACGTGTCACCGTCGAGGTCACGCACCACCAACACGTACTGCGCCGAGGGGTCGCCGGGCTCCCCGCGGTACTCACAACGCATCTGGATCTGGGTGCCCCACGGCTTGGCGCTCAGACTGGCCACGGCGCTCACCGGCGCTCCGCCGACCGCCTGGAGGGACACTCCCGGCGGTGCCGACGGCGCCGCCTCATGCATCGCGAACCCGGCACCGAGCACACCCAGACAGGCCGCGACCGTTCCGGCGACGGCGGCCACCCGCCAACGAGCCACCCGGCGTTCCCGGTACGCCACCCGCAGCAGCGAGTCCAACAGCACGGGGGGTGGTTCCTCGGTCTCCCCCTCTGCCGCGGCAACCTGGTTGGGGGTCAGCCGGGCCATCAACCCTGGGATACCGGCCGAGCAACTCACCGCCTGCGCGCACGGGGGGCAGGTCTCCAGATGGGCCTCGTACCGCTGACGCTCGTTCGGGTCCAGGGAACCCAGGAGGTAGGCGGCATCGTCCCGTAGGAACGGGCAACTCATGCGGTCACCCCCATCTCCTCCAAGGCGAGCTTGAGTGCCCGCAGGGCATAGTGCGTACGCGACTTGACAGTGCCGGGTGGGATACCCAGACGCTCGGATGCCTCGGCAACACTGCATCCACGGTAGAAGCACTCCACCAGCACCTGACGGTGGGCCAGGCTGAGTCTGCGCAGGGCCTCGGCGACCAACCAGGACTGCACCGCGGCCTCGGCGGTGTCGGGACCTGCCACATCCGGGAGTTGATCTGTCACCACCTCTGGTCGGACACTGCGTGCCCGCCACTCGTCGATCAGCAGGTTGCGCAGCGTGCGGAACAACCAGGCCCGGGCCGAACCCCGAGCCGGGTCAAGTACCTCGGGATGCCGCCACGCACGTAACAGGGACTCCTGCACGGCATCCTGCGCTCGGCCCCGGTCCCCACCGGTGAGCCGAAGCGCGTACGCCCACAGCGCGGATGCGTGCTCGTCATGCAGCGCCCGCATGAGCTGTGCCTCTGACGCCACCAGCGACCACCTCCCGCTCAGGTAGAACACGCTGCGCGGGCACCAGAGGTTCAGGCCGGCACCCTGGACCGCACGACGAGATCGGCTGGCAGGATGAGGTTATGCTGCCCGACGATCTCGAACGGCAACTCGGCGAGGTACGCGACTCGACCCGCAGACTACTGGCGGCTCTGGACTCGCTCACCGACGCTGAGGCACGCCGGCCATCCCTGCTTCCCAACTGGACGAACGCGCACGTGCTCACCCATCTGGCGCGTAACGCCGACGGGATGGCCGGCGCACTGGACGGGGCACTACGCGGGATCGCGGTGCCGATGTACCCCGAGGGCCCCAGCGGTCGAGACCGCGACATCCAGGCCGGCGGGAACCGAGGCGCGGTCGCGCTGGTCGCCGATCTGAACGAGGCGGCCGGCTGCCTGGACGACACCTGGTCGCGGATGCACACCGATGCCTGGCAGCGTCCGGTCGTCACCCCGATGGGCGAGCTGCCGGCCTGGCAGCTTCTCCGGGCCCGTTGGCGGGAGGTCGAGATCCACTGGATCGACGTGGACCTGCCACCCGCCCGCGACCACACCCCGGCCCTCTGGCCGGTGAGCTTCGCCAACCACCTGGTGTCCCACCTGGTGGAGGCAGGGCTGGCCAGTCGGCTACCCGCCGACCACACGGTCGACCTGGTCGCCACCGACACGGGTGACCAGTGGTCGGCCGGCACCGGCTCGCATCGGACCGAGGTGTCCGGCCCGGCGTGGGCGCTGGGCTGTTGGCTCGCCGGGCGCTCCGCCAGGGTGGGGGACGCGCTGACCGGCGACCGACCCGACATCGGCCCGTGGCGGTAGGAGCCGCCCACCAACTCGCTGCGGCGGCGGGCGCCCGCTGCCGGGGTGGCACACCGGCGAGGGTGACCGCACCGTCGGGGAGAGTCGAACCGCACCGTCGAGCTGGTGTCCCCGACAATCGTCCACCCGCGGGTGTGGATTCAGACGCCAACTCGAGTTCACCCCCGATTCCGTCACCCGCCTGGGTGAAAATGCGCGGTGCTCGCTTCTACGCACAGTGACTGCGTTTCAGAGTGTTACGGTATGAAGCTCCATATTCGTAGGGAGATATGTGGATTACCGGAATCTCTCACTGACGGGGCCAGCAGTGTCCCGCATCGCCCTGGGTGCGATGACGTTCGGGGCAGAAACCGACGAAGACATGGCCCGGCTGATGCTGGACGAGTTCGTGGCCGCCGGCGGCACACTTGTCGACACCGCCGACGTGTACTCCGACGGCACGTCCGAGGAGTGGATCGGACGCTGGCTGCGGGCGAACCCATACCGGCGCGAACAGATCGTGCTGGCCACCAAGGGTCGATTCGCGGTCTCCGGACAGCCTGGTGCAGGGCTGTCGAAGAAGTACCTGCATGTCGCGCTGGACGCCAGCCTGCGCCGACTGGATGTGGACCACGTGGACCTCTACCAGGCACACGGTCCGGACAACCGGACGGAACTGTCCGAACTACTGGAGTTCTTCGACGAAGCCGTGGCCTCGGGGAAGGCCACACATGTTGGTGTCAGCAACTTCACCGGATGGCAGATCGCCACCCTGGCCGCCCAGGCCCGCGCGGACACCGGGCCTGTGATCGTCGCCCACCAACCCCAGTACAGCCTGCTGGTGCGCGAGGTCGAGTGGGAGGTGATGCCCGCGGCGATCCACCACGATGTCGGAGCGATCGTGTGGGGGCCACAGGCCGCGGGCTGGCTCACCGGAAAGTACCGCCGTGACCAGCCACCACCCGTGGGAAGCCGACTCGGGGACGACCCCGACCGCGGTCTGGAGGCATGGAGCCGCCGTGCCACCCCGCACACGTGGGCCGTCCTCGAGACACTGCGGTCGGTGGCCGAGGAAGCCGAGGTGACGCCCGCCCAGGCCGCACTCGCCTGGGTGACCGAACGCCCCGGGGTGCGCGCGGCGATCGTCGGTGCCCG
This sequence comes from Mycobacteriales bacterium, assembly GCA_036566245.1. Lineage (GTDB taxonomy): Bacteria > Actinomycetota > Actinomycetes > Mycobacteriales > DASULA01 > DASULA01. The sequence continues at coordinate 6,682 of DATCWR010000233.1, read as the reverse complement.
CACCGTCGAGCAACTTCGGAACAGCCTCGCGGCCGCCGAGGTACGACTCACCGGGACGCAGACGGCCAGACTTGACGCCGTGAGCGTCCCGAACACACCCGACTACCCGTACCGGTTCGCCGCCGAACTGGCGGAGCGGACTGGCTGACCCGTCGCCCGCACCGGCTCCGGTCGGTCAGGCGGTGCGGGCGACCACGAAGTCGACGAGCAGGCTCAGGGCGTCACGGGCCGAGGTGTCGGGCAGGTCCGCGAGCAACATCGCGGCCCGGCCGGCGTAGGACGCGAGGGTCTTCCGGGCCTGCTCCATCGCCTCGGACGAACGCAGCAGTGTCAACGCCTCGGAGTGCAACCCGTCGTCGGTCAACGGCCCGCCCAGCAGGTCGCGCAACCGCGCGTCGGCCGGATCCTCGGAGGCCAACGCGTACAGCACCGGGAGCGTCCGTACACCCTCACGCAGGTCGGTGCCAGGGTTCTTCCCGGACACGGCCCGCTCGGCGGTCACGTCGATCAGGTCGTCGGAGAGTTGGAACGCCACCCCGATCGCCTCGGAGTAGCGCCGCACCACGTCAACGACGTCTGCCGGCGCACCGGCGAACATCGCACCGAACAACCCGGACGTGGCAATCAACGACCCGGTCTTCTCGGTGATCACGTGCAGGTAGTGCGCCACCGGATCCTCAGCCGGCCCCGGGCCCACCGTCTCCAGGATCTGCCCCGTGCACAGCCGTTCGAACGTGTGGGCCTGGATGCGCACCGCCTCGGGGCCGAGGTCGGCCAGGATCGACGACGCCCGGGAGAACAGGAAGTCGCCGGTCAGGATGGCCACCGTGTTGTCCCACCGGGCATTGGCCGACACCGCGCCACGACGGACCATGGCCTCGTCCATCACATCGTCGTGGTACAGCGTGGCCAGGTGGGTCAGTTCGACCACCACGGCCGCCGGTACCACGTCCGGTGCGGCCGGGTTGCCGAAGTGCGCAGCCAGTAATGCCAACAACGGCCGGAACCGCTTACCCCCGGCGGACACCAGATGACCCGACGTCTCGGTGACGAACGGGTACTCGCTGCGCACGCTGTCGCGCAGCAGTTCCTCAACCCGATCCAGCCCCAGCCGTACCCCCGACTCCAGGGACGGGTCGGTGAACGCCAACCCGGCAAGGCCGGGGCCCTGCACTCCGGTCACGGTTCCCCCCGTCATGGCGAGGCCTCAGCCTGCGAAGATCGAGGCCTTGTCGGCCAGATCCAGGAACACCTGCGGGGCGATCCCCAGTACCAGCGTTCCGATCGCGCCGACACCGAGCGCCACCTGGGTGGCCCAGCCCGGAACGGCCACGGTCGGACCGTTCTCGGCCGGTTCGGAGAAGTACATCATGACGATGACGCGCAGGTAGTAGAACGCTGCCACCGCACTGGCCAACAACGCGATCACCACCAGCGGCCCGGCACTGCTGTAGGCGGCCTTGAACACCACGAACTTGCCGATGAACCCGCTTGTCAACGGGACCCCGGCAAACGCGAGCAGGAACAGCGTGAACACCCCGGCCACCATCGGTGAACGCTTGGCCAGACCCGCCCACTGGGACAGGTGGGTCGCCTCCCCGTCCGCACCGCGTACCAGCGTGACCACGCCGAACGCGCCCACCGTGGCCAGTCCGTAACTGAGCAGGTAGAACAGCACGCTGGACAGGCCAGCCTGGTCCAGGGCGATCAGCCCGACGATGATGAACCCGGCATGCGCGACCGAGGAGTAGGCCAGCATCCGCTTGATGTCGGTCTGGGTCAGCCCCAGCACCGCGCCCACCGCCATGCTGGTGATGGCGATGCCCCACATCATCGGCCGCCAGTCCCAGTGCACGGTGCCGAACGCGACGAAGAACACCCGCACCAACGCGCCGAACGCCGCGATCTTGGTGCAACTGCCCATCAGACCGCTCACCGGCGTGGGCGCGCCCTGGTACACGTCAGGGGTCCAGGTGTGGAACGGGCCGACGCTGGCCTTGAACAGCAGTCCGATGGCCAGCAGTGCCAGGCCACCGAAGAGCAGCGCGTCACCCTTCTCGCTGCCGGCCGCGGCGTTCCGGATGTCGACCAGGTTCACCGAGTCGGCGAACCCGTACAGCAGCGCCAACCCGTACAGGAAGAAGGCCGAGGCGAAGGCGCCGAGCAGGAAGTACTTGACCGCCGCCTCCTGGGACAGCAGTCGCCGCCGACGGGCCAACCCGGCCAACAGGTACAGCGGCAGCGACAACACCTCGAGTGCGACGAACATGACCAGCAGGTTGTTCGACGCGGCGAAGATCATCATGCCGGCCAGCGCGAACGTGGTGAGCGGGAAGACCTCGGTCTGCATCTGCCGGGAGGTGACCTGCCGGCGGTCGGACGGGCTGCCCGCCGGCAGGGCCGCCTGGGCCACGAAGGCACCGCCGCCGACGTCCACCGACCGCTCGGCCATCAGCAGCACGGACAGCAGGCCCAACCCGGCCAGGGTGCCCTGGATGAACAGTGCCGGACCGTCCACCGCGACCGCGTCGGCCACCGTGGTCTCGGTCCGTCCGGCCAGTGCGACGGTGGCCGCCAGCGCCGCGGCCAGACCGAGCACGGCCAGGGTGACCTGGGTCGCCCACCGGTACGCCCGGGGCACGAACGCCTCCACCAGCACACCGGCGCAGGCCACCCCGAGCACGATCAGGACGGGTGACAGGCCGGTGTAGGACACCGACGGCGCGATCACCTCGCCGATCGACAGAGTGCTCACTTGGTGCCTCCAGGTTGCGCCGTGATGCCCGCGGTGGGGGCGGGGTCGCTGTGGTGTACGTCATGCATGGTGGCGTTCACCGCCGGTCGGATCACGTCGAGCACCGGCTTGGGGTAGACGCCCAGTACCAGGATCAGCGCCAGCAGCGGAGCCACCGCCCACATCTCGCGGCCGCACAGGTCCCTGAACCCTCGGGTCCGCTCGGTCACCGGACCGTGGAACATCCGCTGGTACATGATCAGGATGTACAACGCGGCCAGGATGATGCCCAGGGTGGCCAGCACCGCGTACACCGGATGCCGGGTGAAGGTACCCACCAGCACCAGGAACTCACTGACGAAGGTACTCAGACCAGGCAGGGCCAGCGCGGACATCCCGGCGAACAGGAACGCCCCGCCGAGTAGCGGCGCGGTCCTGGCCACTCCCCCGTAGTCACTGATCTGCCGACTCTGGCCGCGGGCGATGAGCAGACCCACCACCAGGAACAACGCGCCGGTGGACAGCCCGTGGTTGAGCATGTAGAAGACCGCGCCGGTGCCGCTCTGCGAGGTGAAGGCGAAGATACCCAGTCCGATGAAACCGAAGTGGGCCACCGAGGTGTAGGCGACCAGTCGCTTCATGTCCTTCTGCCCCATCGCCAACATGGCGGCGTAGAGCACGCCGATCACACACAGCACCAGGATCGCCGGCGCGAAGTACCGGGACGCGTCCGGGAACAGCGGCAGGCAGTACCGCAGGAAGCCGAACGTGCCGACCTTGTCCAGCACGCCGACCAGGATCGCCGCGGCACCCACCGGCGCCTCGGCACCCGCGTCGGGCAGCCAGGTGTGGAACGGCACCAGCGGCGCCTTGATCGCGAACGCGACGAAGAAGCCGAGGAACAGCAGTCGTTCGGTGTTCGGGTCCATCGACATGCCGATGAGTTGGGTGAACTCGAACGTGCCGTGCCCCAGTTCGTTGCTGCTGACCACGTACAGCCCGATCACCGCGCCCAGCATGAGCATGCCGCCGAGCAGGCTGTACAGGAAGAACTTCATCGCCGCGTACTGCCGACGTGGCCCGCCGAAGCTGCCGATCAGGAAGTACATCGGCACGAGCATGGCCTCGAACAACACGTAGAACAGCAGTACGTCGGTGGCCGCGAACACGCCGACCATGAACGCCTCGAGCAGCAGCAGCAGCGAGAAGAACACGGCCGGGCTGCGCCGACCCGGCGCCTTCTCGTTCCAGGACGCCAGTATCACCGTGGGGGTGAGTACCGCGACCAGCGCGACCAGCACCAGGGCGATGCCGTCCACGCCGAGTGCGAAGTCCGCGCCCAGCGCCCTGATCCAGGTGTACGACAGGGTGAACTGGAACCGATCACCGCCGGGTTCGAACGCGGCACACATCAGCACCGTGACCGCGAGGGTCACCAGCGAGAACAGCAGCGCGACCTGCTTGGCCAGCCTGCCCTGTTCCCGGGGCATCAACGCCACCACCGCGGAACCGGCCAGCGGTACCAGCAGCAGCACCAGTAGGTACGGGAAGTTACTCACGCAAACCTCACCGCCAGCAGCGCCGCGACCACGAGTACCGAACCTCCGAGCATCGACAGCGCGTAGGAGCGCACGAACCCGGTCTGCAACCGGCGGAGCCGGCCAGACCCTCCGCCGAACGCGGCAGCGACACCGTTCACGATGCCGTCGATACCGCGGTTGTCGAGGAACACACCGAAGCGCACCAGCCACTGGCCCGGGCGCATGAACACCGCCTCGTTGAAGGCGTCCCCGTACAGGTTGGCCCGCGCCGCCCGGGTGAGTACCGAACCAGCGGGCGCGGTGGCCGGGACCGGGCGGCGGCCGAACACCACCCAGGCCAGCCCGATACCGGCGGCCACCACCAGGACGGTCAGTGCGGTGACCGCGGCCGGGGCCAGTACGTGGGTCTCGGACTCGGTGAAGCCCAACGCCGGACGCAACCAGCCCACCAACCGGTCGCCGAGGGTCAGGAACGCACCGGCCCCGACCGAGCCGACCGCGAGCAGAATCATCGGCCAGGTCATCACCGACGGCGACTCGTGCGGGTGGTAGGCGTCCTCACCGGTGCTGGCCCAACGCCGTTCACCCAGGAACGTCATGAACATCAGCCGGGTCATGTAGAACGCGGTCAGTCCGGCGCCGATCAGGGCGCACAGGCCCAGGATGGTGCCCGAGGTGCCGCCCTTGTCGAACGCCGCCTCGATGATCTTGTCCTTGGAGAAGTAACCGGACAGCCCAGGGAAGCCGATCAGGGCCAGATAACCAAGACCGAAGGTGACAAAGGTGATCGGCATGAACCTGGCCAGGCCCCCGAAGCGGCGCATGTCGACCTGGTCCTTCATGGCGTGCATGACCGAACCGGCCCCGAGGAAGAGCCCCGCCTTGAAGAATCCGTGGGTGAGCAGGTGCAGGATGCCCAGCGCGTAGCCGGCCGGACCCAGACCCACGGCCAGGAACATGTAGCCGATCTGGCTGACCGTGGAGTAGGCCAGCACCCGTTTGATGTCGTCGTAGGCGCACCCACAGATCGCCCCGTACAGCAGGGTGATGGTGCCCACCACCACGACGGCGGTGCGGGCGTCCTGGGTCAGGCTGAAGATCGGGTTGGACCGGGCGATCAGGTACACCCCGGCGGTGACCATGGTGGCCGCGTGGATCAGCGCGGACACCGGGGTGGGGCCCTCCATCGCGTCGGGCAGCCAGGCCTGCAACGGGAACTGGCCGGACTTGGCACAGGCGCCGAGCAGCAACAGCAGCCCCACCGTGGTGAGGGTGGCCGCCGACATCTGGGCGGCACCGCCGAACACACCCTCGAACGAGGTGGTGCCCAGCGTCGCGAACATCACCATGATGGCGACGGACAGGCCGAAGTCGCCGACCCGGTTCATCACGAACGCCTTCTTCGCGGCGGTGGCCGCGGTCGGGCGGTTGTACCAGAACCCGATCAGCAGGTAGGACGCCAGACCGACGCCCTCCCAGCCCACGTACAGCGACAGGAAGCTGTTGCCGAGCACCAGCAGCAGCATCGCGCCGACGAACAGGTTCAGGTACCCGAAGAAACGCCGTCTGCCGTCGTCGTCGGCCATGTAGCCGATCGAGTAGATGTGGATCAGCGAGCCGACGCCGGTGATCAGCAGCACGAACACCGACGAGAGCGGGTCGTAGAGGATGCCGGCGTCCACCTGGAAGCCGTTGACCGGCATCCACGACCACATGTGCAACTGCACGGACTGGTCGGTCATGCCGCGCAGGGTGAGGAAGTACACCAGGCCGAGCACGAAGCTGGCCAGCACGGTGGCACAGCCGAGCAGGTGCCCCCACCGGTCGAGCCGTCGACCACCCAGCAACAGCACGGCCGCGCCGACGAACGGCAGCAGGAGCAGCAGCCACAGTGAGTCGAGGATGCCACTGGCCGCGACGTAGTGCTGCCCGTCCGCCAGCGCGGTCCCAGCCAGCGCGGTCACCGCCCGCCCCCTTCAGTCATCGGATTCACCACGTCCCGGTTCGCAGCCGTCTAGTACTTCAGCAGGTTGACGTCGTCGACCGAGGCCGAGCGACGGGTTCGGAAGATCGACATGATGATGGCAAGCCCGACCACGACCTCGGCCGCGGCCACCACCATGACGAAGAACGCCATGATCTGTCCGTCCAGGCTCCCGTTGATCCGGGAGAACGTGACCAGGGAGAGGTTCACCGCGTTGAGCATCAGCTCGATGCACATGAACACCACGATCGCGTTGCGTCGGACCAGCACCCCGACCGTGCCGATGGTGAACAGGATGGCGGAGAGCACCAGGTAGTACGTGGGCGTCACGGCTTGCTCCTGTCCCTGCCGGCGGCTCCGCCGTCGGCCTGGGCGCTGTCGGTCCGGTCAGCGCCGTCGGTGTGTCGGGCGCCGTCCTCCAGC
>DATCWR010000228.1:0-2719 GCA_036566245.1 Mycobacteriales bacterium | reverse complement strand
GACGAGGTTCCGGCACATTGACCACCCGCCAGGCGTTGTCCGAAGAGGGGCCGAGCCGCCTACGATGGCGGGGCCGTTCCCGCTCAACCCGTCTCCTCCAGGAGTGAGAAATCCTACCGTGGTACTCGCCAAGATCCTCCGTGCCGGTGAAGGCAAGATCGTCCGACAGCTGAAGGGCCTCGCCGACCACATCGACACCCTCGAACCGGACTTCGTCGACCTGACCGACGCCGAGTTGCGCGCCAAGACAGACGAGTTCAAGGAACGGATCGGTGCGGGAGAGACCGTCGACGACCTGCTCCCCGAGGCGTTCGCAACGGTCCGTGAGTCGGCGAAGCGGGTGCTCGGCCAGCGACACTTCCCGGTGCAGCTCATGGGGGGTGCGGCGCTGCACCGCGGCAACGTCGCGGAGATGCGGACCGGTGAGGGTAAGACCCTGGTCGCCACCCTGCCGTCCTACCTCAACGCGCTCACCGGTGAGGGTGTGCACATCGTCACCGTGAACGACTACCTGGCCCGGTACCACGCCGAGTGGATGGGTCGGGTGCACCGGTTCCTCGGCCTCGAGGTGGGCGTCATCCTGTCCCAGATGCGGCCGGACGAGCGACGGCAGGCCTACCACGCGGACATCACCTACGGCACCAACAACGAGTTCGGGTTCGACTACCTGCGTGACAACATGGCCTGGAGCCACGAGGAACTGGTCCAGCGCGGACACGCCTACGCGATCGTTGACGAGGTCGACTCGATCCTGATCGACGAGGCCCGCACGCCGCTGATCATCAGTGGGCCGGCCGAGCACAGCTTTCGGTGGTACCAGGAGTTCGCCCGGATCGTCCCCAGGATGACGCGGGACGTGCACTACGAGGTCGAGGAGGGGAAGCGCACCGTCGCGGTCACCGAGGACGGGGTCGCCTTCGTCGAGGACCAGTTGGGTATCGACAACCTCTACGAGGCGGTCAACACACCGTTGGTCGGGTACCTCAACAACGCGTTGAAGGCCAAGGAACTCTACAAGCGGGACCGGGACTACATCGTCACCAACGGTGAGGTCCTCATCGTGGACGAGTTCACCGGCCGGGTACTGCACGGCCGCCGGTACAACGAGGGCATGCACCAGGCCATCGAGGCGAAGGAGAACGTGGCGATCAAGGAGGAGAACCAGACCCTCGCCACGATCACGCTGCAGAACTACTTCCGCCTCTACGAGAAGCTGTCCGGTATGACCGGTACCGCACAGACCGAGGCCAACGAGCTGGCCCAGACCTACAAGCTCGGCGTGGTGCCGATTCCCACCAACCGGCCGATGGTCCGGATCGACCAGCCGGACGTCATCTACAAGACCGAGGAGGCGAAGTTCGCCGCGGTCGTGGACGACATCGCCGCCCGGCACGCCAAGGGACAACCGGTACTGGTCGGTACCGCAAGCGTGGCGACCTCCGAGTACCTGTCCGGTCTGTTGCTGCGCCGGGGCATCCCGCACGAGGTGCTCAACGCCAAACAACACGACAAGGAGGCCGCGATCGTCGGCCAGGCCGGGCGTGAGGGTGCGGTCACGGTGGCCACCAACATGGCCGGCCGTGGGACCGACATCATGCTCGGCGGCAACCCCGAGTTCTCTGCCGACCTGGAGTTGCGCGAGCGCGGCCTGAGCCCGACGGAAACTCCCGAGGAGTACGAGGCCGAGTGGGATGCGGCGGTCGAGCGGGCCAAGCGTCGGGTGGCGGCCGAACACGATCGGGTCATCGAGGCGGGCGGGCTGTACGTGCTCGGCACCGAGCGGCACGAGTCCCGCCGGATCGACAACCAGTTGCGCGGCCGTTCCGGACGGCAGGGTGACCCGGGCGAGTCCCGGTTCTACCTGTCGCTGGGTGACGACCTGATGAAGCGGTTCAACGCCAGCGCCGTCGAGGCGATCATGAACCGGCTGTCCATTCCGGAGGACCAGCCGATCGAGTCGAAGATGGTCTCCCGGGCCATCCGTTCGGCACAGACCCAGGTCGAGCAGCAGAACTTCGAAATCCGCAAGAACATCCTCAAGTACGACGAGGTCATGAACCTCCAGCGCGAGGTGATCTACACCGAACGCCGCAGGGTTCTCGACGGTGCCGACCTGGGCGAGCAGGTCTTCCACATGCTCGACGACGTGGTCACCGCCTACGTGGAGGGCGCCACGGCCGAGGGATACCCCGAGGACTGGGACCTGGACAAGCTCTGGTCGGCGCTGAAGATGCTCTACCCGATCTCGTTGACCGTCGACGAGGTGATCAGCGAGGCCGGCGGGGACCGGTCCGGGTTGAGCGCGGAACTGCTGCTGGAGGAGATCAAGGCGGACGTGCACGCCGCCTACGAGCAGCGGGAGAAGGAACTCGGCTCCGAGGCGATGCGGGAGCTGGAGCGCCGGGTGGTGCTGCTGGTACTCGACCGCAAGTGGCGTGAGCACCTCTACGAGATGGACTACCTGCAGGAGGGCATCGGCCTGCGCGCCATGGCCCAGCGTGATCCGCTGGTGGAGTACAAGCGCGAGGGCTTCGAGATGTTCAACGCCATGCTCGACGCGATCAAGGAGGAGTCGGTCGGGCACCTGTTCAACCTCGAGGTTCAGGTGAACCAGGCCGAGCCCACCGAGGAACAGCAGGCCGAGGTTGGATCCGCCGAGGCCGCGGCGGCCGGGCCGACAGGGCCCGCCAGGTCGCCCGGAGCCGACGGGCCGACCCAG
>DATCWR010000219.1:0-12703 GCA_036566245.1 Mycobacteriales bacterium | reverse complement strand
CGGTCCGCGTCCTTCACCGAGCGTGCCACACGAGGGTTCGCAAACCGCCTCACGGCTACACCAGTCCTCGACGGCAGGCGATAAGCGCCGCGTGGAAGCGGCTCAGCGCGCCCAGGCGTTGGAGTAGATCGGCCACATAGCGGCGAACGGTACGCTCGCTGATCTGCAGACACTGTGCTATCTCGGAGTCACGCTGTCCCAGGGCGAGCAGGGAGAGCACCCGCCGCTGCGCCGGCGACAGCGTCCTCTCGTCAGCCGGATCGGACTGGCCGTAGGGCACGCCCTGCCGGTGCAGGTCGGCGAACAGGTCGCCCAGCCCCTGGGAGATCATCGGTTGGCTGATGACCACCAGTTGGTTCACCTCACCGTGGTGCGTGATGAGGGTCTGCTCACCGTCGACGATCCACATCTGCATCGACACCTTGGACAGCAGTCGGACGTCGTCACACCTCTCGGCGATCTGACGCAGGAAACCGTCGGCTTCGCGGTCGGCGATGATGGCGCTGTCACATGTCACCATGCACTGGACACCGTTGTCGTGCAGCGTCCCGATCGTCCTCAGGATCTCGACGAGGCAGCCCCGATGCTTCAGCACGGGGGTCGCCATGATCACGTGGGCTTCCTTCGCGGCACGAGTCACGATGTCCAGGGTGGTGCTGCAGATCTCCTGGGCGCCCCTCAGAACACGTACGGTCTCCTTCCCGTGGTTGGACCACCGTTCCTCGTAGAGCTTCTTGAGATCACGTAGGTGCACCTGACTGCGGGTGAGTAACTCCTGCTGTTCGACGATCTTCTGCTGGAAAAGCAGCGACAGGGTGGCTGACGCCGCCTCGGGCGACACCGGAACGAGCCGCATTGGATCACGGACGTCGTTCCTGACCAGTTTGTTCCTGACGAGTTCTTCTATCGTCATCGCCTCCCATCGCGAGCACTGATTCGGCCCTTCGGTCAGTACGACGTCCCCGCTGACAAGCTCCACGTAGAGTTCGATGGCTTCCTTGGAGATAAACTCCTGCACGCCTTCCTCCATCGCTCGGACCGGGGAGGTACGGGGCAGTTGGTGCCTGCCGTGTCGCGGTTCGGGTGCCGCCCATCCGAACAAGCTCTCCCGGTGGTGCCGCCATCCCTACCTCGACGCCGGCAAGCGGTATCTCCAGAGCGCGCGCAACCGCGGCTCTGGCACGGACGGCATCCTGCTGCCCGGTGCGTTCGCCTACCTGGCCCGTCAACCTGGTCACCAGCGACGAGGGTTTTGCCAACGTGACAGATAAGACCAATGATCAATCACGTACCACACGAGCCGCAAAAAGCGGAGAAAGCATCTAAGCTTAGCGTAATTAGGACAAGATGCACCATAGTCTGGATCGGCGATCACGGTCCAACAACGCCTGAGCTGAGAAGTCGTGCGGTCTCGTCGTACCCGCGCTGCCGCGGCACCGCCGTGGGTGTCGCAGGCGGCCGAGCGGTTCATCCGCCGCGCCGGCCTGGGGGAGCGGCTCGTCGTCGGCCCAGCCGACCCTCACGACAGGCGCACCGCGGTCGGCTCGGCATCGGGTTCCCACCCCTGCCGACTCCGTCGGTGGAGTACCTCCGCCACGACGAACGCCAGGTCGATGGACTGGGTCGCATTCAGCCGTGGGTCGCAGGCTGTTTCGTACCTGGTCGGCAGACGGGCCGGATCGACCTCCGTGAGGCCGCCCAGACACTCGGTGACGTCCTCTGCGGTCACCTCCACGTGTACCCCTCCGGGATGGCTGCCCTCGGTACGGTGGATGTCGAAGAACGCCCGGAGTTCGGCCACGATGTCGGTGAACCGGCGCGTCTTGACGCCTGACTCCGTGACGAAGGTGTTGCCGTGCATGGGATCACACATCCAGAGCACGGGTTCGTCGGCGAGCCGCACCGCACGGATCAACCGGGGCAGTACCTCGCGGACGTGCTGAGCCCCCATGCGGACCACAAGGCTGAGTCGACCCGGCTTCCGATCGGGGTTCAGCCGCCGGCAGAGTCCGAGGACGTCGGCTGGAGTGGTGGTCGGCCCGAGCTTGACCGCGATCGGATTGCCCACCCCGGACAGGAACTCGACGTGAGCGGCGTCGAGCTGGCGGGTTCGTTCGCCGATCCACAGCAGGTGGGCCGAGGTCGCGTACCAGCGCGCACGGGACTCGTCCCATCTGGTCAGCGCCCCCTCGTAGGGCAGGATGAGTGCCTCGTGCGACACGTAGAAGTCCGGTCCCCTCTCCTGGCCCGGGCGTGACCGCAGAAACCGGACGGCACCGTCCATGGCGTTCATCAGGTCGAGGTACTTCCTCGACCTCGTCCCGTGCACGTTCTCGGCGACGAAACGCCTGTTCCACTCGTGCACCTCGGCCAGCTCGGCGAAACCGTCCCGCTCGAAGGAGCGCAGCACGTTCAGTACCGCGGCGGAGTGGTAGTAGGCCCGCAGCATGCGCTCCGGATCCGGACGGCGCGACTCGGTCCGCGCACGAGCGTCGTTGACCATGTCGCCGCGGTAGGTGGGAAGTCTGACCATCCCGTTGGGACCCTCGACCTCCTCGAACGGGCTGGACCTTGGTTTGGCCATCTGGCCAGCGATCCGTCCGATCTTGACAACGGGCAGTCCGCTGCCGAAGGCGAGCAGCATGGCCATCTGGAGGACCAGCCGCACGGTGCGGTGCAGCGCCCCTGCCGTCAGGCCGTCGAACGTCTCAGCGCAGTCACCCGCCTGTAGGACGAAGGCCTCACCCTCGCAGGCAGCCGACAGGGTGGCGCTGAGCCGACGTATCTCGGCTCCGGTGACCAGGGACGGCAGAGTGCCTATCCGGTCGATGACCCGACGAAGACTCGCCGGGTCCGGCCAGTCCGGCTGCTGGTGGCAGGGCAGACCACGCCACGAGTGCGGGGCCCAGGCGGACCTGCCCGTTGTGCTCCTGTCGGCTCGCGCCGCGAAACTGTCGCCGATCGACATGTCACGGGTCCCGCTGCTCGTCCCTCGACCCGTCCGCGCCGCCTGCCACCTCGCCGCACACGGGTACCACGCCTGGGTGGAACCGTTCGACCACGTAGGCCCCAACTCCTCCCTGGTTCATGATCAGATAGGACTTCGACACGCACGTGGACGTCGGACTCCACGCCGACAGGCCCACCTCCACGATCCGCCGGGCCTGGCTGAGGCCCAGTGACGACAGACCCCGCCCGATCGGTTGGGTCGGGTCGGCAAGCACCCTGGTCAGACCGTCCCGCCGGTACGGTGCCGCAACGTAGTTCTGGGAAACGTACTGGCCGCCGGGCCGACACAGCAGCGACCTACGGACCAGCACATCGGTACCTGGCGCGACCTGTAGAAGCCTTCGGGTTCGCGGCGCCACCGAGTCGGCGGTCACGATCCGTTGCCCGAGGACCCGTACCGACAGTTCGACGTCGAGCAGGGCCTCCAGCAGTAACGTGGTCGACCCGTCCGCCGCCAGGATCATCCGGGTGACGGCCGGCCACGCGGATCTGGGTGAGGTCCGCCTCCGGTCGGGTGGTCGTCGGTCTCGTGTCACTGTGACCTCCAGTCCCGCGGCACTGCTGGTCGGATCCGGGCCTCGGACCGGACCGGTCGGGCCGCCGCGTGGTATCGGGGCGACCCGGTGCGTCGGGGACGTCTGGCATCGGGTGAGCGGCGGGCCCGGATCGGGCCCGATCCACCCAGCCGGGTGACCAGCCCCCGTTCCCGGTCGACCCGCCCACGCAGGCCGCACATTGCGTTCCTCTCTGTCATGTGGCTCGGACAGGCGGCGGCCCGGCGGCGGCCGGCGTTCACGCCGAACGTTGGTGTGCCTCCCACGCCCGTTCGCAGGCCGGTCGCAGTCCCGGCTGACCCAGCGCCATGGTTCGAAGCACCTCGGCGCCCCAGAAGTCGTGGTCAACGACGTTCACCGCGGAGGTCAGCCCCGGCATCCGCTTCTGGATGTTCTGGAATCGCTCCACGAACGGCCTGCGCTGTGCGACGTACTGCTCGACCGCCCCCATGTCGCCCGACGACAGTGAGCGGTGAACCGCGTCGGACAACAGAAGCGAGTCCTGCAGGGCGAGGTTGAGACCCTGGCCCCCGTAGAAGTGCACACCGTGTGCGCTGTCGCCGTGCAGTACGACGTTGTCCCTGTACCACTCGACAGGCGTCACGATGTGATGGACCACCTCGTGGACGGTCGACCATGCGCGGACCGAGTCCCGCAGTGCCGCATCCAGCGCCGGTTCGACCGCGGCCAACTCCTCGACCAGCTGACTCACCTCCCCTGACCGCAACCTGTCGTGATCCTCGGTCGGCGGGATCCACAGGACCGCCAACCTGTCACCCGCGACCGGTAGCGCCAGCAGGAGGCTCGGCGGTCGGCGGCGCACGAGCCAACTGTCCGACCAGCCCTGTGGGCGGGGAACGACCGTCCGCAGAATCCTGCGGTCGAACTCGAAGACCTCGGCGGGAATCCCGGCCATGGTGCGCACTGCGGAGAACTTGCCGTCGGAGGCGACTATCAACCTTGTCGACACGACGTACTCGGCCCCGTCCGCGCGGACCGCGACGCCGTGGATGCCCGGGGATTCCTCCGGAAGTCCGGTGACCTCAACCCCGGTGAGAACGCGGACGTTGGGCATCCGTTCGATCCGGCGCAGGATCGCCCCACTCAGGTCGTCCAACCGCACACTCAGCCCGTATCGGAACGCGCAGTCGGCCACGTCCGTGTAACGCCACTCGGACGCTGTGCCGTCGGCGGCGTACTCGGTCGCCCCCACCACCCGGACCGCGTCCTGCTCGATGTCGGGAAGCAGTCCCAGCCTGTCCAGGATCTCCAACGTCGGCGGGTGCAGGTAGGGCGCGATGGGTGGTCCGTTCGCGTCCAGCCGTGGCCTGCGGTCCAGGACGGTGACCTCCCAACCCCGCTGGGCGACCAACAACGCCAGCAGCAGACCGGCAGGTCCGCCTCCCGCGACACAACAGTCTGTTCTCGTCACGATGCCGCCCTCGCTTCGTGTGCGCGCCGGTTGGCGCGTTCGATCGGTCTGGTGCGTGTGGTCCGTGCCGTCGCGGGTCGCCCCGCCGGCGTCGGTCACCCCGGTGGTTGCGGTGGGTCCGGAGCGGCCCGGACCCGTCAGTAGTAGAGGACCGCCCTGTCCCAGTTCTCGTTCGCGGCGAACAGGCTCCTGGGCTTGGCGAACTCCCTGTCGCCGACCAGCACCCCGTGCGGAACCAGCGAGCCGGGCGGCAGTGCCCGCACCTCACAGCGCACGCCCAACACGCTCTGGACCGCCGCGGTGAGTTCGGCACACGCCAGTTCCGCCTGATCCTCGGCGACCTCGATCTCCATCTCCACGTGTCGGGAGTGAGCGCGCGCCCGCCAGAACAGCACGTTCTGCTCCACCGGAAGGGCGAGGACCAACTCCTCCAGTGCGTCCTGTGTGATCCGTACGCCGGACACGTCGATCCCTCCGGCGGCGCGACCGAACACCCTGATCACCGGCAGTCGCCAACCACAGTCACAGTCGCGTTCGGACAGCTCCACGACGTCCTCGATGTTGTACCGGACCAGCGGCATGGCCTTGCGGTACAGACTCGTGATGAGCAGTTGACCCCGCCCCTCTCGACTGCTCCGCCCGGTTTTCGGGTCGTACACCTCGCCCAGGAAGCGGTCGGCCCACAGGTGGACCTGGCCGGCGGGACACTCGCCACCCAGGCTTCCGGTCTCGGTGGAGCCGTAGTCCTCGTAGACCCGACGTCCGCCCCACAGTGCCTCGATCCGCTTCCTGCGGGCGGCACTCAACGGCTCCCCGGCGACGAAGAAGGCGCGCAGCGCGGGGAAGTCCGAGTCTGGCTTCAGGCCGGCCTCGCGGGCCGCTGCCGCCCACAGGAAGCACTCGGTCGGCAGGCACCAGGCCACGGTGACGTCCAGGTCGCGCAGCAGCCGGATGACCCGCGAGTACGGCATGAGCAGTGAGCGGTTGTCCGCCGGGACCACCGTCGCTCCCCTCAGCCTGGCGGCCTGGTGAGCCTGGTGGGCGGTTATCAGCATCGAGTACGGGGTACGGATGAGGACCGTGTCGGTGGGCGACAGGTGCACGGCGTTACGGCCGAAGCGGGTCGCCATCTCGTACCAGTCCTCGTCGGTCAGGTACGACGACGTCGGCTCACCGGTCGTCCCGCTCGACTCGTGGTAGGTGGCGAGTTCCGACCGCGGTACCGCGAGCATCCCGAAGGGATAGGACTCCCGCAGGTCCTGCTTGGTGGTGATCGGCATGCCGGCGAGGTCGGAGAAACCGTTGGTCGGGTCAGAGTCGGGGATGCGCGCCCGGTAGAACGGCGAACGGCGGGCCCACCGTAGGGTCTCCCGCAGTCGCTTCTCCTGCTGGCGGTACAGCTCGTCGAAACTGCCCCACCCCGGCAGACCCGGCAGGTTCGGCAGTGACTGGAACATCATGTGGTGACCTCTCCGATGAGTCGCCGCGCGTTTGCCCAGGCGACCTGCCGCCACGTCTCCTCGGGCAGGTCGAGCGCGTCGAGCTTGGCCAGCTCGACCGCCGGATGCTGGAGTGGGTACTCGGTACCGAAGACGACCCGTGTGGGTCCGAGCCGGCGTAACGCAACGGCCGACACGCTGGTGTAGCCACCAGACGTCTCGAAGAACACGTTGGCGTGTGGGGCGATCAGGTTGACCGCGTGCCAGTCCAGGTTGACGACCCCCGCGTGCCCGAGCACGAAGTTCACCTGGGCGAATCCGGTCGCGACCGTGACAAGGTCGCGTACGCCGAAACCAGCCCGGTGTAGGCAGTGCAGGTAGACCGGGTGCCCGAGTTGGGCGGCGACCTCCACCAGGCCGGTCACCCGCGCGTCGGTCAGGGGGACGCCGTGGACGGCGGGAGCCAACTTCAGGCCGCGAAAAGCCCCGGCACAGCGGCGGTACTCGTCTGGTTCCCGGTGTGGGTTGGCGAAGTAGAAGGGGACCAGTCTGTCCTCGGCCTGCCGGCAACTCGACAGTACCGCCTCGTTGTCCGCGTCGTCCTCGACGTGTCCGCCCTCCACGATCTGCCGGGAGAGTTCGTCGGGTCCGACGGCCCCTCCCGCGACGACCACCGCGCGTTGGATACCGTGCTGGTCCATCGTCTCGAGCAACCGGCGCAGCGCGTCAGGGCCGGCGGCGAGGTGGGCATGGAAGTCGAAGACTGGACGTCGCCTCACGTCTGGTACCCCCGTCAGCGCTCGATGCAGAACTCGTCGATCGGGTAGCCGACGTGCCGATCGCGCGTCGGCAGGTGACCGAGCAGTGTGTCCCCCGGTCCCAGTTCCGTGACGTTGAGCACCGCACCTCCGGGGCCGAGCACACGCACGTGCCAGTCGTCCTGCACGATGAGGTTGACCTCCTGCCCGGATCTGGACACCGCGTCGATACTCAACAGCGGACGCGACTCGATCTTGATCCGGCCCACCGTTACCAGCCGCGTCCGTCCGGTCACGTCCACGGCGGTCACCTTGCTTCCCGACCGCAGTTCGCTCAGGTAGTTCGTCCGGCCCGACATGGCCAGGGTGTAGGAGTGGACGGCGCCCGCATTGACGCGGAACGGGCGGGTGGGCATGTACGGCAGCGGATGGGTCTCGCTGCAGGCGAGCACCAGTCCCTTCGAGTGTGACCCGACCAGGATCCCCTCGTTCTGGCGGAGATGGGTGCAGGTGTCGACACAGGCCCGGTCACCCATGCCCACGTGGGTGGTCTGGATCACCTCCAACTCGCACAGTTCGAGTGGAGCCGAGGAGGTGTCCGCGGCCGTCCGCAGCCTGGTCGCATCGCCCACGCTCGTCGGGGCCAGCATCACTCCGTCCGAACCGCGCTCCAGCACACCGAAGACGACCTCGGCTTCCTGCAGGTCCTCCACCACCGTGATGGTGCGGCCGTCGGCGTTGTCGGCCGCGGCCAGCAGGATCTCCAGGGGGATCTTCGTCGGGTCGCGAAACCGCACGACCGTCCACCTGTGCGACTTCGCCGACTCGCACGCGCTCTCCAGGCTGGCCTGGTCGAACACGTCCACGAACCGTCCGAACTCGACACCTTCGGGCCCGACCGTCGGGCCGTCGTCGGGGTCGCGGGAGGCGTCGGCCACGATGACGTCCACCCCCTCGGTGTGCTCCGGTACACCGCCGGTGGGTAGGAGCACCCGAGTCACCGTCGGAGGCAGCCCCGCCAGATCATCGAGGTTGTCCGCGACGATCCCGTCGACGCGCTCATGGATTGCCTCCTCGACGATGGCCGCCTTGCCCTCGGAGATGCCCCGTATGTCCAGCCAACAGATCTTCACGCCCTGGTCTCCTCACCTGGATCTGCCGATGCGTGTTCAGAGGTTCGCCGGTGTTGCCGCGAGGAAGGAGTGCGCACCCGAGAACGAGGACTGCTCCCCACGGGTGACCGTGCCGCGGTAGTGCACGAGCTCGGCCACCTCACTTGCCACGGCCTCCGGATCTTTGGCGCCGAAGACGTTGCGTCCCATCGCGACGCCAGCCACTCCGGACCGGAGGACCTCACGCACGTGGGCGATGAGCGTGTCGACGTCGCCGAGCTTCGGTCCCCCGGCCACGACGACGGGTATCGGGGAGGCGTGGACGATGTCGGCCATGGTGTCCGGCGAGCCGCTGTAGTTGGTCTTCACGACATCGGCGCCCAGGTCGGCGGCGAGGGTGACAGCGTGCGCGATGAGGTCCGGGTCCCGTGGATCGCCGATCCCCGGGCCACGTGGGTACATCATCGCCAGCAACGGCATGCTCCATCGGTCGCACGCGTTGGCGATCTCGGCCATGTCGGAAAGCTGCCGGGCCTCGCCCTGGCTCCCCAGGTTCACGTGGACGCTGACCGCGTCGGCGCCGAGCCGTAACGCCTCCTCGACGCTCGACACCAACACCTTCGCGTCCGGGTCGGGGGCGTGCACGGTGCTCGCGCTCATGTGCACGATCAGCGAGGCGTCGGCGAACCACTCGTGGTCGACGTGCCGCAGTCGTCCCTTGTGTAGTACCACCGCGTCGACCCCACCTCTGACCAGGCTCTCGACGAGGCGGTTGAAGTCGACGGACGTGGCGATGGGGCCGTCGGTGACCGTGTGGTCGAGCGGAACCACGAACAGGCCGCCGCCACCGTGGCGGTACAGTCGGTGTAATCTGAGCCTTCTTCCCCAGCTGTCGTTCACGGCTACCATGTGCCCTCTCCGATCGGTCAACATGAGCTGGCGGTGGAAACCTCGGCGTCGTCGCGGTCCGGACACAACTCCTCGTGCAGCAGTCGAACCGCCTCGGTGAGCCGGTCGAGTGGGACGAGCATCGAGACACGCGCCTGTGAGGTGGAGATCCGTTTCACCGCTATGTGGGCGGCGTCAAGGACCGGAAGTGCTCTTCCGAGGTACTCCGGACGACTCAGGAGCCCCATGCCGACGATCGAGACCTTGCCCAGGTTCTCGTCGACCCGAACAGCACTCATTCCACAGTTCAGTCTCGCCCTGACCACCTGTTCGACATGCGCGACATCAGTTCTGCGCACCGTGACGACGATTTCCCGTTCATGGTCGTCCCGAGTTAGTTCACCAAACAGGTCGATCTGTATTCCGCGTCTCAGGATGTCCTGAAGCAGCCGGGTGAGAACGTTTCGGTCCGTTGCCGACCGGCGCACTGTGATGTCGACGACGTCGGGGTCGTGGGCTATTCCCACGACGGCCGGTCCTGCCTCCAGCAGGTCCTTCGCCGGTCCTCCCACAATCACCGTCCCGCGGCCGCTGAACGTGCTCTTCACGTGGATGTCCAATCCGTACATCGCGGCGAGTTCGATGGACCGAGGGTGCATCACCCTCGCTCCGGCCCAGGCGAAGTCGGCCATCACGTCTGCGGCGATCCGGTCGAGCGGACGGGCGACCGGAACCACCCTCGGATCAGCGGTGTAGACGCCGTCCACATCGGTGTGGATCTCGCACCGCGACCCCTGTAGCGCCACCGCAAGTGCCACCGCGGTGGTGTCCGAACCGCCACGGCCCAGCGTGGTGACCTCCTGTCGTGGGTTCATTCCCTGGAAGCCCGGCACCACGACGACCCTTCCCTCGTCGAGAGCCGCGTTGATCCGTGCCGTGTCGATTCCGGTGATCACGCCCGTCCCGTGGGGGCCGCCCACCGTGATGCCCGCCTGGGCCGCGGTGAGTGAGACCGCGGGTACCCCCACGCCTTCGAGGGCCAGCGCCATGAGAGCCGCTGAGGCGTTCTCGCCGAGCGCGAGTAGCTGGTCCAGTTCCCGATGGGCGAAGAACTCTCCGAATTTCCGCGCGCATCGCAGCAGCTGGTCGGTGGTCTCACCCATCGCCGAGGTCACCAGAACAAGCCGGATGCCGGACAGGTACGACGCCTTGTTGTAGGCGGCGGCCCGTCCGATCATCTCGGTGGTGGCGATGGAGGTGCCCCCATACTTTCGTACGACAATGGTCATGGAATCCGCCTGGGATTCGAGATGGCATGCACGGGTGGGACCCCGGTGGACAACCGGTGGCAGATGGCGACGTTACGCAGGGACCACAGCTGGTCCCAGTGACTATCCGGACATGTCCTGTGCAGGCCAGAACCAGAGCCGTACCGTTGTGATGACGTCGACTCTAGCATTGTGTCAGGAGCCTGACATATATGGATTGTGAAACAATTGCCGGCATGACGCCACCCACCGTTCCGATCGATCCGACCCGACGGGTCGGCTATGAACTGAAGCGCATTCAGGCGATCTCGCGGGCCGCACTGGAGGAGGTACTCCGCCCGCACCGGCTCACCCTTTCCCAGTACGCCTGCCTGGAGTTGCTCGATCAGCGACCGGGCATGTCCAACTCCGAACTCGCGCGGGCTGCGTTCGTCGCGCGGCAGTCGATGAACGGCGTGCTGAGGGCGCTACGGACCTCAGGTCTGGTGACGTGCGACAGGTCGCGGGCGGCGGGCAGGGCACTTCCGTTGTCGCTGACCGAGGAGGGCCTGGACAGGCTGCGCGCCGCCCGTTCCGCTGTGCTGACCATCGAGCGGCGGATGATCGCCGGTTTCACCACCGAGAGGGCGAACCGCCTGCTGGCCGACCTCGGGCAGATCGCCGAGTCACTGGCCTGTGGGCGCGAGACGCCCACACCAGGGAACGGTTGGCAGTCCTCTGCCGACTGACCGGTGGGGCGCGGGGAGGGTCACCCGACGACGGGTAGCTGCTCGGCGGCGTCCAGCTCGCCGTAGACCGGACATCCGAAGGTCGGTTCGAAGCGTGCGAAGGTGTCCCAGCGGTGTTCCGCCCGCAGCGACCTGCTGACCGGGTTGTGTCCGCTCCAGAAGTCGCCGCTGAGCAGTCGGGCGATCCACCGCCGATCGATTCCCTCCGGCAGGGATCGTACGTAGGCGTTGAAGTCGAAGTTCGACTCGTAGAACGCCTGGACGAGCCTGGCGTAGGTGTCGTAGCCGGTCTTGTAGAAGCTCTCGTAACCGCTGAACAGTTCACCCTCGGCGGCGGGGTCGGCGAGGACCTGGTGGAGGGCGTCGGCGGCTCGGCTGCCGGTGACCATCGCCAGGTAGACCCCGCCCGAGAAGATCGGATCCACGAAGCAGCCGGAGTCGCCCACCATCATCCAGCCCGGCCCGGTCACCTGGTCACTGAAATAGCAGTAGTCGGTCTCCACCCGCAGTTGCGGTAGGGGGTGCGAGCCCCGCAGCCGCTGGGTGATCCTGGCGATCCTGCCGAGGTGCTCGTCGTAGAGCCGCTCGGGCTGCGACGAACGCAGCAGGGCCTTCGGCATCACCACGCCGATGCTGATCGTGTCCGACCAGATCGGAATCGCCCAGACCCAGCCGTCCGGATGGCTGCCGATCTGGATGTCGCCTTCCTCGCCTGGATTCTGGGACTCGTCCAGGCCGGTGAAGTGGCGGAAGACGGCGACCATGCGAAGGTTCTCCATCATCCGGCGTAACCCGAAGGTCTGGGCCATCCTGCTGCTCCGCCCGGCCGCGTCCACCACGAACCGCGCCCGGACGACCCGGCGTACACCGTCCTCGGTGTAGGCGACACCGCTGACCCGACCGTTGTCGGTCACCAGTTCGGCGACGTGCGCATCCTCGACGATCGTTGCACCGGCATCGCGCGCGCACTCGACGAGTAGGCGGTCGAAGTGTGCCCTTTCCACCTGGAAGGTGTCGTGGTAGCGCCCGGGGCCCTGGGCGGTGAAGTTCACCCGTCTGAAGGCACCGGTGTGGTCGGTGAACTCCGCGCCACGCTTGACGACGTACCCCTGCCCACGTACGTGGTCCAGTATCCCCAGTTGGTCGAGCATGCCCACCATGTAGGGGAGCAGTGACTCGCCGATGTGGAATCGGGGGAACCGGCGTTGCTCCAGGACGGTGACCGAGCGCCCGTGCCTGGCGAGCGTGAGGGCGGCGGTGGCGCCGGCCGGGCCCGCGCCGATGACCACCACGTCGACCGTGTCCGACGTGCTGGTGCATGTGCCGTGCATAGTGAGACCACCCCGCAGTCGCGTGTCGGGTACCGAGTTGGACGGTGGGTCGCTGTTTCGACTCACGAACCTGTCTCATCCGGTGGCCGCGCGCCCAGAAGGTTTCCGGACGTGTCCGCTCCAGGCCATCTCGAACCCCGGCGAGGCGGGCGACGGCGGGATGGAACCGGCCGGCGGCGGGATG